>NZ_JCAFSV010000002.1:0-390490 GCF_059369595.1 Stenotrophomonas sp. YJH_SMC_25 | reverse complement strand
TAAAGCTGCAGATGATTGATTCTGGCAACGTATCGCTTGCTTTAAAACAATTAATAGTTGCTTGATCAAACGTCTGCAAGATGGACAATCATCCTTCCTGCAGGCGCCTTCACAAGATACCTGCGCATACTTTCAAAGATCCGGGGAAGTGGCCTCAGCGCCGTTCCCGTGTGCTGCGAAGTTTCCTTCGTAGCGAGCCGCCCATTATAGCCGGCTTTTCCGCTTCGTCAACACCTTTTTTCAAGGCCGTCTCACCGGGGTGGACGTTGTTGCCGATGCTGCTTCGGCGTTGGACCCGAAGGCCTTTCGTCGTTGCGAGCCGCCTATTATGCCGGACTTTTCGAGTCCGTCAACACCTTCGTTCGATCATCTCGTTCGTCGGTGGTGGCGTTGCTGTTTGCGTGCCGTTTCCGAAGAAGCGGTGCGCTGCAGCAAGGGAGCGAATTCTAGAGATCCTGCAGATTTCGTCAAGCATTTTTTTGCAGGGTGATGACAGAACCAAGGCAACGTCACGCATGGCATACGCTCGAAGATCACTGTGGCGTTGACCGCGCGTTGCGCGGTCAACGCCACAAGGGCTATCAATGCACGGATGCACAGTGGAGAGACGGCAATGAACATGCAGGTGCGGCAAGCGTGGTGGCGCGACCTTTCAGTACCGGCCCTCGTTGCCGGCTTCATTACTGTGCTGGTCGGCTTCGCCAGTTCGGCCGTCATCGTGTTCCAGGCTGCACAAGCTGTCGGTGCCAATCAGGCGCAGATCGCCTCATGGATGTGGGCACTGGGACTGGGCATGGGTGTCACCTGCATCGGGCTGTCACTACGCTATCGGGTACCGGTGGTGACCGCATGGTCGACACCGGGCGCGGCGATGCTGGTGGTCGGTGCCGGCGGCGCATCTCTTTCCGAGGCCACCGGCGCATTCCTGCTCGCTGCGGTTCTGGGCATGCTGGCTGGCTTCTCCGGCATCTTCGCCCGGTTGATGCAACGGGTACCGATGGCGCTGGCCGCCGGCATGCTGGCCGGGGTGCTGCTGCGCTTCGGTCTGGACGTGTTCGTGGCCATGAACACCCAGCTGGTACTGGCGCTGGCCATGTTCGCCACGTGGCTGGCCGGACGCCGCCTGTTCCCGCGCTATGCGGTCATCGCCACCCTGCTGGTCGGCATCGCGATTGCGGCCAGCCGTGGCCTGCTGCACGCACAGCAGGTGCAGCTGCAACTGGCGGTACCGCAATGGGTGACCCCATCCCTGTCCTGGACCGCGGTGGCCGGCATCGCCCTGCCCCTGTTCGTGGTCACCATGGCCTCGCAGAACATTCCGGGCGTGGCGGTGATGCGGGCATCCGGCTACGACGCCCCGGTGTCGCCGCTGATCGGCTGGATCGGTGTGGTCAATACACTACTGGCGCCGTTCGGTGCGTACGCGCTGAACCTGGCGGCAATCACCGCCGCGATCTGCATGGGCCGTGATGCCCATGAGGACCCGGCACGACGCTATACCGCCGCCATGGCGGCAGGTGCCTTCTACATCGTCATCGGGCTGTTCGGTGCCACCGTAGCCGCACTGTTCGCTGCCTTCCCCAAGGAGCTGGTGGCCTGCGTGGCCGGTATCGCGCTGTTCGGCACCATCGCCAACAGCCTGGCCAGTGCGCTGGCGGTAGAGCGGGACCGCGAGGCGGCACTGGTCACCTTCCTGGTCACCGCCTCGGGCGTCTCACTGGCCGGCATCGGCTCGGCGTTCTGGGGCCTGGTGGCCGGTGCGCTGTGCCTGCTGGTGCTGCGGCCCCGTCAGGACCGCTGACCCACCCTACCCGGCCAATGCTGCGCCGACGATGCTCAGCGCCACCGCGATGACGATGGCGATCAGTGTGGCGACCACGCTGGTGCCGCCACGCGCGGTCAGCTCGCTGCGCAGCCGTGCATCATCGTCGCCGGTGACGGCACGGGCCTGGGCGATCAGGCGCTGGCAGTGTGCCAGGTACCAGCTGTTGCCAAAGATGCCGGTGGTGATGCTCAGCGCGAAGGTGATGACCAGCGACAGGCCATCCGGCACATCCAGCCAGGTCTCCACCACGCTGATCAGCAGCAGCAGGCCAGCCCACATCGCCGCCAGGCGGTACATCCTGCGGTACATCATCCAGATCAGCCCGAGCAGGAAGGCCGGCCAATGCCAGGTGCCACTGCCCGTGGCAACGCCCTGATCCAGCCGCCAGCGCTGGCGATAGATCGGGAAGTTGCCGCCGACCACGCTGGCGTACAAGGCCATCTCGCCCTCCAGCCCGGCAGCCGCAGCCCTGTCCGGTGCGGCGGCCGGCGCACGATAGGGATCGGACGGATCGCCGACATCCGGCGCGATGCCCTCAACCGCAGGGGCTGCGTCGATATCCAGGGCCGGAGCCACCTCGACGGGGGTGGAAGCCTGCTCCAGTTCCGCCAACGGCCGCCATGAGGGCATGCCTTCGCACCAGAGCAGGGTGCGCGCCGTAACCGTCCCTTCCTGCTGCAGCTGGCGAAGACCGGCCAGATCCACCGGCCCACTGCTCTGCCTGCCATTGGCGTACCACCATTGTGCTTCCTGCATGTTTTCCGTCCTTGCTACCTGCATCGACAAACTGAAATCGTTGTCCGCGCCTACAGCGCGGTACTGCCCAGGGTCTGCACCAGCTGATGGCGCGCACCCGGCGCAAGCGTAATCTGCTCCGGGCCTGCGTTGGCCACTTCCAGGCATACGTAATCGCGCCAGCCCTCGCCGACATCGGCCATCCTGGCTGCCGCCTCGGCGCCCGGATTCCAGACCACCAGCGTCTGGCTGCCTTCGCTGCGGATCTCGATCCGCCGCTGCAGTACGGGATCATGCAGCACGTAATGGCCGCCGGCACCGGTGTAGATGCGATCGCTGCGACCGGGATCACGTGGATCGCGCAATGACCACGGTCCCTGTTGCAGGCGCAGCTGCGCATAGTCCTCGTACTTGTCCAGGTACTGCAGGCCGTCAAGGCCCTCGACCTCGACCCGCTTGGCATCGCCCACCCGGAAATAGCTGTGCAGGGCCTGGGTGAAGGTCACCGGCGAGGTTCCGGTGTTCTCGGTGACCAGCTGCTGGCGCAGTTGGCGGCCGATGCGCAGCTGCATCTGCAGGCGCAGGCCGCGATTGGCGCCGGGCGCAGGCGCCAACTGCAGCTCGACCTCGCCATCATCACGCTGGCTGGCCTGCAGAAGCTCCCAGCGCGCGGTACGTACCAGGCCATGCGCCGGTACATCGGCACTCTGGCCCTGGCGACCGAACCACGGCCAGCACACCGGGACGCCACCGCGGATGGGCGTGGGCAGCTCGGCGCGCGTGGGCGAAAGCCACAGCAGATCGGGCTGCCCATCGGGAATGAACGACAGCAGCTGGCCGCCGAACACGCTGACGACCGCCGTGGCGTTGGCGGTTCGCACCTGCCAGGCCTCCAGGCCGTGATACAGGCCGGTGCTGATGTCCGGATTCGACTGCATGCGATGACGCTCCTTGAAGACCGCGGCGATGATGTCGCGGTCAACGTGCCGCCGGCAAGGCTTTCTGCCCAGCGGGTGCGATGGCGGTCGCCTCTTCCTGCAGCGTGCGCAGGATGCGCTGGCCTGCGCGGCCGTCCACCTCGCTCCAGCCCAGGCGCTGCTGCTCGGCCTGGATCGCGCGGCGCGTGGCGGTACCGATCATGCCGTCGGCGGCACCGATATCGTGGCCGCGGGCCAGCAGCAGGGTCTGCAGCTGGCGGCGCTCATCGCGGCCCAGGCCCGGGTCATCGGTCGGCCAGGCGGTGGCCAACCCGTTGCCGCCACGCAATTGGTCAGCCAGCGTCGCGATCGCCAGCGCATAGCTTTCGGCGGCGTTGTAGCTGTAGATCGCGTCGTAGTTGCGGAACACCAGCAATGCCGGGCCCTTGTTGCCGGCCGGCAGCAGCAGCGCGGCGCGCGCATCCGCCGGCAGGTTGGCCGGAGCCAACACGCTGCCATCCAGCGCAGTCACGCCCTGCGCACGCCAGTCGGCCAGGGCGCGACGCTGGGTGCGGCCGGCCTGGCTGGCGTTGAAGCCGGCGGGAACACGGACTTCCATGCCCCACGGTTCGCCACTGCGCCAACCGGCACGCTTCAGATAGTTGGCGGTGGAGGCCAGCGCGTCAGGAATGCTGCCGACCAGATCGCGGCGGCCATCGCCATCACCATCGACCGCGATACGGGCGTAGGTGCTGGGCATGAACTGGGTGTGCCCGAAGGCGCCGGCCCAGGAGCCGGTGAGCCCCTGGGCCTGCAGGTCACCGCGATCGATGAGCTTGAGCAGCGCCAGCAGTTCGCCACGGAAGAAAGCCTGGCGGCGGCCGGCACAGGAAAGCGTGGCCAGCGACTGCAGCAGCGGGCGTTTGCCGAATACGCGGCCATAGTCGCTCTCCACCCCCCAGACCGCGACGATGGTGGCCGGATCGACGCCATACTGCGCGGAGACGCGATCAAGCAGATCGCGATGTTGCTGCAGCAGGGCGCGGCCATCAGCCACGCGCTGGCGGTCGACCAGCGCGGCCAGGTAATCCCAGATCGGCGTGGTGAATTCGGGCTGTGCATCGAGCAGGCCGAGCACGCTCGGGTCCGGGGTGAGGCCGGCGGTGATCGCGTTGAAACGGTCGGGACTGATGCCTTGTGTCACAGCGGTGGCCTGCAGGCCCGACAGGCAGCGGCTGAACGCCGGATCGATGTCGCCGGCAGGCGCGGCGGGCGCTGTCGGCGCCGAGGCAAGAGCGGCCGCCAGGCCGAGCGTGGTCAGAATGGGCATGGCGTCCTCCGTGTTGCCGTTGCACGGCCATCTTAGGGGTAGCGGTGCTGCTGAACCTGAAGCGGTACCGGCTGGCCGTCCGCCCTAGATGGCACGCAACAGGCGCAGGCCATAGGCCGGGCCTTCAGCATCCCAGCGCTGCATGACCTGCAGGCCAGCCGGCTGCAGCAGCGCTTCGAAGCTCTCGTCGGTGTACTTGTGGCTGTATTCGACGCGGATCGGTTCGTCGGCCTCGAAATGGAAGGTCCGGCCATCCAGATGGACGTCCTGCGCCCACTGGCTGACCAGGTCGGTTTCAATGCGCAGCCGCGCGGTGCTGTAACGGGCGCGGTGACGGAATCCGTCGAGATCGAAGTCGCTGCCGATCTCGCGATTGAGCCGGGCCAGCAGGTTGAGGGTGAATGCGGCGGTGACGCCCTGCGCATCGTTGTAGGCTGCTTCGATAAGCGCCGGATTCTTGTGCAGGTCGATGCCGACCAGAGCCAGGCCGTCGCGGCCCATCGTCTGGCGCATCGCGCGCAGCAGCGCGACCGCGTCTTCGCCTTCAAAGTTGCCCAGCGTGGAACCGGGGAAGAACAGCAGCCGTCGCGCGGGTTCGCGTTCGGGCATGGGTACGGCGACGGGACGGGTAAAGTCGGCACAGACCGGCAGCATCTCCACCTCGGGCAGCGCCGGGGCCAGGTGGTCGATGCTGGACAGCAGCGCGGCACGCGAGATTTCAATGGGCGTGTAGGCCACCGGGTCGTGCAGGGCGGCCAGCAGCAACGCGGTCTTGCGGCCACTGCCGCTGCCCAGTTCCACCACGTGCAGGTGCGGCCCGACGCTTCGGGCGATGTCCGGCAGTACCCGTGAAAGCAGGGCCAGCTCGGTGCGCGTGGGGTAGTACTCGGCGGTCTGCGTGATCTGCTCGAACAGGCGCGAGCCGCGCGCATCGTAGAAGTACTTGGACGGCAGCTGGCGCGGCGTGCGCGACAACCCGGCCACCACGTCGGTGAGGATCTGCTGGCGGCTGGGGGTGAGATCGGTCAGCGCCTGCAGTGCGTCGTGCACCGTACTCATGCGAGGTCCCTGGCCAGGCGCAGCCCGGAGAACTGCCAACGCGCCGGGGGCATGAAGAAGTTGCGGTAGCTGGCACGCACGTGGCCACGCGGCGTGGCGCAGCTGCCACCGCGCAGCACCCATTGCCCGCACATGAACTTGCCGTTGTATTCACCGAGGTTGCCGGCGAAAGGGCGGAAGCCCGGGTAGGCGCCATACGCGCTGTGGGTCCATTCCCATACATCGCCGAACAGCTGACGCAGTCCACTGCCCCCTGCAGCCTGCGGGTGCAGCCGATCGTCATCGGCAAAATGACCGCGAGGCGGCAGCGTTGCGGCGGCAGCCTCCCACTCGAACTCGCTGGGCAGGCGCGCACCGGCCCAGCGGGC
The DNA here is from genome assembly GCF_059369595.1 of Stenotrophomonas sp. YJH_SMC_25. NCBI lineage: Bacteria > Pseudomonadati > Pseudomonadota > Gammaproteobacteria > Lysobacterales > Lysobacteraceae > Stenotrophomonas > Stenotrophomonas sp. YJH_SMC_25. The sequence goes on along the minus strand of NZ_JCAFSV010000002.1, from coordinate 384,256 downwards.
GCAGGCATCGGCCTCGTAGTAGCTGAGGTGGCAGACCGGCGCATGCGGATCCAGTTCGCGCCAACCGCCCAGGGTGTACTCGCGCTGCAGGGCGTCATCCCAGTACAGCGGGTGCTGCCAGCCCTCGGCTTCGCGCAGCGCCCAGCCTTCGCTGAGCCACCAGCGCGGTTCGCGGTAGCCACCGGCGTCGATGAAGGCGCGGTACTCGGCATTGCTGACGGGGCGCTCGGCCAGTGCGTGCGCGGGGAGCAGCACGCGATGCGCCGGCGATTCGTTGTCGTAGGCGAAGGCGGTGTGCTGCGGCCAGGCTGCGGCGCCGATGGTGACGATGCGCTCGGGCGACTCGATCCAGCCCTGCGCACTGGCAGCGCTGGTTGCAGGCTGCAGGTCCTCGCGGTAGGCCGGCTGCAACGGATTGCACCAGAACGCGTGCTTGATGTCGGTGAGCAGCAGTTCCTGGTGCTGCTGTTCGTGCTGCAGGCCCAACTGCAGGTGCTGCAGTGCCTGCTCATCAAGGTCGCCTGCCGCCAGCCGCGATTGCACCTGTGCATCGACCTGCTGGCGGTAGTCGCGCACCTGCTGCAGCGATGGCCGCGACAGCAGCCCACGCTGCGGCCGGGCATGCGCCGGGCCGAGGCTCTTGTAGTAGCTGTTGAACAGGTAGTCCCAGGCAGGGTCATGCGCCGGTGCGGGTGGGAAGCCGGCCAGCACGAAGCGTTCGAAGAACCAGGTGGTGTGGGCCAGGTGCCATTTGCTCGGGCTGGCATCGGCCATGCTCTGCAGCATGGCATCTTCGGCGCTGAGGGGGGCTGCCAGGTGCATGCTGCGGTTCCGCACACATGCGTACTGGCGGGCGAGATCGCGCTGCGGGGCAGCGACGGCGGTGGCTACGCTGTCCATCCGGGCAGCATCTGCGCAACAGGGTGAGTGCGATGTCATCGTTCGACGTCAACGCGTTCACATGCGTGACCATCCCGCATTCAAGAAGCCGGTGCGAACGCCGCTAACGGCAATGCTGCGGCCGCGTCGTCACCGCGCTGGAATTCCTGCTTGCCCCTGCATCCGCTCCGACAGCCTGCGCATTACCTGTTCGTGCTGCCCGCCGTGCTGGTTGCCGTGGTGCTGTGGGCAGCACTGGGCAACGAAGACGTTGCCAGTCCGGCCCAACGCATCCTGCCCTGGCTGCTGGCCTGCCTCGGCGCCGGCCTTGCCCTGCTCTACCACCAGGTGCGTACGCTCTGCCTGCTGCTGGTGGTGGCGGTCATGTTCGCGCTGCTGCACCAGGACGTGGGCGGCTATCTGCACAGCGGCCATGTCACGGCGCTGACACCGCTGCGCTTCCATGCCATTTCGGCCTGGTTGCCCTTGCTGTTCGCGGGCCTGGCACTGTGGCCCGAGCGCGGGCGGCGCCGCCGCGACCTGCTGCTGCGGGGTGTTGCCAGTGGCACCGGGCTGATGATCTTCCTGCTACTGGCCACGCAGCAACCCCGGGGCATGCACGATCTGCTGTCCAACCGCCACTGGAGCTGGATTCCGGCCGACTGGAACGCGCTGGCACAGCTGCCAGCGCTGCTGTTCCTTCTGGCAACCGCCGCGCTGGGCTGGCAGGCCTGGCGGCATCCGCGCCCGTTGCACACGGCGATGCTGCTGGCCCTGCTGTGCCTGTGGTGGATGCTGCCACGGGTGTTCCTGCAGCCGGTGCTGCTACCGGCACTGGCCAGCGCGGCCCTGCTGCTGATGCTGGGCGCGATGCTGCAGGAGTCCTTCCATATGGCCTTCCGCGATGAGCTGACCGGCCTGCCGGGGCGCCGCGCCTTCAATGAGACCCTGCAGCGGGCGCGCGGCACCTACAGCATCGCGATGGTGGACGTGGACCACTTCAAGTCGTTCAACGACACCCACGGCCACGACACCGGCGACGATGTGCTGCGCCTGGTGGCCTCGCGCCTGGGCCGGGTGGGCGATGGTGGCCGGGCGTTCCGCTATGGCGGCGAGGAGTTCGCGGTGGTGTTCCTGGATCGTCCCGCAGCCGCCTGCGTGGATGCAGTCGAGGCGCTGCGGCAGACCATCGAGGACACCCGCATGCAGCTGCGCGACCGGAGCACACGCAGCCGCGACGATGAAACGGGGCGCCGGCAGCGCGGACGCGGCGGAAGCGGGCAGACGGTGCAGGTGACGGTGAGCATCGGGCTGGCAGACAGCCGCGTGGATGAGCGGCCAGCGGCAGTGATCAAGGCCGCCGACCAGGCGCTGTACGCAGCCAAGGACGGTGGCCGCAACCAGGTCCGCGCGCATGCCGGCCAGCGCGTGCTGGCGGCACGCGGCGGCTGAGGCTCACACCGCGTCGAGGTAGTACCAGCGGCCGTCGACGCGCAGGAAGCGGCTGTGCTCGGCCATCTTCACCGCGCTGCCGCCGCCCACGCGGTAGCGGGCGGTGAAACGCACTTCGGCGCTGTCGGCGCCGGTGACGGTGTGCTCGTGCACGGTCAGGCCCAGCCAATGCGTACGCTGGCCGGGTGCATCATCCAGCGACAACTCGGCCGGACGGGTATCCGGATGCCAGCTCTGGCGCAGATAGTCCGCCAGCCCCCGCACATAGGCGCTGTAACGTGATCGCATCAGGCGCTCGGCATCGGGGGCGGCCTCACCGGCATGGAAACGGCCACAGCAGGCGGCGTACTCGGCGGGAAGGCCGCAGGGGCAGGGATCGGTGGGTTTTCGGCTCATGCGGACATTGTCGCCGGGTTGTGCGGATGGATCCACGCGGGGCACCGGTCAACCAGTGCAGGACAGGCGTATGCTGTCGCGCCCCCATATCGATTGATCGCCGTGCTGGAACTGGTTCCCCCTGAGTTGTGGTGGCTGGTGGTCATCGCCTTCATCGCCGGGCTGGTCGATGCCGCCGTCGGTGGCGGTGGGCTGGTGCAGCTGCCTGGCCTGTTCACGGTGCTGCCGCAGCAGACGCCGGCGATGCTGTTTGGTACCAACAAGTTCAGTTCGATGTTCGGTACCGGTGCGGCCGCCTGGCGCTATGCGCGCAACGTGCGCTTCCCGTGGAAGCCGGTGTTGTTCGCGGCCGGCACGGCCTTCATCTTCTCCTTCGCCGGCGCCACCGCGGTAAGCCTGCTGCCCAAGGACGCGGTGCGCCCACTGGTGCTGGTGCTGCTGGTCGCGATGCTGGCCTACACACTGTGGAAGAAGGACTTCGGCGCGCTGCACCGTCCGCAGGAGATCGGTCGCCGCGAACTGGTGATCGCGCTGGCGATCGGTGCGGCGATCGGCTTCTACGACGGCTTCTTCGGGCCGGGCACCGGCAGCTTCCTGATCTTCCTGTTCGTGCGCTTCTTCGGGCTGGATTTCCTGCGCGCCTCGGCGGCATCAAAGGTGGTGAACCTGGCGACGAATGTGGCGGCGATCTCGTTCTTCGTGCCGACCGGCAACATCCTGTGGCTGTTCGCGCTGCCGATGGCGGCGGCCAACATCATCGGCTCGGTGGTGGGCACGCGCCTGGCGCTGAAGGGCGGCACGCCGTTCATCCGCAAGCTGTTCGTGGGGCTGGTGGTGGTGCTGATCGCGCGGATGGCGTGGGATACGTTCCGCGCTGCGTGAACGCGGTTGCCGGCCAGCGGCCGGCACTACCGGGTCATGAACCCCGCCCATGGGTAGTGCCGGCCGCTGGCCGGCATCCCCATCCGATCAGGTCATGAACCCCGCCCATGGATAGTGCCGGCCGCTGGCCGGCATCCCCATCCGATCAGGTCATGAACCCCGCCCATGGGCAGTGCCGGCCGCTGGCCGGCATCCCCATCCGATCAGGTCATGAACCCCGCCCATGGGCAGTGCCGGCCGCTGGCCGGCATTCCCATCCGATCGGGTCATGAACCCCGCCCATGGGTAGTGCCGGCCGCTGGCCGGCATCCCCATCCGATCAGGTCATGAACCCCGCCCATGGGTAGTGCCGGCCGCTGGCCGGCATTCCCCTTCAATCGGCCAGGTCAGGCCTCGGCTTCTTCCGGTTCGTTGGCCTGCTGGCGGCTGCGCTCGGGCAGCTTCAGGCGCTTGCCTTCCTCGTCATACTCGATCAGCAGCACGCCGGAGTCGTGGCGACCGCTGATTTCGACGAAGCAGGCGCCGCCGATGAACGGTTCCAGCGTCATCACCGACTTCAGCGGGGTGGCAACCACCATCTGGAAGCCGAAGTTGTCGAAGATGTTCATCGCCAGGGCGGTGAACTCGTTGTCGGCCTTGTCGAAGGCTTCGTCGAGCACCACTGCGGCGTAGCTGGGCAGCTGGCTGTCAGCACCGCCGAGCTGGTAGCGCAGCGCGGCCGCCAGGCAGGTGGTAGCCAGTTTCTGGCGCTGACCACCGGACTTGCCGGCGCCGCTGCGATAGATCTCGACCTGCTGGCGCGTTTCCGCATCCAGCTCGACGCCGATGAACTCCACGTGCATGCGCACGTCCAGCACCAGCTCCCGCCAACGCTTGTCCTCGCCTTCCTGCGAGCCCAGGCGGTTGACCAGCTGGCGCAGCACGGTGAACTGCGATTCGGCCAGCTCGCGCTGCTCGGTCTGCTGCTGCGACAGCACTTCGCGCAGCTGCAGCTGGAACTCGCCCACTTCCGGCAGACGACGGTCGCTCAGTTCGATGGTCAGCAACGTACCGCGGTTGAACGGCACCTGTTCCAGGCTGGCGTTCACTTCGTCCAGGCGCTGGCCGATCGACTTGCGGGCCTCGGCGCTGTGGCGCTGCAGGGCCAGCAGGTTGTTCTTGCTCTGGTTCTGCAGCAGATCGAAGAAGCGCTCTTCGTGCTGCGGCAGGCCATCGCGCTCCAGTCGTTCGAGGCGTGCGAGGAAGTCCTCGGCCGAGGCCACCGACACGGTGAAGTCGCCCGATTCCTCCGGCCATTGCTGGATGAAGCGACGGAAGCAGCCGATCAGCTGGTTCTCGATGCGGTTGAGGTCCTGCTGCGAGGACGACAGCTGCTCGTTCAGCGCGTTGCTGACCTGGCGCATGTGCGCTTCCAGCGTTTCCAGGCTGAGCGGACCCTGCTCCTGCAGGCGCTCGGCAAGGCCGGCTTCCTGCTCCTGGGCCAGGCTCGGCAGCACCAGCGCACGGCTCTGCTGGCGCGCGCGGTCCAGGCGGTCGCGTTCCTTGACCAGCTGCCCGCGCTCGACGCGGACGTCTTCATAGGTGCGGCGGGCCTGCTCGATGTCGGCGCGCACGGCGTCAATCTGCTTGGCCAGCTTGGCGAGGTCGGCATTGCCTTCGCGCAGGTCGCGCAGCGTGGCCTCGATGTCGCTCAGGCGCTGCTGCGGGGCGGCGATGTCGATCTCGTTCCAGCTGATGCTGACCAGCTCGTGGCAGGCCAGGCGGCGTTCGTTGTCGCGGTCACGCTGCCCACGCAGGCGCGCGATGTCGGTCTCGCAGCTGGCGATGCGCTTGGCCAGTTCCTGAGCTTCGCGCTCGAAGGCGCCCACCTTGTCGTGGTTGTTGAAGCCGAGGATCCAGCGACGGCGGTCGCCCACCGCACTGCGGTCATCCTTCTCGAAACGGTCGCCCGGATGCTTGACCTGGCCTTCGCGGGTGATGCCGCGGTCGACGTTGCGCAGCTGCTTGGCATCCACGCACTCGTAGTCGAATCGCTTGCCGAGCTCGCGGCGCAGCCAGCTTTCGAACACGTGTTCGCGCAGTTCCAGCTTGTGCAGCAGCGACTTCGCCGACGGCTCACGGGCGAACGCATCATCGTTGCGGCGCACGCGGTAGTAGGTGAAGCGCATGCCCAGGTGGGTACGGTTCACCCACTCGGCGACGTCGTTGTAATGCTTGTCGTCGACCAGCAGCGACAGCGCGAAGCCACCCAGCACGCGCTCGATGGCACCCTGCCAGCCCTGCTCTTCCGAGCGGACCTGGATCAGTTCACCGACGAACGGCAGCGCCGCTTCAGCGATGCCGGTTTCCTCGGCCAGGCGCGCGCGCAGCTTCTGCATCGGCGCCGGGATGTTGGAGGGCGTGCGCTGCATCGCTTCGAGTTCCGCACGGACCTCGCCGAAGCGGCGCTCGTCATCGCGCTTGCCACCCAGGCGATCGCTGATCGCATCGTCCAGCGCCGAAGAGGCGCGCTGGCGGTCCTGCAGCTCGTTCTGTGCGCGCTCAACCAGTTCGGCGAAGCCGTGTGCGTCGTCCGGCAGTTCGGCCCCCAGCTGCTGCGCGGCCAGGCTTGCCTGCTCGCGCTTGGCCTGGCGGCGGTCGCGCTCGGCTTCGGCGCGGCCCTGCTCGCGTTCCAGTTCTTCGATGCGCTCACCACCCTGCTGGCGGCGCTGCAGTTCCAGTTCGGCCAGGCGCTCGGTGTGATTGTCCAGTGCGGCACGGCGCTGGGCTTCTTCGCCAAGCAGGCCACGGTCACGCACGTCCATCTCGCGCAGGCGCGCTTCGATCAGCGCCTGGCGGCGGCTTTCACGGAAGCTGTCGACGCCAAGCTTGAGGGCTTCGTCGTCGCCGCGCCGGCGGTGCATTTCCTTCAGGTCGTTGTAGTAGGCGCGTGCCGGCAGCAGGGTCTCCACCTGGCGACGGGCGGTGACCACCGCCTGGTGCGCGCCATCGAGCTCGGCGAAGTCGCTGACCAGGCGCTCGGCGGCGTCGAAGGTCTTCGGCGTGTCGAGCATGAAGTCGCGCAGGAAGACGTTGAGGTCGCCCAGGTTCTTCGCCGACTGCGTCTTGTGCAGCAGGCGCAGCGCCATCTCATTGTCGATGCCGAGCAGGTCGCGGAAGCGCTCGGCGTAGCCGGAGAAGGTGTCGAAGTGGTGCAGGTCGGACAGCTTCTGCTTGAGCTTGCGCAGGTCCAGGTCGAACCCACCAAGATCCTTGGCGATGTCGAACGGGCGCTCGGCAATCATGTAGTGCTTGCGCACGTCACCGGCCGAGGTGCCGTTGCCGGAGATCCACAGCAGGCGCACCAGGCTGACCACGCGGCCATCGCCGGCGCGGTATTCCAGCACCAGTGCGGTCCAGGTGGCGCCCTTGCGCAGGTACTGGGTGGCGATTTCGCCGGTGCCGCTGTCCTGCTGGTCAGCCCACGCGCCACGCACGTAGGACACCAGGTTGCGGTCGCGGCCACTGCGCTCGGCTTCACGCGCAGCAGCGTTGAAGTCGACGATGGCCGGCGGCGTCAGCAGCGCGGACATGGCATCGAGCAGTGTCGACTTGCCCGAGCCGGAACGTCCGACGAACAGGAAGCCGCGCTCGGCGATCGGTACTTCGGTCAGGCCGTTGAAGGTGCCCCAGTTGTGCACCTGCAGGCGGCGCATGCGGAACTGCTGCAGGCGCGGGTCCGGCAGGCCTTCGTTGAACAGGGCGGGAGTGTGCTTGGAGATAGCCATGCGATGGTCGGGTCTCTCAGGCCTCGGCGGCCGGGGTTTCGCGCAGCTGGCGGTAGACCGCCGAGAGCTGGGACACGTCTTCGGCGGAGAACAGCAGCTTCAGCGCCGGCGAGACTTCGTGGCGGTCTTCCTGGCCGCTGAGGCGGGTCAGGATGTGGTTGTCCTTCATCTTCTGCACCGCCGAGGCGACGCGGCGGTTGAAGCCGGCGCGGTCGGTGGACAGGTTCTTTTCGTAGATGGCCAGTGCTTCGGCCATTTCGGCATCGGCGACCACCGCGCGGTTGCCGCGCGCATCGGCCTCGGCCAGCTGCTGCCGCAGGTACAGCAGCAGCACCGAGTCGATGAAGGTCAGCGGCGAGGTGCGCAGCAGCACCGGCGCATCCACGTCTTCGGTATCGGCCTGGCGGGTGAAGGCCACGCCGCTGTCACGGTCGAGCACAAGTTCCAGGAACAGGTCCGCCAGCGAGGAGCGGATGGCCGCCTCGCTGCGGATCAGTGCCGGCCACAGCTTGGCGTGGCGCAGCTGGTCGATGCTGGGGCCGATCAGCAGCTGGCACAGCGCGCGGCGTGCGTCCAGCGGCAGGCGCCCGGTATCGCCGAGGTAGTACACGTCGTTGCCACGGCGGGGCTGCGCCACGGCCGCCACCGGTTCGGCCTCGTAGGCGTCTTCCGCCACGTCGGCCTGCGCTGCGTCGATGGGATCTTCATGCCAGCTCATGGCGTCTCTCCTGGGTGAACCAAACCAGCGGGATGCGGGCGCGACGGACCTGGCCGTCGCCACCACGCCATTGCGCAAGCTCCTGCTCGCCGGCGACCACGTTGCCGAAGCGCGTGCCCAGCGACAGATAGCCGATGACGCTGCCAAGACCTTGCGGCGCCTCGCGCTGCGACAGGGCCTGGGCGATGCTGAGCCGCGGCTGTGCATCGAGCAGGTCGTGCAGGTCGCGGCGCAGGGTGCGGAAGTCGATTTCGGACGAAGCGACCAGGTCGCCGACGCTCTCCAGGCTGATCGCGGCCGCGTCGTTGTACTCGACATTGCCGTCGACCTGGGCGCTGCGCGGATCATGCAGCTTCCACTGCGACCACGAGCGCAGGCGGCTGGTGGTCAGCTGCAGGTCGCGGCCGATGCCGCGTTGTGCGGGGAATTCGTCGCGCAGGGCCAGCGCTTCGGACTGCGCCTGCTTCAACAACTGGTTGAGGCGGCGCTGTTCCAGGTAGCCACGGCTCTGCACGAAGCCGCGCAGGCTGCGCGCGAAGTTCTGCAGGACGTCGTGTACCTGGCCACCGCGCTCGAGCATGGTGCTGGTGAAGCTGCGCAGGAAGTTGCGTTCGTTGCGGTCCAGGCGGCGGGCGAAGCCGCGCGCCAGCACCGCTTCCAGCGCGGCATCGAGCTGGGCACTCTGTTCGGCGTCGTTGAGCAGGCGCCAGAAGGCCTGGAAACTGCGCCCGGCGTCACTTTCGCCAATGACATCCACACCTTCGAACAGCTGCGACAGCACATCGCCGCGCTCGCCCTCGTCGTCGATGATGCGTTCGCGGAAATCGCGGTTGAGCTGCTCGAAGTCATCGCGCACGCGGCGGAAGTCCTCGGTCAGCTCGTCGGCCAGGCCGATGATCTGGCGGGTGCGTTCCAGCGCGCGCTTGCCGTCCAGCGCAACCACGCGGCCGGTGCCGACCCGGGCGATTTCGGCATCGATGCGGTCGCGCTCGTCGTGCAGCGCGGACAGGCGCGCATCGGGATCGGCTTCGGTCTGCGCAGCCAGCGCCGAGAGCTGCTCAATGACCAGCGCCAGGCGGCTTTCGGTGGCGGCCACGCGGGCCTGCTCGAGGCCGTCGGCGAAGCGGATCGCCTGCAGTGCCGCGGTCGCCAGCTCGTACTGCTCCTGGTCGGCGCCTTCGGGCAGACGGCGTTCCAGCCAGCCCTGGGCCAGCCAGTGCGCGATGTAGGCCTGGGCGGTGCGCGGCAGCTCGCGCGAGAGTTCATCGCCGGCCAGCTGGTCCAGCGCGCGCTGCAGTCGCTCGTTCAGTACCGAGGACGGCAGCGTGCGCTCGCCGTCCATCAGCAGGCCCTGCAGCAGGCCGATGATTTCCGGAGCGTGGTCGGCGGCAAGCAGCTTCCACTGGGGCTGTTCGCGCAGGTGGCGGTAACGGGCAATGCGTTCGCGATGCTTCATGCAGCGAAAGAAGTCTGTAGGGCTGACAGGGACAAACCGCCATGCACAGCTGCCGCGTGGACAGCCGTGGGCATGCCGGCCTGCAGGAGCCGGCGTGGTGCGGGCAAGCGGCTCAGCGCTTGCCGCCCACTTCGATGAAGCGCAGGAACTCGGCGCGGGTACGCGCGTCGTCGCGGAAGCTGCCCAGCATCTTGGAGGTGACCATGCTGACGCCGCGCTTGTGGATGCCGCGGGTGGTCATGCACTCGTGGGCGCCTTCGACGACCACGCCGACGCCGATCGGCTGCAGCACATCCTGGATGCACTGGGCGATCTGCGCGGTCATCTTCTCCTGCACCTGGAAACGGCGGGCGTAGGCTTCGACGACACGGGCCAGCTTGCTGATGCCCACCACCTTGCCGGCCGGCAGGTAGCCGACGTGCACGCGGCCGATGATCGGGGCCATGTGGTGCTCGCAGTGGCTTTCGTACTCGATGTCGCGCAGGACGATCAGCTCGTCGTAGCCGGCCACTTCCTCGAAGGTCCGCTCCATGTAGGCGCGCGGGTCGTCGCGGTAACCGCTGAACCAGTCGCCATAGGCTTCGGCGACACGGCGGGGGGTATCCAGCAGGCCTTCACGGGACGGGTCCTCACCGGCCCAGCGCAGCAGGGTGCGCACGGCATCCTCGGCCTGGTCCTGGGTCACGTCGCCCTGCGGGGCGGCCTTTTCGTTGTTCTTGCTCATTGCGTACAGCGTCCCGAACGGGGGGCGAGCATCGTACCCGACCGGGGGGTGGGTCGTCCTGTTGGTCGGGTTCATCGGGGGTCTGGCGGCGCCTGCCTGTTACGGGTCTGGATGGGGAAGGGCGGCAGGGCAGGACACGCCGTAAACCCATCCATGGGGGCTCGGTCGGGGCATCCATGCGCCTCACGGTCCTGCCCTGCCGCCCTTCCCCATCCCTGACAGTTTCCTGCGGGCGCGGCCGGACCGCTCGAGAGCGGGGTCAAAAGCTGGGTTTCATGGCTTCGGAAATACTTCGTGCGGCTGCTTTGGCCACTGCCCTGGTGGGTGCGGACCGTTGGTCCGCACTGCTTCTGCTCTTGCTTCCAAGAGCCAACCCACCGCGCTCGCGGGGGGATGGGAAGGCAGCGGGGGCCGGGCGGGGCAGGACCGTCCGCGGCATGGATGCCGCGGCCGAGCCCCCAAGGGTGAGGGCGCTTGCTTGCGAGGCATGCCTCGCAAGCGCCCGAACGCACAGCCGCCAGCGGCTGGGCCGGACCCCGGAGGGGGGTTCACGGCGTGTCCTGCACCGTCCGGCGCCCGCTGCCCCACCCGACACCAGGCAGGCGCAACGCTTTCCTCACTACACCCACCCATTCAGAAAAACCTATTGATAGGAATGAAATTAGTAGTATCCTATCTATCTCTTATGGACCGACCCCTCGACGAGCGCACCGTGCTGCAGATGCAGCTCAGCTCCGGCCTGCTGTACGCAGGGCGGCAGTGGCAGCGCCTGGCCGACAGCCGGCTCGGCAGCTACGGCATCTCCACCGCCTGCACCATGCCGCTGCTGATGATCGGCCGCTCCGGCGGTGGCATCCGTCAGGTGGCGCTGGCGCAGCAGCTGGGCATGGAAGGACCCTCCCTGGTGCGCCTGCTGGACAAGTTGTGCGCCAGCGACCTGGTCCGCCGCGAGAGCGACGCCAGCGACCGCCGCGCCAACCTGCTGTGGCTGACCGACGCGGGCCACGCGCTGGTCAGCGAGCTGGAAGACCAGTTGATCGGCCTGCGCCAGGACGTGTTCGGCGAGCTTTCCATGGATGAACTGCACGCCGTGCTGAAGGCATGGCGCCTGCTGGCCGAGGCCGCCGACCGCATCACGTAAGACCGCTGCCCCTGAACACCGCCGCTGCCGTGCACACGCCAGCGGCTTTTGCCCGTTGCCGTTGTTTCGTTGTTCCTCCCCTCCCCCCACCTCGCCCCCGCCCCTACCGATGCCCGGTGAATTCAGTCTCCACGGAGTGTTCGTCCCGACCCTGCTCGGGTTGATGTTGTTGGCCTACCTGGTCAACAGCGGCCTGCATGCGCTGCTGCAGCGTGCCGGTGCCTATCGCCATATATGGCACCCGCCACTGTTCAACCTGGCGCTGTACGGGATCGTGCTTGGCCTGCTGTTCCACCTCCTGCGTTGGATGCAATCGTGAACAAGATCGTGAAGAAGACCCTGCCGGTGCTGCTCACCAGCGCAGCCGTGATCATCGCCCTGCTGGTGCTGCGCCAGCTCTGGGTCTATTACATGGATGAGCCATGGACCCGCGATGCCCATGTCGGTGCCGACGTGGTGCAGGTGGCGCCGGACGTGTCCGGGCTGGTGGAAACGGTGCAGGTGGCCGACAACCAGGCGGTGAAGAAGGGTGACCTGCTGTTCGTGGTCGATCGCGCCCGCTACCGCATCGCGCTGGAGCAGGCCCGCGCCAACCTGGCCGAGCGCCAGGCATCGGTGGCGCAGCTGCGCCGCGAGATCGGCCGTGACCGCAGCCTGCAGGACCTGGTCGCCGCCGAGGACGCCGAAGTGCGCCGCGCCAAGCTGCAGGCCGCACAGGCGGCGCTGGCCACCGCACAGGCGGCGGTCGACCTGGCCGAGCTCAACCTGGGCCGCACCGAGGTGCGCGCGCCGGCCGATGGCCGGGTCAACGACCGCACCCTGCGCGTGGGCGACTACGTGGTGGCCGGCAAGCCGGTGCTGGCGCTGCTGGATACCGGCTCGTTCCGCATCGATGGCTACTTCGAGGAAACCCGCCTGCGCGGCGTGGCCCCGGGGCAGAGCGTGGACATCCGCCTGATGGGCGAGTCGGCCCCGCTGCGTGGCCACGTGGAAAGCATCGCCGCCGGCATCGAGGACCGCTACCGCAGCAACGGCAGCACCCTGCTGCCGAACGTGACCCCGGCCTTCGACTGGGTGCGGCTGGCACAGCGCATTCCGGTGCGCATCGCCATCGACGAAGTACCCAAGGGCGTGGAACTGATCGCCGGCCGCACCGCCACGGTGACCGTGGACACCGGCCGCCATCCGCACAACGACAAGGCCGGCACTGCGCCGACACAGGCGGGCCTGTGAACGCCGCCCTGCCCCGTCTCGGTCTGATCGTTGCGCTGGCCAGCTTGGCGGCCTGCAGGACCGTCGGCCCGGATTACGCCCTGCCGGAAGGGTCGGCCTTCAAGCGCCCGGAGGCCAATACAGCCTTCATCGATACGCAGAACCCGCAGGTGGCCGCCAACCAGGCGCTGCCCGACCGCTGGTGGTCGCTGTACAACGACCCGGTGCTGGACGGCCTGATCACCCAGGCGCTGCGTGACAACGTGGAACTGAAGGCCGCCGATGCACACCTGCATCGTGCCGCGGCGATGTACGAACAAGCGCTGGACGCCGGTGGCTTTGAGTACGAGGCCGAGGCCGGTGTCAGCCGCGCGCAGCTGTCGGCCGAATCGTTCCTGCAGGAGCACGAGCTGCCGGTGATCAACCTGGCCGATGGCAAGTTCGCGGTCAGCTACCAGTTCGACCTGTTCGGCAAGCTCAAGCGCGGCGCCGAGGCAGCGCGTGCCGACGAGCAGTCGGTCGCTGCGGCGCGCGACCTGGCCCAGGTCAGCGTGGTCGCGCAGGTCGCCGACAGCTACCTGGAAATCTGCCACGCCAACCACGAACTGCACGTGGCCGAGCATTCGCTGCAGCTGCAGCAGCGCAGCCGCACGGTCACCGAGCGCCTGATCGCGGCCGGCCGCGGCACGCCGCCGGAACTGGCCCGCGCCAATGCGCAGGTAGCGTTGCTGGAGGCGGCACTGCCGCCGCTACGCGCGCAGCGTTCGGCGGCCGCCTATTCGCTGGCCGCGCTGCTTGGGAAAACCCCGGGCCAGCTGCCAGCCGGCGTGATCGACTGTGCGCACGCCCCCGGCCTGGCGCAGCCGCTGCCGGTCGGTGATGGCCGGGCGCTGCTGCAGCGCCGCCCGGACGTGCGCCAGGCCGAGCGCAAGCTGGCCTCGGCCACGGCGCGGATTGGGGTCGCCACCGCCGAGCTGTACCCGGACATCCGCCTGGGTGCCTCGGTGGGTGCCGCCGGCCTGCTGGAAGACTTCGGCACGCCGATGACCCAGCAGTGGTCGATCGGCCCGCTGATCTCGTGGACGCTGCCGTCGTCCGGCACGCACGCACGCATCCACGCCGCCGAGGCGGGTGCCGATGCCGCGCTGGCCGAGTTCGACCACACCGTGCTGCAGGCGCTGCGCGAGACCCAGACCGCGCTGGACCGCTATGCGCAGGACCTGCGCCGGCTGCAGTCGCTGCGCATCGCGCAGGAGCAGGCCGCACTGGCCGCCGAGCAGAACCGCCGGCTGTACCAGGGTGGCCGTACGCCGTACCTGTCCAGCCTGGATGCCGACCGCAGCCTGGCCACCAGCGACGCCACCCTGGCCGCCGCCGAAGCGCAGGTCTCGCGCGACCAGATCCATCTGTTCCTGGTGCTGGGTGGCGGCTGGCAGGCATCGGTTGCCCCGCCCGCGCCGTCCACCGCACAGGCCTCGGCGAAGTAAGCCATGAACGCGCTGACCGATCGCCAGGCCTGGCTGTTCTCGATCAAGACCTACCTGGCCGCGGTGGCCGCGCTGTACATCGCCATGGCCGGCAACCTGTCGCGCCCGTACTGGGCGATGGGCACGGTGTACATCGTCAGCCAGCCGCTGCTGGGCCCAACCCGCGCCAAGGGCGTGTACCGCATCGTTGGCACCCTGGTGGCCGGCCTGGCTACCCTGCTGGTGCTGCCGGCGCTGGTGGAAACGCCGCTGGTGCTGAGCGCGGCGATGTCGATCTGGCTGGCCGGGTGCCTGTTCATGGCCCTGCTCAACCGCGGCCCGCGCGGTTACGCGTTCCTGCTAGCCGGCTACACCACCGCCTTCATCGGCTTCCCGGCCGTGACCTCGCCGGAGACCATCTTCGACACCGTGGTGGCCCGCAGCGAGGAGATCATCCTCGGCACCGTGGTGGCAGTGCTGTTTGCTTCGCTGCTGTTCCCGGCCTCGGTACGCCCGATGCTGCGCGCCCGCATCGGCAACTGGATGGAGGACGCGGCGCAGTGGTGCCGGCAGATCCTTGAACGCGGCCGCGCGCACGCGCCGCGCAACCGGCTCGCCGCCGACCTGGTGCAGTTCGAGGCGCTGATCGAGTTCCTGCGCCGCGACGACCCGCGCCATGCCGGTTCGGCCGTGTCGATGGAGCGGCTGCGCGAGCGCATGCTGCTGCTGTTGCCGGTGCTGTCCTCGATTGCCGACCGCCTGAGTGCGCTGCGCAGCGACGGCCAGGACCTGCCCGAGGGGCTGCCGGCACTGGTCGATGACATCCACGACTGGCTGGATGGCCCGACCAACGCCAGCGAATACGCGCGCCTGCGCGCGCGCATCAGTGCATTGAAGCCGCAGGTGGACCGCGACCTGCAGCACCTGCAGCTGGCCAGCCTGCTGCTGCGCCTGGAGG
The DNA here is from genome assembly GCF_059369595.1 of Stenotrophomonas sp. YJH_SMC_25. Lineage (NCBI taxonomy): Bacteria > Pseudomonadati > Pseudomonadota > Gammaproteobacteria > Lysobacterales > Lysobacteraceae > Stenotrophomonas > Stenotrophomonas sp. YJH_SMC_25. The sequence goes on along the minus strand of NZ_JCAFSV010000002.1, from coordinate 369,205 downwards.
AACTGGTGGACCTGTGGCAGGACTGCCGCACCCTGCAGCACGCGATCGACCAGGGCACCGCGCCGCTGGACCGTGCGCACTACCGCATCCGCACTGAGCGCGTAGCCGCCGACAAGCACGTCGACTACGGCATGGCGCTGTTCTCAGCGCTCAGTGCCGGCGTGGCGCTGATGAGCTACTGCGTGCTGTGGATCGCGCTGGGGTGGGAAGGCGGCGGCAACGGCGCGATGATGGCCGCGGTGACCGCCGCATTTTTCGCCGCGCAGGACGATCCGGCACCGAGCATGGTGTCGTTCCTGGTGTGGGCGATGGTCGCCTCGGTGGTGGCCGGCGTGTACCTGTTCGGCGTGTTCCCGGCCGTGCACGACTTCGGCCTGCTGGCGCTGGTGCTGGCGGTGGCGTTCCTGCCGCTGGGGCTGATGCTGCACCACCCCAAGAGCGCGCTGTTCGCGCTGCCGCTGACGGTCAACCTGGCCGCGCTGCTGAGCCTGCAGAACACCTACAGCGCCAACATCCAGACCTTCCTCAACTCGTCCATCGCGATGTTCATCGGCATTGGCTTTGCAGTGGTGATGACCCGCCTGTTCCGTTCGGTGGGCGCCGAGTGGACCGCGCGCCGGCTGGTGCGGCAGGGCTGGACCACGCTGGCCGAAGCCGCCGAAGGTCGTGGCCAGCAGGACCGCCAGCGCTTCGCCGCGCGCATGCTTGACCTGCTCGGCCTGCTCGCGCCGCGCCTGGCGGCAACGCCGGAGGGCAGCGACATCGCCTCGGTGGACATGCTCAATGAAGCACGCATCGGCCTGAACATCCTGCAGCTGCGCCGCGCCCGGCTGGAACTGCCCGAGCGCAGTCGCGAGGCGGTCGAGCACATTCTGGAAGAGGTCGCCGTGCACTACCGGCGGCAGATCGCCGCGCGCAAGCCGATTGTGGCGGCCGACGCGTTGCGCGAGCGGCTGGATACCTCGCTGGGACGGGTCGGTAGCGTGGCCGCCTGCAAGGCCCGCGATGAAGCCCTGATGGGCCTGATCGGCCTGCGCTTCGCGCTGTTCCCGGAGGCGAAGGCGCTGGCGCCGGGCCTGGCGATGAGTGCAGCCGGACAGCCGTAGCGCGATACCCTGTGCAGCCACAGACCCCGCGCAGGGGTCAGAGCCCTCGCCTGCGGAGAGGGATCCGACCCTGGCGCTGCAACAGGATGGTTCAATGAGTTACGACATGATGGTGTTCGAGGCCAGTGCCGCCCCACGTGAGGCAACGGCATTCATCGCCTGGTTCGAAAAGCAGACGCAGTGGAACGAACGCCACGAGTACGACGACCCGGTAGTCAGCAGCCCCGCGCTGCGAGCGTGGTTCGCGGAGATGGCGCAGGAATTCCCGCCGATGGACGGCCCATTGAGCAACGACGATGACGATCGTGCCGAAGTGACCGAGTACAGCATCGGCCGGCAGGTGATCTATGGCGCCTTCGCGTACTCGGTGGCCGAGCGCGCGCACGGCCGCGTGCAGGACCTGGCCGAGAAGCACGGCGTGGGCTTCTTCGACGTGAGTGCTGATGAAGCGGCGATCGTGTTCCCGGATGGGCTGGTACTGATCGCGGAATAGGTGTGGCGGCAGGGCTGCGCCCTGCACCTGCCGAGGCAACGTCAACGTCAAAAGCGGGTATTCCTTGGGATGGCGGGGTAGGTCCGGTTGAGGGGGACGCCGTCAACCCATCCATGGGGGCTTGGTCGCCGCTTGCTCGTGTGCGCTGTCCTGCGCACACGGCAAGACCGGGGTTGGGCGTCCTGCCCAACCCGCCCGAGGCATGCCTCGGGCCCATGCGGCTCACGCCCCCGCACCCGGACCCACCCCGCCTTCGACAGTTTCCTGCGATCTGCCGGCACGGCGTTCTGCTCTGGTGGGTGTCGACCTTGGTCGACACGGTAGATCCCGGCATGCGTGGATGAACGTCGGAATGATCGAAGTACGCTGTTGTAAAGTCGAGCCATGCTCGACTGCTTCTGCCTGGCGATCAGGTGAAGGGGTCAGAGCCCGTTCCCGATGGGAACGGGATCCGACCCCGATTCAGAACAACTGGCCCTGCATCGTGGGCTGTTCGATGCGCACCGGTGCTTCGGCCACCGCTTCCGTACCCAGCCGCCAGGCCAGGCCACCCAATCGGCTGGCGTGGCGTTTCAATGCGGCCTGCAGCACCTCTGCGCTGCCCGCCACATGCAGCACTTGGCGGGCGCGGGTCAGGCCGGTGTAGACCAGTTCGCGCGACAGCACGCGGCTGTCCTGGCGCGGCAGCTGCAGCCACACTTCATCGAACTCCGAGCCCTGCGCCTTGTGCACGGTCATCGCGAAGGCGCTTTCGTGCGCGGGCAGTGCGGCCGGGTGGAAGGCGCGCGGCTGCTCGACCGTGTCGCCGGGGAACCAGGCCACCATCGCGCCACTGCCATCGCGCAGGCAGATGCCGATATCGCCGTTGAACAGGCGGTGCCGGTAGCTGTTCTCGGTGACCAGCAGCAGGCGGCCCTGGAAGTATCCCGGGGTGTTGCCAGCCAGCAGCTGTTCGATGCGGCTGTTGAGCCCGCGCGCACCCTGCGGGCCTTCGCGCAGCGCGGTCAGCACGCGCAGTCGCCCGGCCTGCTGCAGGGCAAGCACCGGATCGGCGGCGTCGGCCAACGCACGCCAATGGCCCAGCAGGTGCTCGCGCTGGCCGCGCAGTGGATCGGCTTCGCCTTCGTGGAAATGCACGCCGGCCAGTTCACCACTGCGCAGCAGCTGCAGCGCGGTACCGCTGTCGCCCTCGCGCACGGCATGCGCCAGCGGTGCCAGGTCCAGCGCATCGCTCTGCCGGTAACCACGTTGCAGCTGCACGCGGCGGCCGGCGAAGGCGCGCGGCGTGGCCTGCGGCTGCAACGTGGCCGGTGCCAACAGACCCTGCAGTGCCTGCGCATCATCGGCGCGGGTGCCGATGCCATCACCGCTGGCGCGCAGGATCGCGCTGAGCACATCACCGGCTTCGACCGAGGGCAACTGATCGGGGTCGCCAAGCAGGATCAGGCGGGTGCCGCTGGCGATCGCGTCGACCAGCTTGGCCATCATCGGCAGATCGATCATCGACGCTTCGTCGACCACCACCACATCCACCGGCAGTGGATTATCAGCGTGTTGGCGGAAGCGCGGTGAATCGGGAATCACGCCGAGCAGGCGATGCAGGGTGGTGCCGGTACTGGGCAATGCCGCGCACAACGTCGCATCCACTCCTTGTTCCTGCAGACGTTGCACGGCTACGCGAAGGCTCTCGGCCATGCGCTCGGCGGCGCGTCCGGTAGGCGCGGCCAGCGCCACTTCGGGCAGCGGCTGGCCGGCATGCCGGGCCTGCGCCGCCAGCAGCAGCAACAGGCGCGCGATGGTGGTGGTCTTGCCGGTGCCGGGGCCGCCAGTCACCAGCGCCAGCGGATGGCGCAGGGTCACGCCGGCGGCACGGGCCTGGTGATCCTCGCTGCCCGATGCCTGCGGGAACAGCTGCGCGAACAAGGGTGCCAGCGCTGCCATGTCCGGTGCCGGCAGCGGATGCCGGCCGATGCGCTGCAGCCCGGCGGCCAACTGCCGTTCGTACTCGCGGTAGCGGCGCAGGTAGAGCAGGCCGTTCTCCAGCACCAGCGGCGCATCCTCGGCGATGGCGTCGGCCTGCTCGGGTATAGCCACCCAAGGCGATGCGCGCAGTTGTGCCAGCCACTCCTGCGCGGCGGGCCACTCGGGCACCCCTTCCAGCAGGCGCTGCGGCTGCGCCGGATCGAAGCCGGCGTGGCCCTGCGCCACCGCCAGCGAGGCCAGCGCCGCCGCCAGCGCCACGCTCTCCGGCGTGTCGCCGCGCAGCCGCATCAGGCTGGTCGCCAACGCGTGGTCGAGGGTGCGCAGCAGGCCCTTCTGGTGCAGTTCCTTCAGCAGGCTCATGCGCTGGCCCCACGGGCACGTGCGGCCAGTTCGGCTTGGGCCTGTTCGCCACCGGCGAACAACGCATCCAGTGCATCTACCAGCGCCAGCGGGAAACGGTCCACATGCACACCGTTGCCGGTGCCATCGAGGCCGCGGCAGAACAGGTAGCGGATGCCGCCCATGTCACGCTCGTAGTCGTAGGCCGCGCCCAGGCGGAAGCGCAGCCAGCGATGCAGGGCCACGGTATAGATCAGCGCCTGCAGGTCGTACTCGCTGTGGCGCATGGCGATGGCCAGCAGGTCCGGGCTGTAGCCGGGCAGACGATTGGATTTGTAGTCGAGCACGTACCAGCGCCCGTCGCGCACGTAGGTCAGGTCGATCATGCCGGTCATCAGCCCTTCCAGGCGGCGGCGCTGGCCGAAGCCTCGACGACCACTGGAAACACCGTGGGCATGCAGCACCTGCAGCAGCGCCGGCACCGTGGTCGGCTCGATGGCGAAATGGAAGTCGATTTCCGCGCGCCGCTCGCCTTCGCCCAGGCTGTAAAGGGCGCCGCCTTCGGGCAGCGGCACGGTGAGCGTGTGGCCGACCAGCGGCACCAGCACGGCCACGCCATCGTCCAGGTCGACGTCGGCATAGCCTTCGTCGTGCAGCGCCTTGCGTAGCACCTCGGCTTGCCCCTCGGGCGCTTCCCTGCCCGGCTGCCAGTCACCCCAGGCAACGAAGTCGACGTTCTCCATCGCCTCGTGCAGCACATTGCCGAAGCGGCTGCCCATGAAGCGCGGGTCGATCGGCACGCTGTCTTCGACGGCCGCGGCGGGTTCCGGCAGCGCCGGTTCCAGCGGCAGCTCCGGGCCGGCCGGTTCGTCGGCGGCCGGTGCCGGCAGCTCGGTGGCGGCCGCTTCAATATCACTGCCAGCGCCCGCATCGGCATGCGCCAGCTGGGTGAAGCTGTACACCCACCAGTCATGCGGCACGCGCCGGGTCAGTGCACGTACCGCCGGCAGGTCACCTTCCACTTCGGCCGCCAGCTGCGGCAGCGCGGCCGGTGCCTCGCTGTCATCAATATGCACATCGGCGTGCGCGCGCAGCGCCTGCAGGTCACCCAGCAGTGGCGCCAGACGCGTCCTGCCGAGCCCGGCCAGATCACCCACGGCGATCCACAGCGCATGCTCGGCGCGGGTCAGTCCCACATAGAGCAGGCGCGCATCCTCGGCACGCTGCTCGCGCTCACGCTGCGCGTTGGCCGCTTCCCAGGCCTCGTCCTTGTCCAGCTTCCAGTGCAGCTGGCGCTGGCCCCCAAAGTGCACGGTGCAGTGCGGGGCGGTGTTCGGCGCGCCGCCGTCGATGCCGACGAAGGGCAGGAACACCAGCGGATACTCCAGGCCCTTGCTCTTGTGCAGGGTGATGATCTGCACGCGGCGCGCATCCGACTCCAGGCGCAGGAGCTGCTGCTCGTCATCCTGGTCGGCACTGGCCATCTGCCCCTGCAGCCAGTCCAGCAGGCCATGCATGCCCAGCGCCTGCGCCGAAGCCTCCTGCAGCAGTTCACCCAGCTGCAGGTAATTGGTCAGGCGGCGCTCGCCATCGATCAGCGCCAGCAGGCGTTCACCCTGTGCGGCACAGACATCGGCAATCACTGCGAACGGTCCGCCGCGCTGCCAGCGCTCGCGCCAATGCAGCAGCTGTGCCTGGAACCCGCGTTGCAGGTCACCTTCGCGTTCCATTGCCGCGATCGCGCTGGCCCGCTGGCCAAGCAGCACGGTGGCCAGCGCTGCACGCAGGCGGCCTTCGTCGGCCGGTTGCAGCAGTGCCAGCAGCAGCGCACGAAGATCGCGGGCTTCAGCAGTGGCGAACAGGCTCTGCTTGCCGGCCGCCACCGCGGGAATGCCGACCGCGGCCAGCGCACGCTGTACCAGGGTGGCCTCGCGATGCGAGCGCACCAGCACCGCGATATCACCGGGCTGCACCGGTCGCCCACGCAACACGGCATTTCCCGCGCGCGCATCGACCAGGATCTGGTGAATCGCGGCCACGCAGGCCTGGGTCGCCGCATCGCGCGAGGCATCGGCGCTCATCGCCTTGTCACCGCCACTGCGCAGCACGCGCAGGGTGAGTGCCTTGGCGGCCTGGCCGTCGCGCAGGTAGTCCGCATCGCTGCGCACGCCACCGGGCCGTACCGGCTCGAACCGGATGTCGCGTTCGAGGAAGGCGTCTTCGCCACCGTTGTCGTACAGCGCCTGCAACGCGCGCAACACAGACGGTCGCGAGCGGAAGTTCTGGTCCAGCACCGGCGCCTGCTGCGCCACCTGCTTGGCCTTCAGGTAGGTGTGGATGTCGCCACCGCGGAAACCGTAGATCGCCTGCTTGGGGTCGCCGATCAGGAACAGCGCCGGCGCCAGGCCGAGTTCGCGCACCTCCGGCGAATCGCCGAACACGGTGTGGAAGATGCCCCACTGGCGATCGTCGGTGTCCTGGAACTCATCGACCAGCGCGATGCGGTACTGCGCACGCAGTTGCCTGACCAGCGTCAGCCGCTGCGGGCCTTCCAGTGCGAGCGCTACGCCATCAATCAGATCGTCGTAGGTCTGTACCCGGCGCGTACGCTTCAGCGCCTGCAGGCGCTGCGTGGCTTCGGCGCGAAGCGTGTGCAGGAAATCCAGCGCGGTACCACGCAGCCAGGCATCGCGTTCGGCCAGCAGCGCGACATAGCGCGCCAACGGCGCCTGCAATGGCGACGACGGCGTGCGATCAGGGAATTTCTTGTTGGTCTTGTCGGCCAGCACCTCCGGCAGCAGTGCCGGCAGGCGATCGCTGGCCAGCAGCTCGCGCGGGTCGGCGCGCTCGGCCCAGGCCAGCAGCTGCCGGCCCAGCGCGTGCAGCCAGCCCAGCTTGTATGACACGCCGTTGAGCCACTTGTTGTCGACGGCATCGCAGAGGTCGATGAAGAACTGCTCGCCATGCTCGCGCACGCTTGCGGACAGTGCTTCCGCCGCGCTCTGCAATGCCGGGCGTGGATCGGCCAGCGCCGTCGGCCGTGGCAGCGGATGCAGCGGCGGTGTGCCCAGCAGCGCGCGCAGATCGGCGGCCAGCGCGTCGGGGCTGGACCACAGCCAGGTCAGCGGCTCCAGCGTGGCCGGGTCGTTGGCATGCACGCGCCACAGATCGGCCGCGAGCTCCTCCAGCAGTTCACGGTCGCTGGCCAGCAGTTCCGGCGGATCAAAGGTGTGGCCGCTTTCCAGCGCATGCTCGCGCAGCACGCGGGTACAGAAACCATGAATGGTGAAGATGGACGCCAGGTCGATCTCGTCTGCGGCCACCTGCAGGCGGCGTTTCAGTGCGGCGGCGCTCTCGGTGCCGCCCCGCAGATGGCGCTGCAGCACGTCGCGCGTCAATCGTACCTCCGGTGCTTCACCGTCGGCCGCTTCCAGGTCGACCAGGCGCGCGGCCAGCGCCAGCCGCTCGCGGATGCGCTTGCGCAGTTCCTGGGTGGCGGCATCGGTGAAGGTCACCGCCAGGATCTGGCCGATGCGCAGGCCCTGCTCCACCACCAGGCGGGTGAACAACGTGGCCAGGGTGAAGGTCTTGCCGGTGCCGGCGCTGGCTTCGATCAGCCGGATGCCCTCCAGCGACAGCGCCAGATAGGGATCGCGGCTGAGGGATTCGAGGCCGTCTTCGGCGATGGCGGTGTTCATGCGCTGCCCTCCTGGCGTGCTTCGGTGCCGAGAGCGCGGCCTTCGCGCACCGCGCTGAAGACCACCTGGCTGTTGCGCAGCAGGTCAGCGTAGCTGGCCTCGGTAGCGAACGGGTCGGCACCCCGCAGCAGCAGCTGCCAGGCGTCGCTGCTGGATTCACCCCAGCTGCGGTCGCTGCCGTGCCACTGCTTCCAGCCTTCGCTGCGCTGCTTTTCTGCTGGCGCGTTGTACAGCACCCAACCGGTGTACGGGGCAAAGCGCAGCGGCTCGCGCAGGCCACGCTGGCGCAGCTGCAGCAGCGCACGCAGCGCCGCACGTGCAGCGGGAACGCTCAGTGCCGGCAGTACATGCGGGCCGGGACCGGCGTCGCCACCATCATGGAACTGCACAAGCGGCAGCGCGTCGCCCGCCGCGTTCGCCAGCAGCCAGTCCAGGCCGTGGCGGATCACTGCATTGCCATTGAGCGTGCCGGCACGCAAGCGCACCAGCCCTTCCGGATGCCGATCGGCCACGCGGCCATGCAGGCGCACGCCATCGATGTCCACTTCGTAGCGACGGCTTTCCAGTGGTTCGCCCTGCATCCAGCCCAGCAGCGCACTGGCATACGGGCGTGTCTTCAACTGCTCCACCTCGAACTGACGCTCGCCCAATGGACCCGACGGCAGCAGGCCACGCGCGCGCAGGCGTGGGTACAACGGCTCGGTATCGCCGCTGAGCGTGGCGCGCACTACCGCCGCCTGCACGCTGCGCTTTTCCGGCCCGCGCGAGGACAGCACCAGCGGTTCCAGGTCATCCACCTCCTCGACCTCGTCGGCCAGGCGCAGGCCCAGCGACTGTGCGAGGAACTGCCCGGCCGGGTCGCACAGGAAGCGGCGCAGGGTATCGAGCGCGACCTCCTCCTCCACCGCGTCGTCGAGCGGCGGCGGCAACGGTGCATCGAACCACGGCTGCAGGCCACCGCGCTGGCCGGTGAGGCGACCGGCGGCTGGGTGCCACTGGCGGCGATAGCTGAAGCGACGCGGATCGCCATCACCGAACGCCGCCGGTGAGAACGGCTGCAGGGCGTGGCGCACGGTGAAGTCGCGGACCGCCGCAGGCGGATCGAGGTGATACGCGGCGGCGGCATCGATCAGTTCGCTGACCAGCACCGACGGCTCGCGCACGCTGCCATCGCGCGGATCGGCGCCGAGATAGCTGAGATAGAACACCTCCTGCGCGGCGGCGAACAGCTGCAGGAACAGGAAGCGGTCATCCTCGCGGGTGGAGCGGTCGCCCGGACGGCGGCGCGGCGTATCCAGCTCGGCAGTGAGTTGGTTGAGACCGGCAGCGGGGTCACGGCGCGGGAAATCGCCATCATTGAGGCCGAGCACGCAGATCACCCGGAACGGCAGCAGGCGCATCGGCACCATGCGGCCGAAACTGATGCCACCGGTCAGCAGCGGTGCGCGCGTATCGGCCTCGCCCAGCGCGCCGGCGAAGTGCGCGCGCACCACCTCCGGCGGCACGCCTTCCTCGAAGCCGGCCTTGGCGGCATCTTCGGCGAACTGGTTGAGCAGCTTGCGCAGGCGCTCCAGCGCGCGCTGGCTGTTGGGGGAACTGGGCGCGGTGGGCAGCAGTGCATCCAGCAGCGACAGCAGGCGTTGCCGCCACTGCGCCGGGGTCAGCAGCTCGCCCAGTCGGCGCTGGTAGATCGCCAGCACGCGCAGCAGGCGCAGCAGCCGGTCCAGCGCGTCCAGCGCACCGCCTTCCAGTTCGATCCACGGCGCCACGCCGGCCAGGTCGGCCTCGCTGCCGGTGGCGTGGCCGAGTACCAGGCGATCCAGCGCGAACTGCCAGGTGTAGGCGTCGTCGGCCGGTGCCTGGTGCTGGTTGCGGTGTTTCGCATCGAGGCCCCAGCGTGCACCGGCCTGTTGCAGCCAGCCATGCAGGCGGTCGAAGTCCACCGCTTCCAGCCCGGCCGCCTCGGCCAGCGGCGCGCTGGCCAGCAGGTCCAGCACTTCGTTCAAGCCAAAGCGCGAGACCGGCAGGCCCAGCAGGTGCACGAACACATCGGCCAACGGCTCGCCGGCCAGCGGACTGCTGTCGGCCAGCGCATACGGAATGTGTTCCTCCTCGCCGCCGCGACCGCCGAACACCGCTTCCAGGTACGGCACATAGGGATCGATGTCCGGCGCCAGCACCGCGATCTCGCGCGCCTGCAGCGGCGGGTCGAAGCGCGGGTCCTGCAGCAGGCTGCGCAGCTGGTCATGCAGCACCTGCAGTTCGCGCAGGCGGGTGTGGCAGGCGTGTACCTGCAGGCTGGGGTCGTCGCTGCGCAGCCCGTCGCGCAGCGCGCCCGAGGGCAGCGCACGGCGGTGGAACAGGTCACGCTGCAGGCGATGCAGCAGGCTGTCGGACAGGCCGCCTTCGTCCAGGATCGGGCGGGTGTCCTCCTCCGGATCGGAATAGGCAGCGATCTCGCCGGCCGGATGCACCACCTCGTAACTACCCAGCACCGCCATGAAGTCGCGCCCGGCCGCACCCCAGGCTTCCAGCAGGCGGTTCTCGCCGGCCGCTTCGCCGAAGGGGTCCGGTGCGCCGCTGCGCAGGCGCTCGGCCAGCGTCTGCAGGTCGCCCCAGTACGACTGCACCGGGGTAGGCATATAGAAATGCAGCTCGCCCACCCGCGCCTGGGTGGCCATCACCCGCAGCACGTCGGGCGAGATGTTGAGCGTTGCGAACGCAGACATGCGCGGTGGCAAGCCCTTCGGCAGCGGTTGGCCGGCACCTTCGAAACGGTCCAGGTATTCCTGGATGCGGCGGGCGCGGTAGTCGTGGCCCTGGGTGATGGTGCGCCACAGGATCGCCTGCGGGTCGGCAGGATCGGCACCGGCTGCCCAGCGCAGCAGCCAGTCACGGCGCCACGCCTGGTACTTCTCGAATACCGAGGCCAGCTCGCCGGCCAGCGCCCAGGGTTTCAATGCGTCACCGCCGGCAAGATAGGACTGCAGCGCACGCATCGGTGGCTGCGCCAGCAATGTCGGGTCGCGCAGGGCCTGGTACAGCTTCCAGTGCAGGCCGGCCGCGTCCAGATCGTCCTGCTCGCCGCTGACGTTGGCCTTCAGCGCGCGGGCCACGAACTCGCCCGGGGTGAGGAATTCGAGGTTGGCGGCGACACCGAATTCGGCGGCCAGTGTCGCTTGCAGCCAGCGGCGCATCGCCACCTGCGGGATCAACACCACTTCCGGCGCCAGCAATGGCTGGCCTGGCACCGGCGCACGCACGTTGCGCGCCAGCAGCGCGGCCAGCACGTCCAGCGAGTTGGAATGGTAGAGGCGGAAATCGCTGCCTGGGTCACTCATCATGCACAGTGTGCAGGACGGCAGGCAGTATTCAATGGTCGGCCCATCGACGGTACGGATTGTTCCGGGCTGCCGGCCGATTGTCCCGGCCTGCGCCACGCTCTGCCGTGCAACAATACTGCACCGTCCAGTCTGCTTATGTTCAGCCGGCTGGCCCGATCCTTCGATGTCTAAAAAACGTTAATGGTGCCCATGTCGGCTTCCACCTCCAGTCTGGTGCAGTTGTCCAACGTCCGCATCGACCGGAGCGGACGCACGATCCTGCGTGACGTGTCGCTGCAGGTGCCGCAGGGCAGCATCACCGCCGTGCTCGGACCCTCCGGCAGCGGCAAGTCGACCCTGCTGGCGGCGCTGACCGGCGAACTGCGACCGGTGGCCGGCGACGTCACCCTGTTCGGCAAGCCGATCCCGCATGACAGCAGCGCGCTGCTGGAGATGCGCAAGAGCGTGGGCGTGCTGCTGCAGGGCAATGGTCTGCTGACCGACCTCACCGTGGCCGAGAACGTCGCCCTGCCGCTGCGTACGCATACCCGCCTGCCGGCCGCCGTGCTGCGCCGGCTGGTGGAGATGAAGCTGCATGCGGTGGGCCTGCTGGCCGCCGCCGACGCCTGGCCGCGCGAACTGTCCGGCGGCATGGCGCGCCGCGTGGCGCTGGCCCGTGCGCTGGCGCTGGACCCACCACTGATGATCTACGACGAGCCGCTGACCGGGCTGGACCCGATCGCCTCCGGGGTGATCATGAGCCTGATCCAGCGCCTCAACCACAGCCTGGGCCTGACCAGCATCATCGTCAGCCACCACGTGCACGAGACCCTGCCGATCTGCGACCAGGTGATCGCGATCGCCAATGGCGGCGTCGTGTTCCAAGGGACGCCCGAGGCACTGCAGTCCAGCCAGGATCCGCTGCTGCGGCAGTTCCTGCATGGCCAGCCGGATGGCCCGATTCCGTTCGATGCCGCGCCACGCGCGAGGGTTGCCTGATGCCGTTCGTCCAAGCCACCCGCTCGCTGGGCCGCGCCGGGCTGTTCTCGCTGACCGTGCTGCGCGGTTCCCTGCCGACCCGTGATTTCCTGGCCGAACTGACCCGCGAGATCTACAAGATCGGCGCGCGCTCGCTGCCGATCATCGCCGTCGGTGGCGCCTTCGTCGGCCTGGTGCTGACCCTGCAGGGCTACCGCACGCTGACCACCTTCGGCGCGGCCGACGCGTTGTCGACCCTGCTTGGCCTGTCGCTGTACCGCGAACTGGCGCCGGTGCTGACCGCGCTGCTGTTCATCGGCCGCGCCGGCAGTTCGATCGCCGCCGAGCTGGGCCTGATGCGCGCCACCGACCAGATCAAGGCGCTGGAGCTGATGGCGATCGACCCGGTGGCCAAGGCCGTGGCGCCACGCTTCTGGGCGGCGGTGCTGACCGTGCCGCTGCTGACCGGCATCTTCTGCTCGCTGGCGATCAGTGCCAGCTACTTCGAGGCCGTGCACGTGCTGGGCCTGGACAATGGCGTGTTCTGGTCGGCGCTGCGCAACAGCGTCGATTTCTGGGATGACTTCGGCGTGGCGATGCTGAAGTCGGCGATCTTCGGCGGCACCGCCGCGCTGGTCGCCGCCTATGTTGGTTTCCATGCCGAGCCGACCATTGAAGGCACGTCGGTGGCGACCACCCGTGCAGTGGTCAACGCTTCGCTGCTGGTGCTGATGTTCAACTTCGTTCTGTCGGCAATGTTGTTCACCTAACCCCTCCACCGGCGGTGCGCAGGCGCGCGCGGCCACCACGACTCGATCAGGTAATCCACATGGCCATCCGCGGTCCCAGACTCGAATTCTCCGTCGGCGCTTTCCTGCTGCTGGCCCTGGCCTCGCTGATGGTGCTGGCGGTGGCCTCGACCAACCAGCGCTGGAGCTGGGGCAGCCAGGGCTACGAGCTGAAGGCGCGCTTCTCCCAGGTCGGCCAGCTGCGCAAGCAGGCGCCGGTGAAGATCGGCGGCGTCACCGTCGGCCAGGTCGCCTCCATCGACCTGGACCCGGTGAAGTTCGAATCGATCGTGACCCTGCGCATGGACAGCAAGGTCAAGGACCTGCCGGCGGACACCGCGGCCGGCATCTTCACCAGTGGTTTGCTCGGCGAGAGCTATATCGGACTGCAGCCGGGCGGTGATCCGGACGTGCTGAAGGCCGGCGACGAAATTGTCTTCACCCAGCCGGCGGTTGACCTGATCCAGCTGGTCGGCAAGTACATGTTCAGTGGCGGCGCCGGTGGCGGCGCTGCTCAGAAGCCCAACGATGGCGCGCAGGCGCCTGCAACGGAACCGCAACCATGAAGATGAAACTGATCCCGGCCCTGCTCGCCTCGGCGCTGCTGGTGGCTACTCCGTTCCTCGCCCAGGCCCAGGCCGCCGCCCCCGCCGCTGCCGCGGCGCAGGGCCAGGCCGGCAAGGTGGTGATCGATGCCAGCACGCGCATCCTCACCACCCTGCAGCAGCGCAGGAGCGAATTCGGCAGCAACCCGGCCAGCCTGCGCAACTACATCGACAGCGAACTGAACCGCACCTTCGACCGCGACTATGCCGCGCGCCTGGTGCTGGGCCCGCACGCCCGTGGTGCCTCGGATGCCGACATCAAGCTGTTCGCCGATGCCATGGCCGACAGCCTCATGCAGCGCTACGGTTCGACCCTGCTCAACATCCAGGGCAAGCCGAGCTTCCGCCTGAAGGGTGAAAGCCCGCTGCCGGGCAACCGCGGCGTGCGCGTGAGCACCGAGCTGGTGCGTGCCGGCAGCGAGCCGACCCCGGTCGAGTACTGGATGCGCAACGTGAACGGCCAGTGGAAGATCTTCGACGTCAACATCGAAGGCATCTCCTACGTGCAGACGTTCCGCAACCAGTTCGACACCCCGCTGCGCCAGAAGGGCATCAAGCAGGTGGCCAGCGAGCTGCACAGCGGCAGCATGCAGGCCGGGCCCGCGGGCAATGGCAAGTAACGCACTGGCGCTGCTGGAAGGCGACACCCTGCGCCTGCGCGGGGTGCTCGACCGCGCTGCGGTGATCGCGCTATGGCCGCAGCTGCAGGCCCTGCCGGCAAAGCTGGCACGGCTGGATCTGGCTGAGGTCGAACGCGTGGACAGCGCCGGCCTGGCCCTGCTGGCCGAGCTGGCGGCACGTGCGCGCAAGGCCGGCCATCCGCTGGTGATCACCGGCGCGCCGGCTGGCTACAACGAACTGAGCGCGGCCTACCGGCTGTCGCCCAACCTGGATTTCAACGCTACTTCTGCTGCGAGCTGACATGAACGTCGTGCGCACTCTCCCCCTGATCGTCCTGGCCACCGCCCTCACCGCCTGTGCCGGCAAGCCCGCGCGCAGCGATGCACCGGCAGCCAGCACCGTGGTCCCGGCCAGTTCTTCCACCTCGCCCGCCGTCGCGGCCACCGATGCCGGCACGGCTGACGCTGCCCTGGTCGCGCCGGTGGCCAATCCGCCGGCTGCTGCCGCATCGTCGCCGGCTGCTCCCACCGACAGCGGCGACGGCAGCGCGGCGAAGACCTCAGCCGCCACCGCGCCCGGTGGCGATGACGACTTCGATGCCCTCTATGGCGGTGCCGGCAACACCACCAACGCAGCGGCCTACGATCCGTGGGAACCGTTCAACCGCAAGGTGCACAAGTTCAACAACGCGGTCGACCGCGGCGTCGCGCGTCCGCTGGCCACCGCCTATACCCACGTGGTGCCGCGCTTCGCCCGCACCGGCGTCAGCAACTTCTTCAGCAACCTGCGCGCGCCGGTGACCATCACCAACCAGCTGCTGCAGGGCCGCGGTGCCGATGCATGGGACAGCCTCGGCCGCTTCCTGATGAACAGCACGCTGGGCATCGGTGGCCTGTTCGATCCGGCCAGCAAGGCGATGGTGCCGCGCCGCAATGAGGACTTCGGCCAGACCCTGGGTGCCTGGGGCTGGCGTCGTTCGCGCTACGTGGAACTGCCGTTCTTCGGCCCGCGTACCGTGCGCGACGTGTTCGGCCTGGCCGGCGACATTCCGCTGTCGCCGATCCGCCGTATCGAAGAGGACAAGGTCCGCATCGGCCTGCAGGGCCTGCAGCTGGTCGATACCCGCGCGCAGCTGCTGGCGATCGACGACCTGCGTGACACTGCCGTGGACGAGTACTCGCTGGTGCGCGATGCATGGATGCAGCGTCGCAACTACCAGATCGAGAACGATCTGCGCAGCAAGCGCGAGCGTGGCCACGACGACGCCAATTCGCCGATCCCGGTCGATGCGATGCCGATGCCGCAGTGGACGCACTGAGTCCTGTCAGCGACGCATGAAAAACCCCGCCTCGGCGGGGTTTTTCTTTGGCGCCGTGGGTGGGGTCGGAGCCCTTTCCCGTGGAAAGGGATCCGACCCCGGCCGATCAGGCAGCCAGCGCGGCTTCGATGGCTTCGCGCAGGCGCGCGTCGTCAGCCGCCACGTCCGGGGCGAAGCGGGCGATGACCTTGCCGTCGCGGCCGACCAGGAACTTCTCGAAGTTCCACAGCACCGCCGGCGCGGCGTGGATCGGAATCTCCTTGCTGGCCAGGCGCTCGCGCAGCGGGCCTTCGCCGATCGACTGCGGCTGCGCAGCGATCAGCTGCTGGTACAGCGGGTGGGTGTCGTCACCGGCCACGCTGATCTTGGAGAACATCGGGAAACTGACATCGTAGGTGAGCTGGCAGAACTGCTGGATCTCCGCTTCGCTGCCCGGCTCCTGGCCGAGGAAGTTGTTGGCCGGGAAGCCCAGCACTTCCAGGCCCTGTGCGTGCTTTTCCGCATACAGCGCCTGCAGGCCTTCGTACTGCGGGGTCAAGCCGCACTTGGAGGCGACGTTGACCAGCAGCAGTACCTTGCCCTGGTAGTCGGCAAGCGAGGACGGCTGGCCGTCGATGGTGGTGAGGGAAATGTTCTGGATCGAAGTGCTCACGCGGGGGCTCCGGCAACAGCGGGGAATGGCCCACCAGCATAGCGCCGCGCGATGTCGGTCGTGCCGGCCGCTGGCCGGCAATCGTGCGATCGTTCGCAAGGGTTCATGAGGCTGCCGGCACTACGATCAGTCCACGCAGATCATGCCCTGCGCCTTGCCCTCATCAATGCGCTGGCGGCAGCCGAAGTTCTGGCGGGCATCGCGCTGGCAGGTGCCGGTGGCGGGGCTGCCAACCGCCACTTCGCCGCCGGCAAGGCACTGGCCCGTGCAGTCGCTCTTGCGGCTGCAGGCCTTGCCGGCATCGGCGTAGGGAATCACGCACTGTTCGCGCTGCAGCCGGCCCAGCCGCTGCAGGGTACCGCCAGCGGCCTGGCAGTCCACATCGCGCGCTTCGCGGTAGGCCTCGGCCGCTTCGGGGCTGGTGGCTGCGGTAGGTGCCGCCGCCGGATTGGCAGCCGGCGGTGCGCTGCTGCAGGCGACAAGCAGCGCGGTCAGGATGAGACTGGTGCAGAGGCGCAGGCGCATGGCGTTACCTGATCCAGTAGGACAGGCCGCCAGCATACGCATCGACCATGCAGGCGGCGTGTCGACGTAGCTCAGGCTTCGTCACCGTCGTCGCCTTCGTTGCCTTCGTCCTCGGCCGTGGCATCAGCATCGGCCAGGCCGCCCAGCAGGGATTGCGCCTGCTCTGACGCCAGCGACTCCACGCCGCGCAGGCGCCGTTCGATGGTGCGCGTCTTGCGGCTGGCTTCGCCGATGCTGCGGCCGACCGTGGTGATCTGCTTCTCGGCCTTTTCGAGAATGCCGGCGAACTTGCCGAACTCGCTCTTCACCGCACCCAGCAGGCTCCACACCTCGCTGGAACGCTGCTCGATGGCCAGCGTGCGGAAGCCCATCTGCAGGCTGTTGAGCAGCGCGGTGACCGTGGTCGGTCCAGCCACCACCACGCGGTGCTCGCGCTGCAACAGGTCGACCAGGCCCGGGCGCCGGATCACTTCGGCATACAGGCCTTCGGTGGGCAGGAACATCACCGCGAAGTCGGTGGTGTGCGGCGGCGCGATGTACTTGTCGCAGATCGACTTGGCCTGCACGCGCACCGCGCGTTCAAGCTGGATGCCCTGCAGGCGCACGCCCTCGGCGTCACCCTGTTCCTGCGCGTCGAGCAGGCGCTCGTAGTCCTCGCGCGGGAACTTGGAGTCGATCGGCAGCCACACCGGCGTGTCGTCACTGCTGCGGCCCGGCAGGCGCACCGCGATATCGACCATCTCGCCACTGTCCGGGCGTACCTTCACTGCCCGCGCGTACTGTTCCTGGGTGAGCGTCTGTTCGAGGATGTTCTCCAGCTGTACTTCGCCCCAGCTGCCACGGTTCTTGACGTTGGTCAGCACACGCTTGAGATCGCCAACGCCGGTGGCCAGCTGCTGCATCTCGCCAAGACCGCGCTGCACCTGTTCCAGGCGCTCGGAAACCAGCTTGAAGGAGTTGCCCAGGCGTGTTTCCAGCGTCGACTGCAGCTTTTCGTCCACGGTGTGGCGCATCTGCTCCAGCTTCTGCGCATTGTCGTTCTGCAGCGCGCGCAGCTGCTCTTCCAGCGTGGCGCGCATCTCGGCGATGCGCTGTTCGTTGCGCTGGGTCAGTTCCTGCAGGCGCAGGCCAAGGCTTTCGGTCAGGCGCTGCTGCGACTGCGCACCTTCCTCACGACCCTTGCGCGCATCGTCCACCAGGGTCTGGCGCAGCGCGCCCAGCTGGGTATCGGTCCGCCCGGTGAGTTCCTGCAGCTGCTGGCCGAAGGCGTGGATGCGCGCTTCCTGCTGCTGCCCGAAGGTTTCCAGCTGGCCGCGCAGTTCCTGCAGGCGCTGCCCCATGAGTGCGGCGCCACGCTGCTGGCTCTCCGCCGCCTCGGCACGCGCCTTGCGGGCGTCCTCGCCCAGCGCCTCGCGCAGCAGGTCCAGGCGCTGGTCGGTGCGGGTGGACAGATCGGTCAGCGCGCGGGCAAAGCCATCGAGCTGTTCGCGCAGCTCGCTGCGCCCGGCGCGCGCCTCCTCACGCACCGCCTGTTCGAGGCGGTCGTGCGGCGGGCGGCGCAGCAGGGCGACAAGCTGCAGGATGAGCACGGCCAATAGAAGGCCGCCAATGAGCAGATATTCGGTTTGCATGGGGCAAGTGTAGGCTGGCGGAGTCTCAGCTGCTGCGCCAGAACCATGCTCGCTCTGTACGGAAAGCCCACCTCCATCAACGTGCGCAAGGTGCTGTGGCTGTGCGCGGGGCTGGATCTGCCCCTGCGCCACGAGCCTGCGCCACCCGCGGACCTGCTGGCCGCACTGAATCCGAACCGGCAGGTGCCGGTGCTGCGCGATGGCGACTTCGTGCTGTGGGAGTCCAACAGCATCTGCCGCTACCTGGCTGCCCGCGCCGGCCGTGACGACCTGCTGCCCGCAGCAGCGCAGGCCCGGGCCCGGGTGGAGCAGTGGATGGACTGGCAGTCCAGCGACCTCAACAGCGCCTGGCGCCATGTGTTCATGGCGCGCGTGCGCCAGCATCCGGACTACCCGGACGATGCCCGCGCCGAGGCCAGCCTGGCGCAGTGGAACCGGTTGATGGGGGTGCTTGATGCACAGCTGGCCGCTTCCGACGGCTATGTGGCGGGCGACACCTTTACCCTCGCCGATATCGTGCTGGGGCTGTCGACCCAGCGCTGGCGCAGCACGCCCGGCCACAAGCCCGCGCTGCCACACCTCGCGGCGTGGTTCGAACGCCTGCGCCAGCAGCCCGGTTTCGCCGAACACGTCGACAACGGCGTGGCCTGAGGCAGGGGTCAGATCCCTTTCCCGGGGGAAAGGGATCTGATCCCAAGAGCGACCCCAAGGGCGCGGGAACGACCCGGCCTTACCAGCCTTCCAGCACGATCTTGCCCTTGGCGCGGTGACTCTCCAGCAGCGCATGCGCGCGCCGCAGGTTGGCCGCGTCGATGCGCCCGAAATGCTCGCCCAGGGTGGTCTGCAGCACGCCGGCATCGATCAGCTCGGCCACCCGGTTCAGCAGGTCGTGCTGGCGCTGCATGTCCGCGGTCTTGTACAGCGGGCGGGTGAACATCGACTCCCAGTGCAGTGACAGTGCCTTGCGCTTGAGCGCCATCACGTCCACCTGGCCCGGATCGTCGATCAGGCCGAACTGGCCCTGCGGCGCCAGCAGCTCCACGATCTGCGCGTAGTGCTGGTCGGAGTGGGTCAGGCTGGCCACGTGCTGCACCTCGCTGATGCCCAGCCGTGCCAGTCCCTCGGCCAGCGGCAGGCTGTGGTCGATCACGTGGTGCGCGCCCATCGCATACACCCAGTCCTGGGTGTCCGGGCGCGATGCGGTGCCGATCACCGTCAGTTTCGTCAGCTTCCGCGCCAGCTGCACCAGGATCGAACCGACACCGCCAGCAGCACCGATCACCAGCAGGGTCTGGCCTTCACCGCCGCCCTCCGGAATGCGCAGGCGGTCGAACAGCAGCTCCCAGGCCGTGATCG
Source organism: Stenotrophomonas sp. YJH_SMC_25 (assembly GCF_059369595.1). Lineage (NCBI taxonomy): Bacteria > Pseudomonadati > Pseudomonadota > Gammaproteobacteria > Lysobacterales > Lysobacteraceae > Stenotrophomonas > Stenotrophomonas sp. YJH_SMC_25. The sequence continues at coordinate 349,789 of NZ_JCAFSV010000002.1, read as the reverse complement.
CGGTCAGTGGCAGCGCGGCGGCGGCCGCATCGTCGAGACTGGCCGGCTTGCGGCCGACGCTGCGCTCGTCCACCAGCTGGTACTCGGCATTGCTGCCCGGGCGGTCGATCACGCCGGCGTAGTAGACCGCGTCGCCAGGCTGGAACAGGGTGACCTCGCTGCCCACCGCGTCGACGATGCCGACCGCGTCCCAGCCCAGCACGCGCGGGCCGTCGGTGGCCACGCCGCGGCGGACCTTGGTGTCGACCGGGTTCACCGCCACCGCGCGCACCGCCACCCGCAGGTCGCGTGGGCCGGGCTGCGGCAGTTCCAGTTCGATATCGATCAGGGCCCGGGTGTCGTCGATCGGCAGGCCGGCGTGGGTGTAGGCAATGGCGCGCATGGCAGCGGTCCAGTGGGGAAGGAGTGCACAGGTTGCGCCGCGCACGGTCGCTCAGAAAGGCGCAGAATCGGGCAGCACTTTCACTCCGGCAATGAAGATGATCCGCTTCGACGACCTGCAGTTGTTCGTCCGCACGGCCGCACTGGGCAGCTTCTCCCAGGCGGCCCGCGAGGCCGATCTGTTACCCGGACAGGTCGCTGCAGCCGTGGCGCGGCTGGAACGCGAACTGGACCTGCGCCTGTTCGTGCGTACCACCCGCAGCCTGCGCCTGACCGGCGAGGGCGCGCTGTACCTGCCGTATGCGCAGGAGGTGCTGGCTACCCTGCGCGAAGGGCGGGCCCGCGTGCAGGGCGAGGACGCCGAACTGCATGGCACGCTGCAGCTGTCGGCGCCGTCGGACTTTGGTCGCAACCTGCTGCTGCCGTGGCTGACCGCGTTCCGAGCCGCGCATCCACGGCTGCGCCTGCACCTGCGGCTGTCCGATGAAGTGGCCGACGTGTTCCGCGATCCGGTCGATGTGGCGATCCGCATCGGCCACTTCGACGACGCCAGCTACGTGGCCCTGCCCCTGCTCGAAGGCAACCGTCGTGTGCTCGCGGCTTCGCCCGATTACCTGCAGCGACGGGGCACGCCGGTGCGCCTGGACGAACTGCGCGAGCACGATTGCCTGGTCTACCAGCTCAGTGGCCGCGCCTACGATCGCTGGTCGTTCGAGGTCGAAGGGCGCCGCACCGTGATCCCGGTGCGCGGCCCGCTGGTCTGCGACGACGCCGACGTGGTGCGGCGCTGGGCGGTGGCCGGCGAAGGCATCACCTACAAATCCTGGCTGGACCTGCGCGAAGACGTGCTGGCCGGACGCCTGCAGCTGCTGCTCGACGGCGTCGGCAGCCACATTCCGCTGCAGCTGGTGTGCCCGCACCGCAAGCAGTTCTCGCCGGCGGTGCGGCAGCTGCATGCGCAGCTGCGCCAGCACCTGCAACCGCTGCTGTCTGGCATGCCCGATGGACTCCCCCACCCCCTGTCGCCCACCCCGGTGCTGGCCGACAATGGCAGCCCCCCGTAAGAGAGAACACCGCCATGCCGTGGATGGGCATCCAGGACCTGTGGACGTTTCTGGTCGCTGTGCTGGTGTTTCTCGCCCTGCCCGGCCCCGGCACCTTCACCCTGCTGACCGCCACCGGCCGTGGCGGCGTGCGCGGCGGCTACACCGCACTGGCCGGCCTGCTGGTCGGTGACCAGATCCTGATGTGGCTGGCGCTGGCCGGTGTCGCCGCACTGCTGAAGGCCAACCCCTTGGTCTTCCACGCTGTGCAGTACCTGGGTGCGGCCTACCTGGTATGGGTGGGCATCAGCCTGCTGCGCACGCCGAAGCACGAGGGCGGTGACGCCGGCCCGATCCGCATGCAGCCGGGCCGCTACTTCCAGCAGGCGATCCTGGTCAGCCTGCTCAACCCGAAGGCGATCCTGTTCTACATGGCCTTCCTGCCGCTGTTCATCGATCCGAAGGCGCACCAGGGCATCGCCACCTTCGCGGCCCTGGCCGGCATCATCCTGGTGGTCAGCATCGCCTACTGCTCGATGCTGATCGGTGTGGGCAACCTGGCCCGCCGCCGGTTGATCCAGCATCCGCGCATCAGCGATGCGCTGCGCCGGGTGGCCGGCCTGTTCCTTGTCGGGTTCGGCATCCGGTTGGGGTTGAACGGATGAAGGCCTGGCTGGCAACCGCGGTCGCACTACTGCTCGCCGGCACCGCCTCTGGCACCACCGTGCAGGACCATCGCTGCCTGAGCGGCGGTCGCAATGACAGCATCCACCTGGAATGGCGCTGGCTGAAAGACGGCCGGGCCGATGTGCGCTACGCCGGGCAGCGCGAGCGCCTGCCCCTGCACCGGATCTCGATGGAGACCACGGTGCTGGCCGAAGATCGCCCGTACCAGTTCGACAGCGTCTGGGAAGAACGCATCGACGGACGCCTCAACGGCCGCTACCTGCTGAGCACGCAGGGTGCCCTGGTGCTGGATCTGCGTTACGAACGCGCCCGCGATGGCCGCAGCACCACCTTCCACGACGACCCCGAAGCCTGGCAGGAAGACGGCTGCCGCTGGCCCGGCAGGGTGGCTGAGTGAGCACCATCGACGACGACACCCTGCTGGAGCGCAGCTGGGAGTATCGGGAGGAGACGCTGTACCGGCGGTTGTTCGGCGATACCGGACCGGGGATCTACCCCCTCGACATGGATCTGCTGCGCAACGTCTTCAAGCAGGAGCAGATCGACCCGCGCTGGCTGCATGTCGGCGTCAATGCGTGCCCTCCGCACGGTGATCGACGGCACTGGATCTATGTCAGCACCGGCCTGTCCAACCCCTGGGAAGGGCGGCACGAAGATGGAGATTCGGGGTGGGGCATCGAACTGATGCTTGAGACGCAGGATGAAGCGACGTGGGCGCTGACCACCTTGCGCTGGTTCACCGCGTACCACCTGCTGCTGTGCCACTCGCGCATGCCCGGCAATCCGTTGGCGCCATGGGACAGGCTGAAGCTGGGGGGGCCGGTGGATCACGCAGGGAGCATGCTGCAGGCGGCCGTCTTCGTTCCGTCATTGCACTTTCCGGGACCCCAGCAACTGCCATCGGGACGATTCGACTTCCTGCAGCTGCTGCCGTTGACCCTGGACGAGCACGCGTTCGGCCGCGCGCATGGCTTCGAAGTGCTGGTGGCCCAGTTGAGAACCCAAGGTGCGGCGCCGGTGATCGATCCGCAGCGGGTCAGCATCGATCTGGCCCCTGCTCTCGTACTTCAATCGCCTCCGGGCTCGCCTTGAGGGATCGAATCATTTCGAACCCTGCCAGCATTTGTGCCGATTCCGGCAGCGTGGCCGGGGTGCAGCGCGCGCCCCGCCATGCATGACCCCCGTCAGTGGTAATGCTGCGCTGCGTTCGGTCACACTCGGGAACTTGTCGTTCTTAGTCACCCCTTCCGAGGCCTGCATGTCCCTGTTCCGGCGCAAGTCCCTAGATTCCGTCACCGTCCACGAGGCCGGCAGGCGTCTGATCCCGACGCTCAGCTGGCCGCACCTGATCGCGCTGGGTATTGGCGCCATCGTCGGTACCGGCATCTACACACTGATCGGCGTCGGTGCCAACCTGGCCGGCCCGGCCGTGCTGATCTCCTTCGCCATCGCCGGTGCGGTCTGCGCCTGTGCGGCGCTGTCCTACGCCGAGCTGTCGACGATGATGCCGGCCGCCGGCAGTGCCTACACCTACAGCTACAGTGCGCTGGGCGAGGTGTTTGCCTGGGTGGTGGGCTGGAGTCTGATCCTGGAGTACTCGCTGGTGGTGAGTACGGTGGCGGTGGGCTGGTCCGGCTACTTCGTCGGCTTCCTCGAATGGGTCCACACCCAGTTCGGCTGGAACGTGCACCTGCCGGCCTGGCTGGCGGCCGGCCCGCACGTGGAAGGCGGCATGATCAACCTGCCGGCGATCATCATCACCTGGCTGGTGGCCGGCATGCTGATGGCCGGCACCAAGGAAAGCGCCACCCTCAACGCCATCCTGGTGGTGTTCAAGCTGATCGCGCTGGCTATCTTCGTGGCCGTGGCCCTGCCCGCCTTCGACAGCGCCAACCTGCAGCCGTTCATGCCGTATGGCTTCGCCAAGTCGATGGGCCCCGATGGCGTCGAGCACGGCGTGATGGCAGCGGCGGCGATCATCTTCTTCGCCTTCTACGGCTTCGATGCGATCTCCACCGCCGCCGAGGAAACCAAGAACCCGGGCCGCGACCTGTCGATCGGCATCATCGGTTCGATGATCGGCTGCACCATCGTCTACGTGCTGGTGGCGCTGGCCGCCGTGGGTGCGATGAGCTACGCCGTGTTTGGCCACAGCGCCGAGCCGCTGGCGCTGATCATGCGCCAGCTGGGCCATCCGACCGCGGCGATGGTGATCGGCGTGATCGCGATCATCGCCCTGCCGACCGTGCTGCTGGCCTTCCTGTACGGCCAGAGCCGCATCTTCTTCGTGATGAGCCGTGATGGCCTGCTGCCGCGTGGCCTGTCCAAGGTCAACGCGCGCACCGGCACGCCGGTGGCGACCACGCTGTTCACCGCAGTGGTGGTGTCGGCGCTGGCCGGTGTGGCGCGCCTGGACGAGATTGCCGCGCTGGCCAACGCCGGTACCCTGGCCGCGTTCACCGCCGTCGGCATCTGCCTGGTGGTGCTGCGCCTGCGCGAGCCGAACCGCGAGCGCACGTTCCGCACGCCGCTGGCCTTCGTGGTCGGCCCGCTGGCCGCACTGGGCTGCATCTACCTGTTCCTCAGCCTGCCGCACACCACCCAGCTGTATTTCCTGCTGTGGAACGTGGCCGGCCTGGTGCTGTACTTCCTGTACAGCCGTCGCCACGCGCTGATCGCGAAATAACCGGATCACCGGTAGTGCCGGCCGCTGGCCGGCACCTCTCATCCTGTTGATACGGGCAATGCCGGCCAGCGGCCGGCACTACCACAGGGCGGTCAACCGCCCTGCTTTGCCGCATAGTCCTGCGCCTGGCGCATCACCCGCAGCAGGTTGCCGCCCCAGATGCCGGCAATCTGCTGCTCGGTGTAACCCTTGCGCAGCAGCCACGCGGTGATCTTCGGCAGCTGGCTGACATCGGGCAGGTCGCTCAGGCCGCCGCCGCCATCCCAGTCCAGGCCGATGCCCACGTGCTCGGGGCCGACCACCTTGAGGATGTGCTCGAAGTGGGCGAAGAAGTCGTCGAGGCTGGCATGGCGCACCGGGTGCTCGTGGTCCAGCGCCCGTTCGGCCTTCAGCAGGGCAACACCCTGCTCGATGCCCATGCCTTCCCAGCCACCCAGCTGCTTACTCAGCGCTTCCTCGGCCTGCTTGCGCTCGGGCGTCTTTGCGGTGTCGATCAGGTAGCCACCATAGGCGTTCACCTGGATCACGCCGCCGGCCTTGGCCAGCTTGCGCAGGCGCGCATCATCAAGATTGCGCGGGTGGTCGTAGACCGCCTTGGCTGAGCTGTGCGACAGCACGAACGGCACCGGCATCATTGCCAGCAGGTCATCGAACACCGCGTCGGACGCATGCGACTGGTCGATCACGATGCCCAGCTTCACCGCCTGCTGCACCAGGTCCTTGCCGGCCGGGCTCAGGCCTTTCCATTCCGCTCCCTTGGGGTCGGTGGCCGAATCGGCGAACTCGTTGTTGGCGAAGTGCACGGTACTGAGCAGGCGCAGGCCGGCACGGTGGTAGAACGAGAGCAGGCTGGGGTCTTCCACCAGCGGGCTGGCGTTTTCCATGCTGATGTAGACCACGCGCTTGCCGGCGGCCTTGATGCGTGCCGCGTCATCGGCGGTCAATGCCAGCGCGAAACGCTCGGGATTGGCGGCCAGCATTTCGCGGATTTCCAGCAGCCGCTGCAGGCCATGGTCACGCTCGGCGAGGTGCGCGGCTGGGCTGCGGTCGCCCTGATCGGTGTAGATGGCCCAGAAGCCACCGTCCAGCGCGCCCTCGACCATGCGCGGGTAGTCCACCTGCGAGAGTGCGTTGCGGTCGTGGCGCTGCTCGATGTCGAAGCCGGTCCGGCCGAAATTGGCCGGCGTATCCAGATGGCTGTCGAGTGTGACCAGGCGCTGCTGCAGCGCCTTGGCGCGGGCCAGTTCCTGTGCGCTGAACTCGATGGCATGAGCCGACAGCGGCGCACACAGCGCCAGGGCAAGCACGACGGACAGGTGGCGCAACGATGGCATGGGCTCTCACCGGCAATGGGAAGAGCCCGACCATAGCGCTGCAGCCAGCAGATTTGTAGAGTCGGGCTCACGCTCGGCTGCCAGGCACCGCGAGTCGAGCATGAATCGTATTCACGGCCCAGCGGCCAGCTTCCCGCGCATTGCGATGCGTTCGAAACAATGGCGCCCCCAGGATCAGGTGGCGCGGCTCGCCTCTACATCGTCCCGCGGTCAGTCGACCACGCGGCAGAACACGGCCTTCAGGTAACGCGATTCCTGCACGTGGGCCATGAACGGATGGTCCGGACCCGCACCAGCGACCTTCAGGATCTGGATCGTGCGGCCGGAGAAATAGGCCGCGCGGCGCAGCATGTCGAGGAACTGGTCCTCGGCCACCAGGCCGGTGCAGGAGAACGTGGCGAACAGGCCGCCCGGCTTGACCACGCCCAGCGCCAGCTTGTTCATGTCCAGGTACTTCTTCAGCGCGGTGATGACCTGGTCGCGGTCGCGGGTCATCTTCGCCGGATCCAGGATCACCACGTCGTACTGCTCGCCGCGGTTGGCGGCGTCGCGCAGCCACGGGAAGATGTCGGACTGGATGAACTTCGGGCGCACGTTGTTCAGGCGCGAATTGCCCTTGGCGATCTGGATGACGTCCTCATCGATGTCGATGCCGACCACTTCCGAAGCGCCACGCGCAGCGGCATACACGGCGAAACCGCCGGTGTTGCAGCACAGGTCCAGCACGCTCTTGCCTTCCACCTGCTGGCTCAGCCACTCGCGGTTCTCGCGCTGGTCGGCGAAGAAACCGGTCTTGTGCGCGCCGGCCGGGTCGGCGCGGAACTTGATGCCGTACTCGGTGATCACCGACGCTTCGGTGGTGGTGTTGCCGTGGAAGTCGAAGCTCTCCTGCTTCTGTACGTGTTCGTCGGCGAAGCTGTGGAAACGGCAGCCCGGGAACTGCTCGCGCAGGGCGTCGTAGATCCATTCGCGGTGGCGGAACATGCCGGCGGCGAAGAACTCGACCACCACCAGGTCGCCGTAGCGATCCACCACCAGGCCGGACAGGCCGTCGCCTTCGCTGTGCACCACGCGCCAGGCGTCGGAGACCGCGTCGAGCTTCAGCACCTCACGGCGCAGCGACACCGCCTGGGCGATCTTGCGCGAGAACCAGCCGGCATCGACCGGCACGTTCTGGTCGGTTTCGAGGATGCGCACGGCGATGCGCGAGTGCCCGTTGTAGAACCCGCGGCCAATGAACTCGCCATCGATGCCGACCACGTCGACGATGGAACCGGGCTTGGGCCGGACGGTCGGTTTCTCGACCAGTTTCTGGAAGATCCACGGGTGGCTGGAACGCCACGCATTCTTGAGGCGGACAATCGGAAGGGGGGTATTCATCCACCCATTGTAAACCGGGCGCCGGGGGTCGGATCCCCGCAGGGGCTCTGACCCCAGTGTGGCGACAATGGGGTCAGAGCCCCTTTGAGGATCCGACCCCTGGCCTCCCCCATTTGACGGCGGCGGGGCCAGACGGCAGAATCGGCGCCAGAAGGGGAGTAGCTCCCAGACGTTGTCGCCGTCATTTCGAGCCCGCAGGCTCCGGTGCAACGGCAGTTCCAGCCGACTGGAACTGCGAGCGAGACCTTCGCCGTACTGGCGAAGCTCTGTCCCTGGATCCCCCTCCCGATCCTCCGTTGCAGATCCTCGCCGTCCGGCCTGGCATTCATCTTTCCAACGGACATTCCCAATGCAGACGATCGGTAACGTGTGGTTGTGGGGCGGCTTCGCAGCGGTGGTGGTCATCGCCCTGCTGGTCGACCTCGTGTTGATGCGCCATGGTGGACCGCACAAGGTCACCTTCAAGGAGGCCCTGTGGTGGTCCATCGGCTGGGTAGCGCTGGCCCTGCTGTTCAATGCGGGCCTCTGGTACTACCTGAATGAAACCGCCGGCCAGGTGGTGGCCAACAAGGTCGGCCTCGAATTCCTGACCGGCTACCTGGTCGAGAAGGCGCTGGCGGTCGACAACATCTTTGTGTTCCTGATGATCATGAGCTACTTCGCGGTGCCGGAGGAGCAGCGCCAGAAGGTGCTGATCATCGGCATCCTGGGCGCGATCGTGCTGCGTACGATCATGATCTTCGCCGGCAGCGTGCTGATCAGCCAGTTCCATTGGCTGCTCTACGTGTTCGGCGCCTTCCTGCTGTTCACCGGCTGGAAGATGTGGTTCGCCGCCGGCCAGGAGCCGGACCTGGAAACCAATCCCGCCCTGCGCTGGATGCGCAAGCACCTGCGCCTGCTGCCGGACTATGCCGGCAACGCACTGAGCGTGAAGCGCGACGGCGTGCGCTGGTTCACCCCGCTGTTCGCGGTGCTGATCCTGATCGCGGTCACCGACGTTATCTTCGCCGTGGACAGCATCCCGGCGATTTTCGCGATCACCACCGACCCGTTCATCGTGCTCACCTCCAACGTATTCGCGGTGCTGGGCCTGCGCGCGATGTTCTTCCTGCTGGCCGGCATGGCCGACCGCTTCCACCTGCTGCCGTATGGCCTGGCGCTGGTGCTGGGCTTCATCGGCATCAAGATGATGATCATCGACCTGTTCAAGATCCCGACGCCGGTGTCGCTGGGCGTGGTCGCGGTGATCATCGCCGCCACCGTGGTACTGAGCCTGAAGTACCCGCCGAAGGAAGGCTCCGGCCACGCCTGATCATGGCCGGCCGGCGGGATTGTCCCGCCGGCCTCACCCACTCTCCCGTTGCGGTGGCCTTGGTTTCGCGCCAGTCACCGCCATTGCTGAGGTATGGACAACAACGCGCCCCTGCCCGCCGGCGACGTACCGGCCCCCCGCAATGACCGCTCGCGCATCCTGCGGGCGTTCAATGTCAGCCTGGCCGCCGTGCTGGTGCTGGTGGCCGTGTTCGCCCTGCAGGGCACCTTCGACTGGCGGCCCTGGGCGGTCGCGCCGCTGGAAGCCAAGGGCCTGCTTGGCCTGATCGGCGGCCCGATGCTGCATGCCTCGGTCGAGCACATCGCCGCCAACAGCATCGCGATCCTGATCCTGGGCACGCTGGCCGGCAGCGTCTACCCGAAAGCCACCGTGCGCGCCCTGCCCCTGCTGTGGCTGGGCTCGGGCATCGGTGCGTGGATGCTGGGCAATCCGGGCAGCGTGCACCTGGGCGCCAGCGGCGTCACCCATGGCCTGATGTTCCTGCTGGCCAGCCTGGGCCTGCTGCGCCGCGACCGTGCAGCGATTGCCACCGGCCTGATCGGCATGCTGTTCTACGGCGGCATGCTGATGACCATCCTGCCGCACGCCGACGGCGTGTCCTGGCAGTCGCACATGGGCGGCGCCTTCGCCGGCATCATCGCCGCGCTGCTGTTCCGCAACGCCGACCCGCTGCCGCCGCGCCCGCGCTACAGCTGGGAAGACGAAGAAGACGAGGCCGAACCGCTGGCCGACGACGAGCTGGAACCGCCGTCACCGCAGCGCGTGCCGGTGCTGTGGCAGCCGCGCGAAGGTCAGGACTACGTGGTGATCCCGTTCCGCCGGCCAGACGAGCCGCGCGGCTGAAAATGCCCCGGTAGTGCCGGCCGCTGGCCGGCACCCTCATGAACCGGTAGTGGCCGACCTTGGTCGGCGCGGTTGTAGTGTGCCAACCAAGGTTGGCACCTACCAGAGTCCGTCAGTTCGCCGCATTCCCCGCCGCGCCCATGCCATCCACCGCCTGCCGGCCCAGTGCCGGGTCATCGGTGAAGAAGGCATCGATGCCGGTGGCCAGATAGGCACGCATCTCGGCAATCGAACCCTCGGCATTGCGCGCGTTGTCGGCGCCCTTGCGCAGGTTGCTGGCCTGGAAGTGGTTCTCCGGACGGAAGGTGTACGGAATCACCATCAGGCCCACTGCATGTGCGTCCTGTACCAGCGTGGTCGGAGTGCTCAGCGCGCCCTTGGCATCCAGCGGAATGATCGAGCGCAGTTCCGGGCCGATGCTGTCGGCGTAGCTGGCGATGTCCTTCAGTCCTGCCGGCGTCATCATCTGCGCGTAGGTCAGCTTGCCACCGGCCTTGGCGATGTCGGCCGGCTGGGTGTCGCCCTTCCACAGCAGTTGCAGCAGGCGGATGTTGCTGCCGCGCGGGATCTTGCCGCGCAGGTAGCGCAGGTTGGCGGTCTCGAACGACTGGATGGTGACCGGGCCGACGTTGGTATAGGCATTGCCACGCAGCGCGGTCAGGAGCTTGTCTTCCATCGGCAGGCCGATCGACTGGAAGTAGGTCGGGTGCTTGATCTCCGGCACCAGGCCGATGCCACGGTTGGCACGCCCGGCCTGCTGGACAAGGAATGCGAGGATCTCGTCCAGGCTGGCGATGCGGAACTGGCCGTCATAGGCGGTGCTGCGCAGTTCCGGCAGGCGCTCGCGCGCGTACAGGGTCTTCAGCTCGGCCAGGGTGAAGTCTTCGGTGAACCAGCCGTCCACCTTCTGCCCGTCGATGACCTTGCTGGTGCGGCGGCTGGCGAATTCGGGATGCGAGGCCACATCAGTGGTGCCGCTGATCTCGTTCTCGTGGCGGGCCACCATCACTCCGTCCCTGGTCATCACCAGGTCCGGCTCGATGTAGTCGGCGCCATCGGCGATCGCCTGCGCATAGGCGGCCAGGGTGTGCTCGGGCAGCAACGCGCTCGCCCCGCGATGGCCATAGACCGACACCTTGTGCGCGGCCGGGGTGGAGGATTCAGCACTCATGGCCACCGATGGTGCCACGGCCAGCGACAACAGCAACGCACAACCCCACGACTTCACTGCGACTTCCCCAAGCGGTATGTGATGGGCGTCAGTATGCGGCGGCAATGTGACAGGTGGGGGACCTGGGGTCGGATCCCCGCAGGGGCTCCGACTCCGTAGCGATCCCGAGAAGCTCGTTCGGCTGGGTTGCCGGCCAGCGGCCGGCACTACCAAGGCTTACTTGCCGATGCAGAAGCTGGAGAAGATCCTGCCCAGCAGGTCATCGGCACTCATCTGCCCGGTGATCTCGCCCAGCGCGTCATGCGCCAGCCGCAGTTCCTCGGCGGCCAGCTCCAGGTGCTCGTGCGCCAGCTCGCCGTCGGCGCGCTGCGCGTGCTCCTGCGCGCGTTCAATCGCATCCACATGCCGCGTGCGCGCGGAGAACTCGCCGTCCACCTGCTCCCCTGCCCCGGCCGAAGCGATCGAACGCAGACGCGCATGCAGATCGTCGAGCCCGGCGCCGGTGGAGGCCGAAACGAACACGCGGTCCGGATCGTCCAGCGACGGCAACGCCTCCAGCAGGTCCGACTTGTTGTGGATGTAGACCTTGTGCGGCACCGCCGCCACGGCCTCGCCCAGCGCCGCTTCGCCAGCCGCCGGATCGCGCGCATCCAGCACGATCAGCGCCAGATCGGTGCGCTCGATTTCCACGTGGGCGCGGCGCATGCCTTCGCGTTCGATGGCGTCACCCCCGTCGCGCAGGCCGGCGGTGTCGACCAGGGTCAGCTCCAGGCCGTCCAGGCGAATGGTTTCGCGCAGGGTGTCGCGGGTGGTACCGGCGATGTCGGTGACGATGGCGCGTTCGCTGCCGGCCAGCGCGTTGAGCAGTGAACTCTTGCCGGCGTTCGGCGGACCGATCAGCACCGCGTGCAGGCCATCGCGCAGGCGACGGCCGCGTTCGGCATCGCGGCGCAGCAGGGCCAGATCGCTGCGCGCCTGTTCCAGCCCACGCCGCACCTGCGCGCCACCGAGCGTATCCAGCGGTTCGTCGGCGAAGTCGATGGCTGCTTCCACGTGGATGCGCAACAGCACCAACTGCTCGAACACGGCGTCGATGCGCCGCGAGAACACACCATCCAGCGAACGTCGCGCGGCGCGTGCGGCGCGGTTGTCGCCGGCCGCGATCAGGTCGGCGATGGCCTCGGCCTGGGCCAGGTCGAGCTTGCCGTTGAGGAACGCGCGTTCGCTGAACTCACCCGGCCGCGCCTGGCGCGCACCGAGCGCAATGCAGCGCGCGACCAGTTGCTGCAGCAGTACCGGGCTGCCGTGCCCCTGCAGTTCCACCACCTCTTCGCCTGTGAAGCTGTTCGGCGCCGGGAACCACAGCACGATGCCATCGTCGATGACGTCGCCATCGGCGTCGCGCAGGCGCGCATAGTGTGCATGGCGCGGGCGCAGTGCAGGCGCACCCAGCGCGCGGGCGATCGCCGCAGCGCGCGAACCGGACAGGCGCAGAAGGCCGACACCGCCAGCGCCCGGAGCGCTGGCGATGGCCACGATGGTGTCGGTACGGATCGCGTCGTTCATGGTTCAGAGTTTCTCCAGCTGCGCGCGTGCCTGCGCGGCACCACTGCCCTGCGGCTGCAGCGCCAGGTAGGTCGTGTAGGCCTGCTTCGCCTTGGCCTTGTCGCCGGCGTTGAAGTAGGCATCGCCCAGGTTGAGATAGGCCACCGCACGCGACGGATCGATCTTCAGCGTGTTCTCCAGCCAGCGTGCGGCTTCAGCGTAGCGCTGCTGACGGTAGTAGACGAAGCCGAGGTTGTTGGCGGCCTGGGCAAAGTCCGGACGCAGCTTCAGCGCTTCGGTGAACTGCGCGGCTGCCTCGTCGTACTGCTTCTCGCGGTACAGCTGCAGGCCACGGTCGTTGGCCTGCTGCGCGCGCTGGCGGTCGGACGCCGGTCCGGCGGAGGGCACTACCAGCTTGGCCTTGCCGCCCTGCAGGTCAGCCACCGTCACCGGTGCCTGGCTGCCCTTGGCCTCGCTGGCGGCCTCCACCTTGTTGTTCAGCGCGATCGCATCGGCGGTCAGCTGGCGCGTATCGGCATTGAGGAATTCCTGGCTGTCCGGCACCTGGAACACGAACTCGCCGCCCTGCGAACCGGGCAGGCTGCCGAAGGCCGGGGTCTGGTGCGAGACCGCCGATACGGCCGGCGCCACGTAGGCGGCCAGCTCGGTACCGGTGATCAGGCCGTCGCCGTTGAGGTCACCCTTGCCGGCCAGCGCCTGCAGCAGCACCCAGGTGAACACCGAGTGGCCGTTGGGGCCGGCATCGGCCACCTGCTGGTCGGCACCACCGGCGGTCAGCATCTGCCGCGCGCTGCGACGCGCGTTCTCGCGCAGGAACGACGACGACGACGGGCCGCCACGGGTCAGGCCCAGGCCGCTGTAGCAGGCATCCATCACGAACATCACATGCTTGGCCTGCATGCTTTCGGCGATGTTCTGGATGTCGGTCATCGCAATCGCGTCGGTGGCGAACTCCTTCGGATCCGAATCGACCGGGATGATGTAGCCGAGGTCGCGCCCGGAGGCGAGCTGGCGGGTCGCGCCATGGCCAGCGAAAAATACGAACACGCGGTCGTTCTTCCCGGTGCGATCGTCAGCCAGGCGGTCGTGGAAGGCCGCGAGGATGTTGTTGCGCGTGGCCTGCTCGTTCTTCAGCACGATCACCTGCGAGGACGGGAAGCCGAACTGCCCGGTCAGGGTATCGGCCACCGCCTGCGCATCATGGCTGGCGTATTCCAGCTTCGGCCACTTGGCGTAGTTGTCGATGCCGACCACGATCGCCCACGACTTCTCGTAGCCGGTGGTGACGGTGGCGGCAGCGGCATCACCCTTGCGCGCACGGGCCACGGTGAAGTCGCGGCCGTTCCAGCCGGCAAACTGGTAACCCTCGGCGATCAGCCGGTCGAGGATCTGCGGCAGCGCCTTCACTGCGCGATCGTGGATGTCATGGAACAGGATGATGCCGCGCTGCTCCTTGTTCACCTGGTCGAGTACGCGCTGCACGATCGATTCCGGCACCGGGTCGGCCCAGTCCATCGAGTCGATGTTCCACATGATCGACTTCAGCCCGGCTTCGTTGAGCAGCTGCAGGCCTTCGGCATTGCGTGCGCCATAGGGGAAGCGGAACAGCGGCGCGCGCTTGCTGTCGACATCCTTCAGCAGCGTGTCGGTGTCCAGCACCTGCTGGCGCAGCGCGTCACCGGTGGTCCGCGACAGCTGGGCGTGGGTCAGGCTGTGATTGCCGACCGCATAGCCCTCTTCCATCAGGTTGCGGCTGATCTTCGCCATCGGGCCGAGGCTGACCTTGCCGTCGGCCTCGACCTTGCCCAGGTTGCGGCCCACTTCGAAGAACACGCCCGGCACGTCGTAGCGCTTGAGGATGGCCACCACTTCATCGGTGTAGGCCTTGTGCGGGCCATCGTCGAAGGTGAGCACAACGGTCTTGGCCGGCAGGTCGCGGCCGAAGATCTCGCGGTCGCTGTCCTTCATCGACATCGGGTACGGCTCGATCACGCCATAGTCGCGCAGGATCGCTTCGCGGCTGTAGTCCTTGTGCAGGTGGGCGATGTAGTCGTCCCACTTCTCACGCTTCAGTTCGATGGCGCGGGTGCGCTCGAAACGGCTGAAGATGCGGGTCAGTTCCTGGTTGTAGTTGCGCTCGATCTCATCAAGCGCCTCCAGGTCCTCACCGATGCGCTGGTGCAGCTTCACCGCCGGCAGCGACGAATCGGTGCCGACCCGTTCATGCAGGTCACGCAGCACTTCGCGGAAGGCCAGGCGGTCGGCGTCGAACAGTTCCGGCGCCGACTCGATGTAGTCCAGCACGGTGCCGAGGGTGGCGAAGCGCTGCGGACTGGAGCCGCGCAGCAGCGTGTCGAACTGCGCGGCGATGGCCGTGCGCTGTTCCAGGCCATCGTGGAACAGCTGCTGGCCCACGCGCGTGGAGGTACCGCGGTCGGCAGCCGACTGCTGTTCCTCGTCGGACAGCAGCACGATGATGCGGCGGTAGCCGTCGAGCTGCTTCTGCAGCGCGGCCAGCAACGGTGCAGCGGCGGGATCGGCGGCGGCCGCGGCCTGCGCGCTGGGCTGGGTGACCGTGGTCGCCGGCGCCTTCGCGTCCTTGTCGCCACAGCCGGCAACGACCAGGGTCAACAACAGCGACGGCAGGAACAGGCGGAACGACGACGCACGCTGCATGGTGGACTCGAAGGTGGGAGGAACGGTGTGCCGGCGATTCTAACGCCGCATGCGAAAAGCCCGCCTTGCGGCGGGCTTCTCATCGACCGGGGCGGTAGTAGAGTCGAGTGTTAGTCGACTGCTCTACTGCCAGTCGACTAACAGTCGACTCTACAGGTCGGGATTACTTCTTTTTGACCGGGGCCGGCGCGGTGGTGGCCGGGACCGGCTCGCCGCCATGGCGCTTGGTCATCCACCACTGCTGCAGCAGGCCCAGGCCGCCGTTGACCACCCAGTACAGGACCAGGCCGGACGGCATGAAGGCCATCATGACACCGAACACCAGCGGCATGAACTGCATCATCTTCTGCTGCATCGGGTCCATGCCCGGTGCCGGGGTCAGCTTCTGGGTGAACCACATCACTGCCACGTTGATGACCGGCAGGATGAAGTACGGGTCGCGTGCGGTCAGGTCCTGGATCCAGCCGAACCAGGGCGCCTGGCGCAGTTCGACCGATTCCACCAGCACCCAGTACAGGGCGAAGAAGATCGGCATCTGGATGAGGATCGGCAGGCAGCCCCCCATCGGATTGATCTTTTCCTTCTTGTACAGCTCCATCATCGCGGTCTGGAACTTCTGGCGGTCATCGCCATAGCGTTCCTTCAGCTGCGCGATGCGCGGCTGGAAACGACGCATCTTGGCGCCGCTCTTGTACTGGGTTGCCGACAGCGGGTACAGCACCAGCTTCAGCAGCACCACCAGGCCGACGATCGCCCAGCCCCAGTTGCCGACCAGCTTGTGCACCTGGTTCAGCACCCAGAACAGGCCCTGGCCGATCACCGCCATCATCGAGAAGCGGCTGTAGTCGACCACGCGGTCCAGGCCCGGCACGTCTTCCTTGGCGATCAGGTTGACCAGCTTCGGGCCGACCCACAGGCGGGCTTCGGTGCTGGTGGACTGGCCCGGGGCCACGGTGAAGGCCGGGCCACGCGCTTCGATCAGGTCACGACCGGCCACCTGCGACAGCACGTAGTGTGCGGTCTGGTCCTTCTGCGGGATCCAGGCGGTGAAGAAGTGGTGCTGCAGCATTGCCAGCCAGCCGCCGGTGATGTTCTGGTTCAGCGTGCCGTCTTCCAGGTAGTCCTTGAACGCACGACGCTGGTACTTCTTGTCGTTGTCGTACCAGGTGGCACCGTTGAAGCTGAAGGAATCGGGGTTGGTCATGCTCCGCGACAGGATGGTCGGGGTGCGGTCCAGGGTGCGGTAGACGTAGCCGTTCCACGGCGCGGCGCCAGCGTTGCTGACTTCGTCCTTGAAGCGCACGGCGTACTCGTTGCGCGAGACGGTCAGGGTGCGCTTGATGGTCACGCCGTTGTCGGCGGTCCACACGAACGGGATCTGCAGCTCGTTCTGGCCCTTGGCCAGCACGAAGTCCTTGGTGTCACCCACCAGCTTGAAGCCGTCGGCGCCGGGGACCGGGGTGTTCCTGTCTTCGCTGGCCCAGCCACTGATCGCGCTGTACGGGTGCGCGGGGTCTTCGGTCAGCAGGCGGACCGGCGGGCTGCCTTCGTCCTTGGTCTGCGGGAACTGCAGCAGCTCGGCGTCGAGCACGCGGCCGCCGTCGAGCACCAGGCGCAGCACGTCGGTGGTGACGGTCACGCGCTGGCTGGCCGGGGTAGCGCTGGCCTGGGCCTGTGCGGCGGCCTGGCCGGGGGCGCCCGGCACCTGGGCGCTGGGGATGGCGCCGGGGTTCGCGCCCGGAACACTCTGTGCGGCGGCCGGGGCCGACGTGGTGGTTGGTGCCGGGGTCGGAGCAGCCTTTTCACGGCTCCACTCCATCCACAGCAGCACGGCCACCATCAGCCAGGCAAAAATGAGGAATACGCGGGTCTGGTTCATCAGCGGACAGGCTCGGCGGGGCCGGGACGCGATGCCGGCTCGGTCAAAGAAGGAGTTGCGATGCCATCAGGCGGCGGCATTGTGCCGTCCACGCCCGGCGTGGGCAATGCACGCAGGCGACGCAGCAGGCGCAGGAAGGCCTGGCGGATCTCGTCGTTGCTGGCGGAACGCGCAGCACTACGAGCCACGACGACAAAGTCGCCTGGCTGGATGTCGGTACGTGTCTGACGCAGGATGTCGCGCAGGACGCGCTTGATCCGGTTACGCCCGACGGCGTTCGGATCAACCTTGCGGGAAACCGCCAGACCCAGCCTGGCCGGCCGGTCAGCCGGCAGCCAGTGCAGGGTCATCAGCGGATCGGACACACGGCGGGCGCCGTTGAAGACCGTTGAGTATTCGGCACGCGTGCGAACCCGCGCAGAGCGAGGGAATCGCTTGCGCGGGTCTGCAGTATTCACTGTCGAAGGGATTGCGTCTGCCGCGGGGTGCGGCATGGCAATCAGGCGCTCAGGACTTTGCGGCCCTTGGCGCGGCGACGCGACAGGATCTTGCGGCCGTCAGCGGTCTTCATACGGGCACGGAAGCCGTGGTCGCGCTTACGCTTGAGGTTGCTGGGCTGGTAGGTGCGCTTCGTGGCCATTGGGGGCCTCTCGTATGAATGGGACGGAAAGAACCGGAAATTCTAGAGAGGTACCCTGCCCCAAGTCAACCCCTGGCAGCTACGCGAATTCACCGGGCTGTGCAATAGCTGTGGATGTTTTTGTGAATAAGTAGGGGACAAGCATTCCGAAGGCGGGCGCTCGGTGGTAGTCTGAGCCATCCATTTCCCCCCCTTTCAGGCCTGTGTTTGGGCGCCTTGTCGCGTCCATGCCCCGGCCACCGGACGATTATTGCTGATGGATGCTTGGTCCCGTAGTCTCGAGCGCCTCGAAGCGGAGTTCCCGCCGGAAGACGTTCATACCTGGCTGAAGCCACTGCAGGCCGATCTGCGCGTGGACAGCCTGGTGCTGTATGCACCGAATGCCTTCATTGTCGACCAGGTCCGCGAGCTGTACCTGGCCCGGATCCGCGAACTGCTGGCGCACTTCGCCGGTTTCAGCGACGTTTTTCTTGAAATCGGCTCGCGCCCGCGCCCTGTGGAGGCGCAGAACGCGCCGGTTTCCACGCCGTCGGCGCATGTGTCCAGCGAACCGCAGGTGCCGTTCGCCGGCAACCTGGACAACCACTACACGTTCGCCAACTTCGTCGAAGGCCGCAGCAACCAGCTGGGCCTGGCCGCCGCCTTCCAGGCGGCGCAGAAGCCGGGCGACCGCGCGCACAACCCGCTGCTGCTGTACGGGGGCACCGGCCTGGGCAAGACCCACCTGATGTTCGCCGCCGGCAACGCCATGCGCCAGGCCAATCCGGGCGCGAAGGTGCTGTACCTGCGTTCGGAACAGTTCTTCAGCGCGATGATCCGGGCCCTGCAGGAAAAGACCATGGATCAGTTCAAGCGCCAGTTCCAGCAGGTGGACGCGCTGCTGATCGATGACATCCAGTTCTTCGCCGGCAAGGACCGCACCCAGGAAGAGTTCTTCCACACCTTCAACGCGTTGTTCGATGGCAAGCAGCAGATCATCCTGACCTGCGACCGCTATCCGCGCGAAGTCGAGGGCCTGGAAGCGCGCCTGAAGTCGCGGCTTGCCTGGGGCCTGTCGGTCGCGATCGAACCGCCGGACTTCGAGACCCGCGCCGCGATCGTGCTGGCCAAGGCACGCGAACGCGGTGCCGAGATTCCCGATGATGTTGCGTTCCTGATCGCCAAGAAGATGCGCTCCAACGTGCGCGACCTCGAAGGCGCGCTCAATACCCTGACCGCCCGCGCCAATTTCACCGGCCGCGCGATCACCACCGAATTCGCCCAGGAAACCCTGCGCGACCTGCTGCGCGCCCAGCAGCAGGCGATCAGCATTCCCAACATCCAGAAAACCGTTGCCGACTACTACGGCCTGCAGATCAAGGATCTGCTGTCGAAGCGTCGGACCCGCTCGCTGGCACGCCCGCGCCAGGTCGCCATGGCCCTGACCAAGGAACTGACCGAGCACAGCCTGCCCGAGATCGGCGATGCCTTTGCCGGTCGCGATCACACCACGGTGCTGCATGCCTGCCGCCAGATCCGGACCCTGATGGAAACCGACGGCAAGCTCCGCGAGGACTGGGACAAGCTGATCCGGAAGTTGAGCGAATGATGCACGGATGCCGATGAGGCGTCATCGCACAAAACGGTGCAGAATCCGGTAGCAAGCGCGGGACACGTTGTGGATAAAAATGGCGTTTGAGATCGCGTCGGTTTTATCCACAGCTTTCCCCACCCCCTGGGGGTCGGTAATACAGAGGGTTTCGATGCCTGAAATCCTTTTATTTACAAGGACTTAGCGTTGTTTTCCAGCGATTCTGTCTCTACCAGCACCACCAAGCTTTTGATTTATTCCACATTTTTTAAAGCATAGGGGCACGGAACCACATGCGTTTCACACTGCAGCGCGAAGCCTTTCTCAAGCCGTTGGCACAGGTCGTCAACGTGGTCGAACGCCGCCAGACCCTTCCGGTTCTGGCCAATTTCCTGGTCCAGGTGCAGAACGGCCAGCTGTCGCTGACCGGTACCGACCTGGAAGTGGAGATGGTGTCGCGGATCGCGGTTGAAGATGCCCAGGACGGCGAAACCACCATTCCCGCCCGCAAGCTGTTCGAGATCATCCGCGCCCTGCCCGACGGCAGCCGGATTACCGTCTCGCAGACCGGTGACAAGATCACCGTGCAGGCCGGCCGCAGCCGCTTCACCCTGGCCACCCTGCCCTCCAACGACTTCCCGTCGGTGGACGAAGTGGAAGCCACCGAGCGCGTGGCCATCGGCGAAGCAACCCTGAAGGAACTGATCGAGCGCACTGCGTTCGCGATGGCCCAGCAGGACGTGCGCTACTACCTCAATGGCCTGCTGTTCGACCTGCGCGGCGATGCGCTGCGCACGGTCGCCACCGACGGCCATCGCCTGGCCCTGTGTGAAACCGATCTGGCCAAGCCCAGCGGTTCCAAGCGCCAGATCATCGTGCCGCGCAAGGGCGTGACCGAACTGCAGCGCCTGCTGGAGAGCGGCGATCGCGAGATCGAACTGGAAGTCGGCCGCAGCCACGTGCGCGTCAAGCGCGACGATGTCACCTTCACCTCGAAGCTGATCGACGGTCGTTTCCCGGATTACGAAGCGGTGATTCCGATCGGTGCCGACCGCGAAGTGAAGGTTGATCGTGAAGCACTGCGTGCCTCGCTGCAGCGCGCCGCGATCTTGTCCAACGAGAAGTACCGCGGCATCCGCGTGGAAGTCTCGCCGGGCAACCTGAAGATCAGCGCGCACAACCCGGAACAGGAAGAAGCCCAGGAAGAGATCGAAGCCGACACCACGGTCAGTGATCTGGCCATTGGCTTCAACGTGAACTACCTGCTGGACGCCCTCTCCGCGCTGCGCGATGAGGAGGTCATCATCCAGCTGCGCGATTCCAACTCTTCTGCGCTGGTTCGTGAATCCAGCAGCGAGAAGTCGCGTCACGTGGTGATGCCGCTGCGTCTCTGACAGCAGCCTGTTCCACGTGGAACCGAAGGACGCCCGGGATCTCCCCGGGCGTTTTTTTTTGCAGGTTCCACGTGGAGCATCGGGGATCGCGGAATCTCCAGGTCTGGGCGAATGTCTTGCTCGAGATTGCTGCTTGCCGATTGTTCTTGGTTGCCCCTCCGATGCAATCGGCCCTGCGCGTTAGGAATCCAGGTTGCTGACCTGGGCGCTGCCCAGCCAACTTCGGTCGAGTACGCAGTTCCGGGTCTTCAGCCTGATTGAGGGTGACCCGATCTGGTCGGATGGATGAAGCGGATCGCATCCGCTATCGCAGTGGTTGCTTCATCTGCAGACGTCACTGTCCACAGGGTTGGTTGGGGCCGGATCAGAGCTGGCCTAGCTTCTAAATCTGGGTATAAATCTAAAGCATGGTGGTGATGGTGGGCCCAGATTTCGTGGAAAAATGCATTATCCAATTGATTTTCAAGAGATTTATGCAGCTGAAACCCCCTGTATAGAGGCCCCTCAGGCTGGGGGGGAACCTGTGGATAGTTTGGCAGATCGGGCAAAAGGGCTTTTTTATCCACAGTTTGCCCATACCTTGTGTATAAGTCATACAGACCCGCTGTGGACAGCGTGAAACGAACGGGCTGAATTCTTTGAAATCTGTGGAACCCTCCACGGCATCGCATCGTAGATTTCAAGAAATCCGCGCGGTGTTCGCGCAACCCACCGTCGAGGGCACCTGGCGATGCTCGCGGAATGAGGCTGAAATCGCTGAAATCTGAAGGCCTGTACCCTGCGCCGCCGCTCAGAATTCAAGGATTCCCGGGCATATCCAGACCCAGGCGAGCCCAGACGAGGGAGCGCCACCACGTGGAACACGCGTAGGGTTGCCAGGCGGAGGCTTCAGCACAGTGGCGATGTCTGGCGCGCCACGGCTGGCTTGACCGATGCAGTAAGCTGATGGATTCCCTGCCCCACTACCGCCTCGTGCGGATGGTCTTTCGCGCCCCATGCTTATCCGCCGCCTCGCCCTGCACCAACTGCGTCGCTTCAGTGCGGTGGACCTGTCGCCCCAGCCTGGATTGAACCTGCTGACCGGCGACAACGGTGCCGGCAAGACCAGCGTGCTCGAAGCCCTGCACCTGATGGCCTACGGGCGCAGCTTCCGTGGCCGAGTGCGTGACGGTCTGGTGCGCCAGGGCCAGGAAGCGTTGGAGATCTTCGTGGAATGGGACGAACAGCGTGGCGATCACCCGCCGCACCGCCGAAAGGCCGGGCTGCGCCACAGTGGCCAGGACTGGAAGGGGCGATTGGACGGTGAAGACGTCGCGCAGCTGGGCAATCTCTGCGCAGCGCTGGCCGTGGTGACGTTCGAGCCGGGGAGCCATGCACTGGTCAGTGGGGGTGGCGAACCCCGCCGGCGTTTCCTCGATTGGGGCTTGTTCCACGTGGAACCGGATTTTCTCTCCCTGTGGCGCCGCTATTCCCGGGCGCTGAAGCAGCGCAATGCTCTGCTCAAGCAGGGCGGGCCGTCGCGGATGCTCGATACCTGGGATCACGAGCTGGCCGAGGCCGGGGAACCGCTGACCAGCCGCCGTCAGCACTACCTGGAGCGTCTGCAGCAGCGCACGGTGGCCTTGGCCGCCAGCCTGGCTCCGCAACTCGGCATCCAGGGTCTGGAACTGAGCCCCGGTTGGCGGCGGCATGAGCTTCCCTTGGCCGATGCCCTGCTTCTGGCCCGCGAACGTGACCGGCAGGCCGGCTATACCTCGGTCGGCCCACACCGGGCAGACTGGAGTGTGGATTTCCACAGCATTCCGGGCCGTGATGCGTTGTCCCGTGGTCAGGCCAAGCTGACGGCATTGGCCTGCCTGCTGGCGCAGGCCGAGGACTATGCGGAACAGCGCGGCGAATGGCCGGTGATCGCGCTGGACGATCTGGCCTCGGAGCTGGATCGCACCCATCAGGCGCGGGTGCTGGAGCGCCTGCTCAATGGGCCGGCACAGATCTTCATCACCGCTACCGAAACCCCGGCGGCGCTGCTGGACCTGACCCACATCGCCCGGTTCCACGTGGAACATGCACAGATCGTGGCTGTGCCATAGTGGGCACACCAGGGCCGCTCGACCCCGGCTGGTATAATTCGGGTTGGAATCCTTTCATTCTCGGCACATCGCTCCAAGCGGTGGCCGACCTGCGGAGCCTACGGCAAGCGCAATGAGCGACGAACAGAACACCCCGGCAAACAACGGCAATTACGACGCCAACAGCATTACCGCCCTGGAAGGCCTGGAGGCTGTCCGCAAGCGTCCCGGCATGTACATCGGTGACGTGCATGACGGCACCGGTCTGCACCACATGGTGTTCGAGGTCGTCGACAACTCGATCGACGAAGCGCTGGCCGGCCACGCCGACCACGTTGCGGTGACGATCCACGCCGACGGTTCGGTCTCGGTGTCCGACAACGGCCGTGGTATCCCGACTGGCAAGCACGAGCAGATGAGTGCCAAGCTCGGTCGCGAAGTGTCTGCAGCCGAAGTCGTCATGACCGTCCTGCACGCAGGCGGCAAGTTCGACGACAACAGCTACAAGGTTTCGGGCGGCCTGCACGGCGTCGGCGTCAGCGTGGTCAACGCGCTGTCGCAGAAGCTGCTGGTGGACGTGTTCCAGAACGGCTTCCACTACCAGCAGGAATTCAGCAACGGCGCCGCAGTGACCGCGCTGGCCAAGCTGGAAACCACCACCAAGCGCGGCACTACCGTGCGCTTCTGGCCGTCCACCGTCGCCTTCCACGACAACGTGGAGTTCCACTACGACATCCTGGCCCGCCGCCTGCGCGAACTGTCGTTCCTGAACTCCGGCGTCAAGATCGTCCTTGCCGACGAACGTGGCGACGGCCGTCGCGATGACTTCCACTACGAGGGTGGCATCCGCAGCTTCGTGGAGCATCTGGCCCAGCTGAAGACGCCGCTGCACCCGAACGTCATTTCAGTCACCGGCGAGCACAACGGCATCGTCGTGGATGTGGCGCTGCAGTGGACCGACTCCTATCAGGAGACGATGTACTGCTTCACCAACAACATTCCGCAGAAGGACGGCGGTACCCACCTGGCCGGTTTCCGCGGTGCGCTGACCCGTGTGCTCAACAACTACATCGAGCAGAACGGCATCGCCAAGCAGGCCAAGATCAACCTGACCGGCGACGACATGCGAGAAGGCATGATCGCGGTGCTGTCGGTGAAGGTGCCGGACCCGAGCTTCTCCAGCCAGACCAAGGAAAAGCTGGTCAGCTCCGACGTGCGTCCGGCGGTGGAAAACGCCTTCGGTGCGCGCCTGGAAGAGTTCCTGCAGGAGAACCCGAACGAAGCCAAGGCGATCGCCGGCAAGATCGTCGACGCCGCGCGCGCACGTGAAGCGGCGCGAAAGGCCCGCGACCTGACCCGCCGCAAGGGCGCGCTGGATATCGCCGGCCTGCCGGGCAAGCTGGCCGACTGCCAGGAAAAGGATCCGGCGCTGTCCGAACTGTTCATCGTCGAGGGTGACTCGGCAGGTGGCTCGGCCAAGCAGGGCCGCAACCGCAAGAACCAGGCGGTGCTGCCGCTGCGCGGCAAGATCCTCAACGTGGAACGCGCGCGCTTCGACCGCATGCTGTCCTCCGACCAGGTCGGCACGCTGATCACCGCGCTGGGCACCGGCATCGGCCGAGACGAGTACAACCCGGACAAGCTGCGTTACCACAAGATCATCATCATGACCGACGCCGACGTCGACGGCGCCCACATCCGCACCCTGCTGCTGACGTTCTTCTACCGTCAGATGCCGGAGCTGATCGAGCGCGGTTACGTCTACATCGGCCTGCCGCCGTTGTACAAGATCAAGCAGGGCAAGCAGGAGCTGTACCTGAAGGACGACCCGGCGCTGGACAGCTACCTGGCCAGCAGCGCGGTGGAAAACGCTGCGCTGGTGCCGGCCACCGGCGAGCCCGGCATCGAAGGCCTTGCGCTGGAAAAGCTGCTGCTGGCCTACGCGGCCGCGCTGGATTCGATCGAGCGCAACGCACATCGCTACGACCGCAACCTGCTTGAAGCGCTGGTCGATTTCGTGCCGATGGACCTGGAAAGCCTGCGCGCTGCCGGCGAAGGCGAGGGCCTGGATGCACTGGCCAAGCGCCTCAACCAGGGCAGCCTGGGCAGCCCGCGTTTCACGCTGGAGCTGCAGGAAGCCAACGACGAGCGCCCGGCCGCTGTGCTGGTGACCCGTCGCCACATGGGCGAACAGCACATCCAGGTGCTGCCGATGTCGGCCTTCGAAAGCGGCGAACTGCGCGCGATCCACCAGGCATCGAAGCTGCTGCACGGTCTGGTCCGCGAAGGCGCGACCATTTCCCGCGGTGCCAAGTCGATCGAAGTCGACAGCTTTGCCAAGGCACAGAACTGGCTGCTCGAGGAGGCCAAGCGCGGCCGCCAGATCCAGCGATTCAAGGGTCTGGGTGAAATGAATCCGGAGCAGCTGTGGGACACCACGGTGAACCCGGAAACCCGCCGACTGCTGCAGGTGCGTATCGAGGACGCTGTCGCAGCCGACCAGATCTTCAGCACCCTGATGGGCGATGTCGTCGAACCGCGTCGCGATTTCATCGAAGACAACGCGCTGAAGGTCGCAAACCTGGATATCTGACACAATCGGGACACGGCCGGCGCGCGGGGAGGCGCGCCGGCCTTCGACTCTTGAACACAGGTACCTGATGTCAGCATCCGCCCCGGTTTCCGCTCCGCCCCCGGTTCCGCCGGCTTCTGCCGCGCCGCGTGCCATTTCGCCGTTGGCGGGGTTCTTCATCGACCTGGGCATCGCCGCTGTCACCCTGTTCGGCCTGAGCCTGGTCAGCGGCCTGCTGTGGGGCCTGTACCGTGGCGTGGTGGTTGGTTACGCGAACGCGCAGGCTGGCGCTGGCGCACCCGACGCCAGTTCGGTCGCGGCGTCACTGGGCCAGCCCGGCGCGCTTGCGCAGATTCTCATGGCACTGTTCGCCACCGGTGGCGCCGCGTTGCTGCTGTACTTCTGGCGACGGCCGGCCAACGCCGCCGAGCGCCACGCCTCGCGCCAGGCGCTGCGCCGCCCCTCCACCTGGGGCTGGACCCTGCTGGTGGCGACCCTGATCGTGCTCGGCAGCAACGGCATCGCCTTCCTGGCCAAGCAGTTCGGCGTCGAGCCGGTCCCCACCAATCTGGCGCTGATGCAGAGCGCGATCGCACGTTTCCCGCTGTTCCTGGTGCTGTTCGCGGTGGTCCTGGCGCCGGCCTACGAGGAACTGCTGTTCCGCCGCGTGCTGTTTGGCCGCCTGTGGCAGGCCGGGCGACCAGGGTTGGGCGTGGTACTGAGCAGCCTCGCGTTTGCCCTGATCCATGAGATCCCTGGCACCAGTGCCAATGGCCCGGCCGAAATCGCACAGCTGTGGCTGGTCTATGGTGGCATGGGAGCTGCGTTCTGCTGGCTCTACCGGCGCACCGGCACGTTGTGGGCGGCGATCACCGCCCACGCGCTGAACAATGCGGTCGCCCTTGCCGCGATGGTGTTCCTGGGGTCAACGTAACGCCGCGTCCGCTTGACGAAAGATTAAGCCGCTACGCTACACACTCCGCATATGAACACGGGGGAGTTTCCATGAAACAACTGCTGCTGGCCCTTGTCATCACCACCCTGGTCAGCGCCTGCGCGACCACCACCTCCCCTACCGGTCGCCGGCAGATGGTGGGCGGCGTCTCGCAGGCGCAGCTGGACCAGCTCGGCGCACAGGCGTTCGCCGAAACCAAGCAGAAGGAAAAGATCAGCACCGACGGCCGCCAGAACGGTTACGTGCAGTGCGTGGTCAACGCCCTGGTCGCGCAGCTGCCAGCTCAATACCGTGGCGTACGGTGGGAGACGGCGGTATTCGTCGACAAGGAGCCCAACGCCTTCGCCCTGCCCGGCGGCAAGGTCGGCGTGAACACCGGCATCTTCACCGTGGCCAAGAACCAGGATCAGCTGGCTGCCGTGATCGGCCATGAAATCGGTCATGTCATCGCCCGCCACCACGAAGAGCGCATCACCCGCCAGATGGGTGCGCAGACCGGGCTGGCCGTGCTCGGCGCGCTGGCTGGCGCAGCCTACGGCGAAGGTGCTGCCAGCACCGTCAACCAGCTCGGTGGCATGGGCGCGCAGACTGCCTTCCTGCTGCCGGGCTCGCGGACGCAGGAAAGCGAGGCTGACGTGATCGGCCAGCGACTGATGGCCCAGGCCGGATTCAATCCGGCGCAGGCGGTCGACCTGTGGCAGAACATGATGGCCGCCAGCGGCGGTCGCAGCCCGCAATGGCTGTCCACCCACCCGGATCCGGCCAACCGGATCCAGGAACTGCGACGTGATGCCCCGGGCCTGACGCCGGTCTATCAGCAGGCGCAGGCGGCCGGGCTACGGCCAAAGTGCGGATGAGTGCGCAGTTCTATGCTGTATTGCAGCACATAAAACGATTTCTCACGCCATCTGTTTCTGATACGTTTGGCGGCTCAGATTTTTCTGACAGTCCGACTTTGCCGCTAACCGGCGGTTCGATCGAGGTGAACGATGATTTTCCGTAACCACAAAGCTGTGCTTTCCGTCCTCGTCGCGACCGCCCTGACCGGCGCCGTGGTCACCGATGCCTTCGCGCAGTCCTCGCGTTCCTCCGAGCGCGGCAACCGTGGCGGCAAGCAGGCCAAGGCCGAGGCGCTGTACCCGAACGCGACCCGCCAGGAGCCGACGGTCAAGGCTTCGGCCAAGATGGGCAGCAAGCTGCAGAAAATGATCGACAGCTACAACAAGGAAAAGTTCCCGGAAACCCGCACCCAGGCCGACGCCATCCTGGCTGACAGCGCCGCGAACGAGTACGACAAGTCGCTGGCCGCGCAGCTGGCCTCGCAGGCTGCCTACCAGACCGATGACGCCCCGGCTGCCATCGCCTACCTGAAGCAGGTCCTGCAGTTCAACGGCCTGGACAACAACGGCCACTTCCAGTCGATGCTGATGCTGGGCCAGTTGCAGCTGCAGGAAGACCAAACAGCCGAAGGCCTGGCAACCCTCGACAAGTACTTCGCCGAGAGCAAGTCGACCAAGCCGGAAGAACTGATCGCCAAGGGCCAGGCGCTGTACCAGCTGGAGCGCTACCAGGAAGCGATTCCGGTGCTGAAGCAGGCCATCGCCGGCTCCGCCGAACCGAAGGACAACTGGAACCAGCTGCTGATGGCGGCCCTGTCCGAAGCCGGCCAGTCCGGCGAAGCGGTCAAGGAAGCCGAGGCGCTGGCCGCCAAGAACCCGAACGACAAGAAGGCCCAGCTGAACCTGGCCAGCATGTACATGCAGGCCGACCAGATGGACAAGGCGGCCGCGGTGATGGACAAGCTGCGCAGCAGCGGCCAGCTCACCGAAGAGCGCGAGTACAAGCAGCTGTACTCCATCTATGCCAACACCGACAAAAAGGAAAAGGACGTCATCGCGGTCATCAACGAAGGGTTGCAGAAGGGCATCCTGAAGCCGGACTACCAGGTTTACCTGGCGCTGGCCCAGTCCTACTACTACTCCGACCAGGTGCCGCAGGCGATCGATGCGTGGCAGAAGGCTGCCCCGCTGTCCAAGGACGGTGAGACCTACCTGAACCTGGCACGCGTCCTGCATGCCGAAGGTCGCATCCCGGAGGCCAAGCAGGCCGCCCAGCAGGCGCTGGCGAAGGGTGTGAAGAACCAGGCTGATGCCAAGAAAATCATCAACCTGAAGTAAGTAGGAATAACGCCTGAATGCCTGCCCAGTTGATGCGCAGGCGCTCAGGATTGGTATAAGCTTGGAGGTTCCTGCGGTGTCATGCACCGCTGATCAGGGATTCCGCCCCCGGCATCCCGGCCCCACTATTGAGCTCTTGGCGCATGACGGAACAACTAGTCGTTCACCGGTACGAACAACCCGATGACAAGGGGCTGAGCTGGCCTCGCATCGTCGGCATCGCGTTTGTAATTGCCCTGCATCTGGCCGCCTTCATGATGCTCCTCATTCCCGCCGTGGCTCCCAAGGCCGTGGCTGAGAAGGAGCGCAACGTCATGGTGACCATCGTCGATGCGCCGCCGCCGCCGCCCCCGCCGCCGCCGCCGCCGCCGCCGACCGATACTCCGCCGCCGCCGGTGAAGAATCTGTCGCCGCCGAAGCCGTCGCCGGTCCCGCCGCCGCCGCAGGCGCCGGTCGTGGACGTGCCGGAGCCGCGCCCGAGCGATATCGTCACCCCGCCGTCGCCCCCCGCGCCGCCGGCACCTGCGACCTCGATCGAGGCCAGCGTGGACATCTCGTCGAAGGCCATGAATCCGCCGCGCTACCCGCCGGCCGCCTTCCGCGCGGGTATCCAGGGCGAAGTGATCCTGATCATTGATGTCGATGCCAACGGCAACGTCACCAATGTCACGGTGGAAAAGTCCAGCCGTAACCGCGACCTGGACCGTGCCGCGATGGAAGCGGCTCGCAAGTGGCGCTTCAACGCCGCTGAATCTGGCGGTAAGAAGGCGGCAGGTCGCGTTCGCGTCCCGGTCAACTTTGCGCTGAACTGATGCGCCCGGGTGGCCGCATGGCCACCCCCGCTCCCGGTTCGATTGTTTAGCTTAGCTACACCCTTTATCACCACACACAACAAAGGTAAGCGTCATGCTGCAGGAAATTTTCATCGCCGCTGCTGCCGGGGGCAATCCGTCCAACGCCCTGTCGCAGATGGGCTTCGAGCACCTGATCCACGAAATGACCACCAAGCCGGGTGATTTCGCGGTTTCCTGGGTCGTGCTGCTGACCCTGATCGCCATGTCGGCCATGTCCTGGTACTGGACCGTCATCAACATCTTCCGTGCGACCCGCCTGAAGAGCGCTGCTGATCGCGTCGTCAGCCTGTTCTGGGATACCCCGAACGCGCAGGACGCCATCCGTGCCATGGAAGAGCAGCCGGCTTCGGAGCCGTTCTCGAAGATCGCTCTGGACGCTGCCCAGGCTGCTGCGCACCACCAGCGCGCTGAAGGCGGCGCCACCGGCGGCGTGGGTGAGAACCTGAGCCGTTCGGAGTTCGTCGACCGCGCCCTGCGTCAGGCCGTCACCCGCGAAAGCAACAAGCTGCAGTCGGGCATGACCCTGCTGGCCACCGTCGGTGCGACCGCTCCGTTCGTCGGTCTGCTGGGTACCGTGTGGGGCATCTACGGCGCCCTGATCAAGATCGGTGCCACCGGCTCCGCTTCGATCGACGCCGTTGCAGGCCCGGTGGGTGAAGCGCTGATCATGACCGCGATCGGTCTGTTCGTCGCGATCCCGGCCGTGTTCGCCTTCAACTTCTTCAGCAAGATCAACAGCGCGACCATCAGCAAGTTCGATACCTTCGCGCACGACCTGCACGACTTCTTCGCCACCGGCTCGCGCGTCCGCTAATTGCGGCGCGCGTCACCCAGCGACGAACGTAAGTAGTCACCAAGATCTAGACGGAGCCCGTTATGGCTTTCAGTAGTGGTAACAGCGGCGGCCCCATGGCCGACATCAACGTTACGCCCCTCGTGGACGTGATGCTGGTGCTGCTGATCATCTTCATCATCACGGCGCCCCTGATGTCCCACAAGGTCAAGGTGGATCTGCCGGAAGCCAACCTGATCCAGAAGCCGGAAGACGCTGAAAAGCGTTCCGGACCGATCACCCTGGCAGTCAAGGAAGACGGCTCGATCTACTGGAACGACGAAGAAATCAACAAGCAGACTCTCGAGTCGCGCTTGGCGACCGCCGCCCAGCAGACCCCGCAGCCGCCGCTGAACCTGCGTGGTGACCGCACCACCAAGATGCGCGTCATCAACGACCTGACCAAGGTCGCGCAGGAGCAGGGCATGCTGGACGTCGGCTTCGTCGCGACCAAAGAAAAGGGGCAATAAGCCATGGCATTCAGTAGTGGTGGTGGCAAGGGCCCCATGGCAGACATCAACGTCACGCCCCTCGTGGACGTGATGCTGGTTCTGCTGATCATCTTCATCGTGACCGCGCCGATCATGACGTACCCGATCGCCGTCGACCTGCCGCAGCGCGTGCTCAACCCACCGCCGCAGCTGGTCGAACCGCCGCCGCCGATCGAACTGAAGATCGACGCCAGCAACCAGGTCTCGTGGAACAACAGCCCGATCAATACCAGCGAGCTGCAGCAGCGGATGGAGCAGGAGGTCCAGCGTGACCCGACCAACCAGCCGGAACTGCGCATCGACGCCAGCCCGGATTCCGAGTACGACGTGATGGCCAAGGTTCTGGCCGCCGCGAAGAATGCTCAGATGAAGAAGATCGGTTTTGTGCAGCAGTAATCGCTACACCGCAACACAACAGTCATGACGCGACTGCAGACGCCCCTGGAGACAGGGGCGTTTTTTTTTATGCCTGCCGGCCTGGACCGCTATGATCGGCGGATGCTCGCCCTCTTCGACACCCTGCGTCATTGGCTCGACGGCATCGCCCACCTTGGCTCGATCCTGGCGGTGGCCTACCTGCTGTATCTGTTCGCGCTGGCGGGCTGGATCATGCTGCAGAAGCGTGAGCCGGTCGCCACGTTGAGCTGGATCCTGTCGTTGGCGCTGCTGCCCTACCTCGGCTTGTTCATCTACTACCTGCTGGGCCCGCAGAAGGTGAAGCGGCAACGGTTGCGCCGCGGACGCGCACGTTCGGGCATGGAGCACTACAGCGATGTCTGCCCACCGGATGCCGACTGCACCGAGCTGGCCAAGATCGCGCAGGCCACCACGGGCCTGGCGCCGAGCAGCGCGACCGAAGTGACCTGGCTGGTGGATGGTGCCGCTACCTACGCCGCTCTGTTGGAAGCGGTGGCGCAGGCTCGCGATCACGTGCACCTGGAGTACTACATCTTCAATCCGGACCATGCCGGCACCGCCCTGCGCGACGCCCTGGTCGAGCGCGCCCGTGCCGGCGTGCAGGTGCGCCTGCTGCTGGATGCAGTGGGTTCTTCCGCCCTGCCTCGCCGCTTCCTGCAGCCGCTGATCGATGCCGGTGGCGAGGCGGTCTGGTTCCACCCGCGGCAGCTGCTGAAGCCGTTCAAGCGGCCGTGGTTGAACCTGCGTACGCACCGCAAGCTGGTGATCGTCGATGGCCGGCTGGCCTTCACCGGTGGCATCAATATCACCGACGATGAAGACGAGAGCCGCAAGCCGAACGCCTACCGCGACCTGCACATGCGCATCCGCGGCCACGTCGTGCGCAGCCTGCAGCTGGTGTTCGCCGAGGACTGGCTCTATGCCAGTGGCCAGGATCCCTCGCGCATGGACATTGCCCGTCTGTGGCCGGCTGACATGCCGCTGCGCGGCGATGGTGCGATCAACGCCCAGGTGCTGGTCTCCGGCCCGGACTCGGGCTGGGAAACGATCCACCGCCTGCACGTGGCGGCCATCCAGGAAGCACACGAGCGCGTGTGGCTGGTGACGCCCTACTTCGTGCCGGGCGAAGCGGCGCGGATGGCGCTGACTTCGGCGGCACTGGGTGGACTGGACGTGCGCCTGCTGGTGCCGAAGATGAGCGACTCCTGGTTTGTCACCCAGGCCGCGCGCTCCTATTTCGACGAACTGCTGCACGCCGGGGTGAAGATCTACGAGTACGGCCCGCGCATGCTGCATACCAAGGCTTTCATCGCCGACGACGATGTCTGCATCGTCGGCAGCGCCAACTTCGACCACCGCAGCTTCCGCCTGAACTTCGAGCTGTCGATGATGATCAGCGACCGTGACCGTGTCGCCGCTCTGGCCGGGCTGCTGCAGGGAGAGTTCGACCGCGCCACCCGCGTGCACGACCAGGCCGGCCGTTCGCTGTGGCTGCACCGCCTGCCCGAGGCTTTCGCCCGGCTGGCCTCGCCGCTGCTCTGACGCAGCGCTACACTGCGGCGATCATCCGGGGAGCCCGACTATGTACTGGTTGTACCTGCTGCTGGCGCTGGGCTGTTTCGCCTTCGCCCTGAAGACCCCCAGCGCCGCATTGATGACCCTGTGCCTGCTGGCCGCCCTCGCCTTCCTGCTGGCCTGGGTGCGCGGTCGCTATGTAGCCCGCTTCGGCGACCTTCAGCGGGACCCTGCCACCCTTGTCGATGCCGAGGAGCTGCGCCGCCTGCGCGAGCAGGCCCAGGCCCGCCGCAATGCCGACGCCAACGACCACGATCCGTCCCCTCTTTCCAAGTAGTTCCGTTCCATGACCCAGCTCAGCGTCAACGTCAACAAGATCGCCGTCCTGCGCAATTCGCGCGGCGGCGCCGAACCGGACGTGGTGCGCGCCGCCCAGGCCTGCCTGGATGCCGGTGCACATGGCATCACCGTGCACCCGCGGCCGGACCGCCGCCATATCACCGCCGAGGACGTGCTGGCGCTGTCCACGCTGACCCGCGCGCGTGGTGTCGAGTTCAACATCGAAGGCAACCCGTTCGCACCGCCGCGCGAGGGCTACCCAGGCCTGCTGCCGCTGTGCGCGCAGACCCGCCCGGCGCAGGCGACGCTGGTGCCGGATGGTGATGGACAGATCACCTCCGACCATGGCTTCGACTTCGAGCGGGATGCCGAGCGGCTGCGACCACTGGTCGCCGAACTGAAGGCGATGGGCTGCCGGGTCAGCCTGTTCGTCGATGCTGGCAACCCACTGCTGGAGCAGGCGGCCGACGTCGGTGCAGATCGTGTCGAGCTGTATACCGGCCCCTACGCCGAAGCACACGCGGCCGGCGACGCTGCGGCGATGCTGGAACTGTTCGCCACTGCGGCGCGGCGGGCGCAGGCGGTGGGCCTGGGCGTCAATGCCGGGCACGACCTGTCACAGGACAACCTGCGCGATTTCCTGGCTCACGTGCCAGACGTGCTGGAGGTGTCGATCGGCCACGCGCTGATCGGCGAGGCACTGTATGACGGGCTGGATGCCACCGTGCGCGGGTACCTGGCGTTGCTCTGACCGCTCCCCTGTAGCGTTGAGCCATGCTCGACGCAGCACCGCGCTGAACCCTTCAGGCAGCCGTCGCAGCCATTGAGACGGCTGCGGCGTAACCTGCCGCAATGGGTATCGCGATCAAGGGCCGAGGTTCCACGTCCCACCTTGCCGGGCGCTTTGAAAGCACCGTCAGCGAGGCGCTGGACGACGGCTGGGCGGTCGATGAGAGCGAGGAATTCCTCGCGCCACGCCTGCGCACTGAAGTACGTGCCGAGACCGCACGCAGCATCATCAGTCGCAACACCTCACCGGACGTCGGCTTCAGCCAATCGGTGAATCCGTACCGCGGTTGTGAGCATGGCTGCTCCTACTGCTTCGCGCGCCCCTCGCACGCCTATCTGAACCTGTCGCCAGGCCTGGACTTCGAGACCAAGCTGTTCGCCAAGACCAATGCGCCGCAGCTGCTGCGCAAGGAGTTGTCGAAGCCGGGTTACGTTCCGCAACCGATCGCGCTGGGTATCAACACCGATGCGTACCAGCCGATCGAACGCAAGTTCAAGCTCACCCGCCAGCTGATCGAAGTGATGCTGGAAACCAGGCATCCGTTCTCGCTGATCACCAAGAACGCACTGGTCGAGCGCGACATCGATCTGCTCGCACCGCTGGCGGCGGAGAACCTGGTCAGCGTGCATTTCTCGGTGACCTCGCTGGACCCGCATCTCTCCGCAAAGCTGGAGCCACGCGCGTCGGCGCCGCATGCACGGCTGCGTGCGATGAAGCGCCTGCATGAAGCGGGCATTCCGGTCGGTGTGATGGTGGCGCCGGTGATTCCGTGGATCAACGACAGCGAGCTGGAAGCCGTGCTGGAGGCCGCGCACGATGCTGGCGCCAGCACCGCAGGCTACGTGCTGCTGCGCCTGCCGCTGGAAGTGGCGCCGCTGTTCCGCGACTGGCTGGACACCCATCATCCAGATCGCGCCGCACATGTGATGAGTACCATCCAGCAGCTGCGCGGCGGCAAGGACTACGACAGCCAGTTCGGCACCCGCATGCGTGGCCAGGGCGTGTATGCCGATCTGTTGAACAACCGCTTCAAGCTGGCGCGAAAGCGTCTCGGCTTCAATGCGCAGAACAGCCATTGGCCGAAGCTGGATTGCAGCCGGTTCGTGAAGCCGCTGACGCCGAAGAAGGATTCGCCGCAGGGAAGTCTGTTCTAGAACGCTGGACCGCTGCCCGGCTTACCGGCAACAATCTGCGCTTGGCCGGATGGCCTGCAAGCCAGGGAGGGATGCAGATGGATGACCCAGGATCCGTGACAGTGCGATGCCGTTCGCTTGACGACGAATCGGTTCGCACATGAAGCGCTCACATGCCTTCAGCTGTGGTGCGTTTCTGCTTTTCTGTGGTACCGATGCAGAGGCTGCCCGTGCGTTTGTGGTTGAAGACGCTGCCATGCGCGACCCCACCTGCCTTACGGTCGAGCCGCGCCAGCGGCTCTTCGCTTGTCACCAGATCGTTGCCGGGGACAGCCGAGTGATCGGGCTGAGACGATTCCGCACGTCGTGGAGGACCGACCGTTCCACCTTCAGCAAGCTCACGATCCAGCTCCCCGCTGATGCGAAAGCAGGCGACCGGTTCTCTGTCCCAAATGATCGAGTACGGATGTTCCATAGCAGAGGGTCCAGCGCGTTTGCCGGAAAGACGGGCTGCTACGCAGTGCCGGTCGCAGGGCAGATTACCGTGGTTTCCGCAGGAGACTTCGGCATCGAGGTCCAGGTCGATGCAACGTTTCGCTCTGCAAGCCCACTGCAGTGGCCGGGAGAGTGCGAGGCACCGACCACAGTGTCAGAGCATCTGAGAGCCAAGCCATTGTCTCTGGAGCAGCTTGATGCATGGACGGGAGTGCATGATCCGGAGGCATCCCCCTTCGAACAGGCACACCCCTCCAGACGTTCGCGCAACTGAATCCGCACGAACGTGCTGTACATGATGAAACGCACTCACTGCTTCCACGCCAGTGGTCTCCTTCTCTACCTTGCGAGCGTGCAGGTGGAAGCTCGCTCCATTCACGAATGCATCATCGTTCCGCAGGCCGCGATCGTCACTGACATGCCGGCTGGCCTGGACGAGTTCGAACAGCGTCTGTGGGTGGCAGATACAGGTCAGAGGGTGCGCAAGGGCACCGATACCCTCCTTCTGCTGCGCCTCTTCTCGGAGTCGCCAGGCGTGATCGACTCCCAGCAGTACATCAAGATCACAGGCAGCTTGAAGCGATACGCGCCCTCGTCGGAAGGGACGCCGGAGGTAGTGGATGCACGCCTCACCAGTGGCGGCGCGGGCTTTGTGCACAAGGGAGACAACTGGCTGTCCGATTCAGTCGACGTAGAACTACATCAGCCGCATGAGCGCGATAATCGGATGGAAGTCAAAGTGACGGCTGTCGGGTGGAACAGTTATCGAAAAGAAGACCGTTCCTTCTATCTCCAGTTCACCTGTCAACTGAAGGAAATCCCTGTCGAGAAGCTCAGTGCCTGGCAAGGAGGAAACGACGATCTCTGGGGATCCTTTGGTCCCACCCGATAGCCGGGTGGAACTGCCTGCATGCAATCACTTCTGCGACGACTGGCAATGCTGAAAATAGAAATTCATTCCCTGAGGTTCTAATCACGACTGGACGAGGATGCGTTCTTCTCCAGGTTGAACCAGATTCCGGGCGTGGTGTCTGTCGAAGGGTTCCTCAGGACGATCAACGTCTCTGTTGATCCGTCGGCTGTGGATGACGAAGATATGAGAGAGTTGATTTCGCTGTTCCAGCGCTATGGAATAGACATGCGCCAGCTGCGGAAACTGGAGACGGGAGAATTCAGCTCATGGATGCGGAACAGATCCGCCTACTGGTTCAAGTCGATGTATCCGGACCCGTGAGCACATGACATGAAGATCATCTACTGGCTGGGCATCGCGTTCCTGTGGATGCTTCCGTTGAACCTTCTGTTGCTGACGGGCGGCAAGCCGATCTCCGGCGACGCGCTTGGAGAAGAAGAGCTCGTTGGTTTCGGTGTGGCGGTGTTCGGCGCTGTGGCAGGCGGGATTCTCTATCGCCGTCGCCCGCGGTAGCGTCGAGCCCGCCCGACTCTATCTGGAGCGAAGTCGAGCAAGCTGGACTCTATTTGCCACGGCCGCTTGCAACAGCCAATCTGAGGCTGATGGCTTTCGGGTTCTGGAAGCTGCAACAGCTAGCATGGAAAGCTTGGAGTTACGCGTCCTGGCACCGCGTTCTGAGGGAAAATGCTGCCTCTTCTGACATCGATTCTCGGCGGTAGTACCGCGGAGGCAAGAGCGGAAAGAGGAACCTCATGCCGGTAATCCGTACATGCAAGAAGATCATGATGCCGCAGATGTCGGGACAGAGAGTCTAGACGGCCAGTTGTCGAGCATGGGTCCATGCATTGCACACGGGGGAATGATGAAGTTCATACTTTGGGCACCTGTAGTGATATTTGCCCTGTTGTCGTTGAGAGCAACTGTCTTCGTCGTCTATCAAGGGGTAAGTGGATCTCCTTTCGGGGAAGAGGAAATCACTGTCGCTGGGGTTGGGTTGGTCTGCGGCTGGATTGCCTGGGTCATGTACAAAACCCTGATCAGACCGTGGAGGAAGCCGAAGCCCTAATGTAGAGCTGGAGTTGGTGGAGGTATCAACTATTCCGCCGGCGGTGGAACTTCCACTGAAATTGGTATTGGAATTGGCGGCGGTGCATCACCGGGTGAGCTGTCTAAGAAGGATGGCGATTGGGGGAATGGTTGGTGAAGAAGAAATCATTGGCTCATTTGCTTCTATACGCTGTGATTGCGGCCCTGATAGGCGGTACCTATCTTTCAATGTTTGGATCCATTGGAGGTGGCGATTGGACCGGAAAGCCAACAGAATCAGAACTGCGCGCTGCTACCGAGACCTTTGAACTTCCTTCAGGGAGCCATCCCACGAACGTTAAGTTCTTACCGAAGGTCACGTTCCTGGGGGCCGTCTTCGACGCCGAACTCGAATCTGATCCAGAGCAGATCGCCGCTTTCTTCATCAAACAAGCCGCAGAGAAGCGGTGGCGACTGCAGAAAGACAAACGGCAGCGCCATTACAGATTGATGGTCTTCTGCGAGGATCGCCTGGCGCGCTCGGTAGAGCTGACGACAAGAGGCAGTACGGTGAAGCTCTATGGAGGAACCTACTGGGACTCGGACAGGGGCGGCGACTACTACTGCTCTCCTGAGGCCCGGTAAACCACCGACGGCATAACGAACTTGCCTGGATATCGGCTCCAATCGGGAGGAGTACGATGACCTCACCGTCCCCCAAATAACTTCTGCGCGCTCTGGAACAGGATCCAACTCGTCGCGATGAACTTGTCCCCCCCCTGCGGCCTGTTACCGCGATGGGTATGGGTAAACGCCGTCGGCGCAATCAGCAGGCTGCCGGTGCGTGGTGCGATCTTCCGCCCCTGGAACAGGAACTCGGTCTCGCCCTCTTCGAATTCCTCGTTGAGGTACAGCGTCCACAGCACGTGCCGGTGCAGGGTCTCGGCCTGCGCATCCTTGGGGTACAGCTCGCAGTGCCAGTACGGGTAACCGCCCTCGCCCGCCGCATACCACTGCAGGTTGATGGCGCCCGGGCGCAGGCAGGTGCGGGCCAGGTCGGCCAGCTGCTGCTGCGGCATGTCAGGGAAGTCCTCGGCAGACAGGCGTCGCGGTTGGCCCTTGCTGTCCTGGATCTGCAACATCAGCGGCGCGATCAACGCCTGTGGATAACGGCGTAGATAAGTCAGCAGGCCGTTGAACACCGCGTGCTGCAGCTGATGGTCCACATCCTGCCAGCCATCAAGGCCGCTGATGCGCAGATCCTTGCTGTGCTTGAGTTCCGGGAACACGCCACTGCCCACGGCACCGGGCTGCAGGCCACGCGCCGCCCGCATGCGCTCGACGATCGCCGCGCAGACCTCGCTGGG
Source organism: Stenotrophomonas sp. YJH_SMC_25 (assembly GCF_059369595.1). NCBI lineage: Bacteria > Pseudomonadati > Pseudomonadota > Gammaproteobacteria > Lysobacterales > Lysobacteraceae > Stenotrophomonas > Stenotrophomonas sp. YJH_SMC_25. The sequence goes on along the minus strand of NZ_JCAFSV010000002.1, from coordinate 311,261 downwards.
GACCGCGTTGTGGATGACCTCGATGAAATCGACCGGGCCCTGCTCGTGCATGCGTGCATTCCTTAGGCGGCAACGGCTTGATGGTGCCGTTTGCCGCCCTCGGTGTCACCCCACGGTCATGTCATCGATCTGCCATGACCGTCGTCAGGCAACCGCCAATCAGCCCTGCGCGTCGTCGTGCGCGCGGTGGTAGCGCACGGCTTCGGCCACTTCCTCGCGCGAACCCAGGAACACCGGCACGCGCTGGTGCAGCTGGTCGGGCTGGATGTCGAGGATGCGCTCGCGGCCGGTCCAGGCGGCGCCGCCGGCCTGTTCGACCAGCAGGCCCATCGGGTTGGCCTCGTACATCAGGCGCAGCTTGCCGGCCTTGGATGGATCCTTCTTGTCCCACGGGTAGATGAAGATGCCGCCGCGGGTCAGGATGCGGTGCACGTCGGCGACCATGCTGGCGATCCAGCGCATGTTGAAGTTCTTGCCGCGCGTGCCTTCCTTGCCCGCCAGCAGATCACCGACATAGGCCTGCATCGGTGCTTCCCAGTGGCGCTGGTTGGACATGTTGATCGCGAACTCCTGGGTAGCCGCCGGAATCTGCATGTTCTCGGTGGTCAGCACGAACTCGCCCTTCTCACGGTCCAGGGTGAAGGCGTGGGTGCCATGGCCGACGGTCAGCACCAGCTGGGTGCTGGGCCCGTAGATGCAGTAGCCGGCGGCGATCTGCTTGCTGCCCGGCTGCAGGAAGGCGTCGTCGCCCGGCAGTTCGACATTGGTCGGGCAGCGCAGCACCGAGAAGATGGTGCCGACGGAGACGTTGACGTCGATGTTGGAGCTGCCGTCGAGGGGATCGAACAGCAGCAGGAAATCACCGCGCGGGTAGATGTCCGGCACCGGCTGGCTGTGGTCCATTTCCTCCGAGGCGCACGCGGCGAGGTGGCCACCCCAGGCGTTCGCTTCAAGCAGGATCTCGTTGCTGATCACGTCCAGCTTCTTCTGCGCCTCGCCCTGCACGTTACCGGTACCGGCATCGCCCAGCACGCCACCGAGGGCGCCCTTGCTGACGGCGATGGAGATGCTGGTGCAGGCGCGGGCGACGACCGCGATCAGCTGGCGCAGGTCGGCGTTGATGCGGCCGGCGTGCTGTTCCTGGATCAGGAAGCGGGTCAACGAAGTACGGGACATGAGCGGGCAGGTCTCGGCAGCGGGAAAACGCCTATTGTCGCCCGTATGGCGGGGCCGTGCGTGAGCGCGGGAAGGCGTAATCGTTTCCAGATGCGTTGCACTCGTGGCGCCTCCCCCTCCCACGCGCTTCAGGGTTCGCCGCGAGCGCGGTGGGGATGGCAAAGGCAAGAGCAAAAGCAAAAAAACAAAGGCGCCTTTCGGCGCCTTTGTCTTCAAGCTACTGGAGCGTTGTTTCAGCCCTTGGCGACGGTGGCCACGGCCTTGGCGACGTATTCCAGGTTGTTCTGGTTCAACGCCGCCACGCAGATGCGGCCGGTGCCGACGGCGTAGATGCCGAACTCGTCGCGCAGACGCTCGACCTGCTCGCGGCTCAGGCCGGAGTAGGAGAACATGCCGGCCTGTTCGTTGATGAAACCGAACTGCGGCGCGCCAGCGGCAGCCAGCTTCTCGACCAGGCCCTGGCGCAGGGCGTGGATGCGCTCGCGCATCTCGGTCAGCTCCTGCTCCCACATCGCACGCAGTTCCGGGTTGGTCAGCACGCCGGCCACCAGCGCAGCACCGTGGGTGGATGGGCTGGAGTAGATGGTGCGGATCACGCGCTTGACCTGCGACTGCACCGCCTTGGCGTCAGCGGCAGTCGGTGCCACCATCGACAGCGCACCCACGCGCTCGCCGTACAGCGAGAACGACTTGGAGTACGAGTTGGCGACGATGAAGCTGTCGATGCCGGCTTCGGCGATGATGCGCACGGCGGCGCCGTCCTGCTCGATGCCCTTGTCGAAGCCCTGGTAGGCCATGTCGATGAAGGGGAACAGCTGCTTGTCCTTCAGCAGCTGCGCGACCTGCTTCCACTGGGTGACCGTCAGGTCGGCACCGGTGGGGTTGTGGCAGCAGGCGTGCAGCAGCACCACGGTGCCGGCGTCCAGCTTGCCCAGGTCGGCCAGCATGCCGTCGAAATCGACGCCATGGGTGCTCGGGTCGAAGTAGGTGTAATCCAGCACGTCGAAACCAGCGGCGCTGAACACCGCACGGTGGTTTTCCCAGCTCGGGTTGCTCAGCGCAACGGTGGCGTGCGGCAGCAGCTTCTTCAGCACGTCGGCGCCGACGCGCAGCGCACCGCTGCCGCCGACGGTCTGTGCGGTGGTGACGCGGCCGGCGGCCAGCAGCGGCGAGTCCTTGCCGAACACCAGCTCACGTGTCGCCTGCGTGTACGCCGGCAGGCCATCGATCGGCAGGTAGCCGCGCGGTTTGGCCTCGGCGGCGAGCTGCTGCTCGATCTGCTTGACGGCGCGCAGCAGCGGAATGCGGCCGCTCTCGTCGTAGTAGATGCCCACACCCAGGTTGACCTTGGTCGGGCGGCTGTCGGCGTTGTACGCCTCGGTCAGGCCCAGGATCGGGTCGCCTGGGACCAGTTCCACGTTTGCAAAGAAGGACACGGCGGTACTCGTTCGGTAGACGGAAAGGGGGAGGAAGTGCGCTACGCGGTCCGCGGCTTTTCGGCCGGAAACAGCCCATCGTAACAAAGCCTGCCGGGGCTGGCCGCCGCCATCGTCATCCGCGGCCCCGTACCATGGCGTGCGTTGCCGCCCGATCCATCAACCTGAATCATGAATCCCGCCGCACGACACCGTTGCCTGCCGCTGTCCGCCCTGCTGCTGTCGCCCTGGACGGCGGTGGCCGAGCCTGCGCCCACCGCCCTGCCTGCGGTGCAGGTACAGGCCGCCCGGGTGCCGGGCATCGATCCGTTTGCGCTGCCGGCCAGCCAGGACACGGTCTGGATCGACGCCAGCCGCGCGGGCACCGGCGCGCAGCTGTCTGAGGCCTTGGCCGGGGTCCCCGGACTGCTGGCACGTGACCGGCAGAACTTCGCCCAGGACACGCAGCTGTCGATTCGTGGCTTCGGCGCACGCTCGACCTTTGGCGTGCGCGGGGTGCGGGTGCTGATCGACGGGGTGCCGGCGACCATGCCTGACGGCCAGGGTCAGCTGTCGCATGCCAGCCTGTTGGGCGCCGAGCGCATCGAGGTGCTGCGCGGGCCGTTCTCGGCGTTGTACGGCAATTCCTCCGGCGGCGTGCTGCAGGTCTGGAGCGCGCAGGGCCAGGCCGGCGACCCTTGGCGGTTGCGCGTGAATGCCGGCGCCGACAACACGCTCAGTGTCGGTGCGCAGCTGAAGGGTGCCGGTCAAGTGCTGGACTACAACATCGCCGCCAATCACTTCCGCACCGATGGCTGGCGGGACCATAGCCGCGCGCGCCGTGAATCGCTCAACGCACGCATCGGTGGAGAGCTGGGCGGCGGGCGGCTGGAGCTGCTGCTCAATGCGCTTGACGCCCCCGATGCGCAGGATCCGCTGGGCCTGACCCGTGCCCAGGTGGCGGCTGATCCGCGCCAGGCCACGGCAGTCGCGCACCAGTACAACACCCGCAAAACCGTGCGCCAGCAGCAGGCCGGCCTGCGCTGGACCCGTGAAACGGGAGCGCAGCGCTGGCAATTGATGGGCTATGCCGGCCAGCGCGCGGTACGCCAGTACCTGCCGATTCCGCCGGCACCCCAGACCAACAGCCCGCTGCATGCCGGCGGCGTGATCGATCTGCAGGGCGGCTATGGCGGGCTGGACGCGCGCTGGGGCTGGCACGGTGATCTGGCCGGGCGACCGCTGGACCTGGTAGCCGGGCTCAGCGCCGACCGCCAGCGCCAGCACCGCACCGGCTTCGAGAACTTCATCGGCAGCGCCTTGGGCGTGCGTGGGCGGCTGCGTCGTGACCAGATCGACGTCGTGCAGAACGTGGATCAGTTCACCCAGGCCTGGTGGCAATGGAGCCCGCGTTGGTCGCTGCTGGCCGGGCTGCGCCACAGCGCCGTGCGATTCGAATCGAATGACCGCTACATCGTCGGCGCCAACCCCGACGACAGTGGCCACCGCCGCTACCAGGCGACCACGCCGGTGGCAGGCGTCAGCTTCGAGGCCAGCCCGCAGTGGCGGCTGCACGCGGCCGTGGGGCGTGGTTTCGAGACCCCCACCTTCAACGAACTGGGCTATCGCGCCGACGGCCAAGCCGGGCTGGCACTGGATCTGGCCGCCGCGCGCAGCCGCTCCATCGAGGTTGGCAGCAAGTGGCACGCACAGGATGGCAACCAACTCGATATCAGCCTGTTCCGTGCAGATACCGACGACGAGCTGGCCGTTGCCAGCAATATCGGCGGACGCAGCACCTACCGCAACATTGGCCGCACCCGCCGCCAGGGGCTGGAGCTGCAGTACCGACAGCCGCTGGCCGAGCACCTGGAACTGCAGCTGGCGTGGACCTGGCTGCAGGCGCAGGTGCGCTCGCCGTACCTGACCTCGAACACCCTGGTCGCTGCAGGCAGCCGTCTGCCCGGCGTGCCGCGCCAGCAGGCCTTCGCCCGGCTGCAGTGGAGCCCTGCCGATTGGCAGTGGGCGCTGGAGGCAACGGCCAGCAGCGATACCGTGGTCAATGACGTGGCCACCGAGCGCGCGCCGGGCTACGCCCTGCTGCACCTGGAAGCCGGCCGTCGATGGACGCTGCCGGGCGGCGAGCTGCGCGCCTTCGCCCGGCTGGAGAACGTGCTGGACCAGGCCTACATCGGCTCGGTGATCGTCAATGACGGCAATGGTCGCTTCTACGAGCCAGGACCGGGACGGCGAGCCAACGTCGGCCTGCAATGGTCGTGGCGCTGAAAGGGGTAGTGCCGGCCGCTGGCCGGCATCGCTCTGTGTAGGGCAGCCCAGAGGTTGCCGGCCAGCGGCCGGCACTACCGGTCAGTCGGGGGCCTTGGCTGGCACGAACGGCGAGGTCGGGTCGCTGGCCGGGAAGGTCTCCTCCAGCGCCTCGTCCTGGTTGTCGCTGGCGCGCTGCTTGCGTTCACGGCGCTTGAGCGGGCTCTCCTGGCCACCGCGATGGCGGTCGCCACCATCCTTGCGGTCCTGGGCCGCCTGTTCAGCCTCGTGCTTCACCGGCAGGTGGTCGTGCTCGGCATCGAAGAACGGCGCGCCGGTGCCGCGGTAGTCGGCGTTGTCGGCATCGCGCTTGCCGCGCTGCTCGCCGGGAATGGGCGGGTGGTTCTCCCGCAGCGGGTCTCGCGAGGTCTCTCGGCTCATGGTCTGGTACCTGCCCTTGGGGGATTCCACTACACCGCCCCGCAGGTAAAGCCGTTGCGAACCTGGCGTCATGAACATCTCGCTCACCCCCCGGTAACGGCACCGCGCGTATTCCTGCCCACCCGCCCCCGCTGCAGGAGCCGGCCATGCCCCGTCTTGAACGACCCGCACCGTCCGTGTTCAACGCCCTGCTCGATCCGCTCGGCCAGCGCAGCGCGCAGCGCCGTACGCGTCGCCATGAAGACCCCCAGGCGGTGGCGCAGGACTACCTGCAGTACATGCTCAGCGACTACGAGGAGCGCCGCGGGCAGAGCCACCGGAACTGGCGCGACCTGTGCCCGGTGTATGCCTTCGCGTTGACCACGCATGCTGCGGATTGGCCACGCGGTGATGCCGCCGATACCTGCGAGGAACTGGCCGAGCACTGGGAACAGATGCGCGGGCAGTCACGCTTGGGCTGGTCGCAGGCGCGGCCGGTGGTGGAAGACGCCTGGCGCGCGCTGGACCATATTCCGGCGGCGGCGGTGAGGCCGTTGCTGCAGTAGTGCCGGCCGCTGGCCGGCAACCCCAGGAAACTTCAGGCCGCGAGCTCTGCCGGCCAGCGGCCGGCACTACCGCATCTGCGTAGAACCCACGTGCACGGTATCGACACGGGTGGTTTACACCGCCCATCCGAAGCTGGATGCCCTGTTCCGCCAAAGGTACGCCCATGGCCCGCCCGATCTGGACCGGCACGCTGTCGTTTGGCCTGCTCAACGTGCCGGTGTCGCTGATGTCCGGCGAACGCAAGGTCGACCTGCAGTTCCGCATGCTCGATTCCCGCGACCGCAAGCCGATCCGTTTCGAACGGGTCAACGCCGACACCGGCGAGGAAGTGCCCTGGAAGGACATCGTCAAAGCCTATGAGTACGACAAGGGCAGTTATGTCGTGCTGGAGGAAGGTGATATCCGCTCGGCCGCGCCTGAAAGCCACGAAGCGGTGGAGGTGGAATCATTCGTGGATGCGGCGCAGATCGACCCGCGCTATTACGAGAAACCGTATCTGCTGGTGCCCGGCAAGAAGGCCGAGAAGGGCTATGTGCTGCTGCGCGAAACGTTGCGCAGCACCGGCAAGGTGGGCATCGCGCGAGTGGTGGTGCGTACGCGCGAATACCTGTGTGCGGTGATGCCGCATGAGGACGCGCTGGTGCTGATGATCCTGCGCTATCCGCAGGAACTGGTGGATCCCGAGGACTACAAGCTGCCCACCGGCAAACTGTCCGACTACCGCATCACCAGCAAGGAAACGGCGATGGCCGAGCAGTTGATCGAGTCGATGGCCGGCGACTGGGATCCGTCGCAGTACCACGATGAATTCCGCGAGCGCCTGCAGCAGGTGTTGAACAAGCGCATCAAGTCCAAGGGCGGCACCACGCGGGTGGACGATGAGCCGGCACCGCGCGAGGACGCCAGTACCAATGTGGTCGACTTCATGGCGCTGCTGCAGAAGAGCCTGGATGCGAACAAGCGAACGCCAGCGAAGAAGGCCGCAACGCGCAAAGCAGCCGCCAAGTCGCCAGTGAAGAAGGCCGTAAAGAAGACAACCAAGAAGGCTGCAAAGAAGACCGCACCCCGACGCAAGGCGGGGTGAGCCATGTCGTTGCACCAGTATCGGCGCAAACGCCGGCTTGGCGGTGGCGCCGGGCAGACAACGGAGCCCGACGACACGCCCGCACCGGGCGACCCGAAGCGGCGGCCGACCTTTGTCATCCAGCTGCACCATGCCAGCTCGCGTCACTATGACTTCCGCCTGGAAATGGACGGCGTACTGAAGAGCTGGGCGGTGCCCAAGGGGCCTTCCCTGCGCGTCGGTGAAAAGCGGCTGGCCGTGGAAGTGGAAGACCATCCGCTGTCCTACGCCGGTTTCGAGGGAGACATTCCTGAAGGCCACTATGGTGCGGGCCACGTGGAAGTCTTCGATCACGGCACCTGGGCCTGTGAAGGCGATCCACTGCAGGCACTGGCGGCGGGCAAGATCGACTTCGTGCTGCATGGACAACGCCTGGCCGGTGGCTGGAAGCTGGTGCGGACCGCGATGAAAGGACGCCAGGTGCAGTGGCTGTTGATCAAGCGCGGTGACGGGGAAGCGCGCGACGCGGAGGCGGATGACCTGCTGACGGCACCGATGCCCAAACGAACACCTGCGGCGAAGAAGCGTTCCGCGGACAAGACGGCGCGAGCTGCACCCGTCGCACGCACGACCACACGCAAGGCCGATGTGCGCTGGCATGCACGCGCGCTGCAACTGCACGGCGCACGTGACGCACCCTACCCGCATGCATTCAAACCGCAGTTGACCGATCATCGCGACAGTGCGCCGGACGGCGACCGCTGGCTTCACGAGATCAAGTGGGATGGCTATCGCCTGCTGGCGGATCTGCACAATGGTGAGGTCAAGCTGCGCTCCCGCAATGGTCTGGATTGGACCGATGATTTTCCCGAAGTGGTGCAGGCCGTGCAGGCGCTGCCGGTGCGCGATGCACGCCTGGACGGCGAACTGGTGGTGCTGGACAAGGAAGGACGCAGTGACTTCGCAGCGTTGCAGCGGGTGATCGACGGCAGCTCGAAGCAACCGCTGCGCTACATCGTGTTCGATCTTCCGGGCGTGGCTGGAGCGGATATCAGTCGTGCGCCGTTGCTGGAGCGCAAAGCACTCCTGAAAGAGCTCATTGGGCCGGCGCCTGGCACCCTGGCCTTCAGCGAGCACGTGATCGACCATGGCCCGCAGGTGTTCGATGCCAGTGGCAAGGCCGGATTCGAAGGCATCGTCAGCAAGCAGGTGGATGCCCCGTACGTGAATACCCGCGCGCGCAGCTGGGTGAAGGTGAAGCACGAAGACACCGACGAGTTCCTGATCGTCGGCTACACGGCACCCAGGGGTTCCCGGGTGGGGTTCGGCTCGCTGCTGCTGGCGACGCCGGACAAGGGCGGCTTGCGCTATGTGGGCCGCGTTGGCACCGGTTTCGACGACCAAAGCCTGCGCGCGCTCCTCAAGGCACTGCAGCCCTCGGCGGTGAAGACGCCCGTGCTGCAGCTGCCGGCGCATGTGCCGTTCCGCGCTGCCAGCGTACGCTGGGTGAAGCCGGTGGCGGTTGCCGAGGTGGCCTTCCGTGGCTGGGGCAAGGAAGGCCTGCTGCGCCAGGCCAGTTTCAAGCGACTGCGCAGCGACAAGCAGAAGGAGGACCTGGGAATGAGCACCGCAGATACCGAAACCGGAGGCGAGGTCGAGATCACTCATCCGGAGCGGGTGGTGTTTCCAAGGCAGAAACTGCGCAAGGGTGACGTGGCCGATTACTACCAACGCATGGCGCGCTGGATCCTGCCCGAGATTGCCGGACGTCCGCTGTCACTGCTGCGCTGCCCGGACGGCGTGGGCAAGGCCTGCTTCTTCCAGAAGCACCATGGCCCCGGCCTGGGGGACGCGGTACATGCGGTACCCCTGCAGCAGAAGAGCGGCCGCGAGGATTACGTCTACGTCGACGATGCGCGGGGCCTGCTGCAGCTGGTGCAGATGAATACCCTGGAACTGCATCCGTGGGGCGCGACCGTGGCCGATCCCGAGCACCCGGATCGTCTGGTGTTCGATCTCGACCCCGGCGAAGGGGTGAGCTGGGCACAGGTGAAGGCCGCTGCGCGCGATGTCCGTGACCGCCTGCAGGAGGTGGGCCTGCAGAGCTTCGTGCGGCTGTCCGGTGGCAAGGGCGTGCACGTGGTGGTGCCGCTGCAGCCCAAGGCTGGCTGGGACGAGGCCAAGGCGTTCTGCGAGGCGTTCGCGCAGGCAATGGCGCTGGAGCAGCCTGATCGCTACGTGGCGACGATGAGCAAGGCCAAGCGCGGCGGCGTGATCTTCATCGATTGGCTGCGCAACACACGCGGTGCCACCAGCGTGTGTTCGTGGTCGCTGCGCGCGCGCGATGCTGCCGGCGTGGCGGTGCCGCTGCGCTGGGAAGAACTGGCCCGGGTGAGCGCGGCCGACGCGTTTCCGATGGCCAAGGCGCTGGCGCGCGCCAAGCGGCTGAAGGGTGACCCATGGCAGGGCATCGCGCGGTTGAAGCAGAGGCTGCCGTCGCTGAAGCGGTAGTGCCGGCCGCTGGCCGGCAACCTCGGCCATCCTGCAGTTGCCGGCCCGCGGCCGGCACTACCTGCATGCGCTCAGCGCAGATCGCGCGAGGGGCGGCGCCCGAACCACCAACCGACCAGCAGTTGCAACGGCAGCGATGCCAACAGCGAAATGACGAACCAGAACGGGAAGTCCGCACCCGCCGTCCACATCGCGTAGCCACAGCCCAGCGCGATCAGCGACCAGATCGAGAAGCCATGTGAACGCGGCCAGCACGGTGCGTAATAGGTGGCGAAGGAAATGCCGGCGACGCCACCGAGTACGCTGAAGGCCAGGTCCCACCCCAGCTGCACGCTGTTGCTGTCCGGCGACAGGCCCAGCAACGGCGGCAGCCAGCCGGCGACGCTGCTGACCAGCGCAAGCGACAGCACGCCGCCGATCAGGGCGACGATGGACAGGAACAGGGTCTTGAGCAGGCCAGGCATGCGCGTATTGTACGGCTGCCACAGAGTGCCCGCGTTGCCGGCCAGCGGCCGGCACTACCGAACCGACTGGGGTTTTGCCGGCCGGCGGCCGGCACTACCGATGGATCGGCATGGCCGCCATGCCCGTGGGAGAGGGGTACGGAGCAGCGGCGGCCATGCACAGGCAGTCAGGCGGCGAAGTCGAGCACCACGCGGCCTTCGATGGTGCCCGCGTGCATGCGCGCGAACACGTCGTTGATGTTTTCCAGGCGGTCGGTGCTGACCGTGGCTGCGACCTTGCCTTCGGCGGCGAACTGCAGTGACTCCTGCAGATCCAGCCGGGTGCCGACGATCGAGCCGCGCACGGTGATGCCGTTGAGCACCATGCCGAAGATGTCCAGCGGGAAGTTGCCGGGCGGCAGGCCATTGAGCGACACGGTGCCACCGCGGCGGACCATGCCCAGAGCCTGTTCGAACGCCTTGGGCGACACTGCGGTGACCAGGGCGCCGTGCGCACCGCCGATCTCCTTCTTCAGGAATGCGGCCGGATCGGTGGTACGCGCGTTCACGGTGATCTGCGCGCCGAGCTGCCGGGCCAATGCCAGCTTGTTGTCGTCCACGTCCACCGCAGCCACGTTCAGGCCCATCGCACGGGCGTACTGCACCGCCATGTGGCCCAGGCCACCGATGCCGGAAACCGCCACCCAGTCCCCGGGCTTGGTGTCGGTCACCTTCAGGCCCTTGTAGACGGTCACGCCGGCGCACAGCACCGGCGCGATCTCGACGAAGCCCACTTCCTTCGGAAGCAGGCCGACATAGTTGGCATCGGCCAGTGCGTACTCGGCGAAGCCGCCGTTGACCGAGTAACCGGTGTTGCGCTGCGTCTCGCACAGCGTTTCCCAGCCACCCAGGCAGTGTTCGCAATGGCCACACGCCGAGTACAACCAGGGGATGCCGACCCTGTCGCCTTCCTTGACGTGCCCTACCCCGCCTCCCACGGCCACGACGTGCCCCACGCCCTCGTGGCCGGGGATGAATGGCGGGTTCGGTTTCACCGGCCAGTCGCCCTCGGCGGCGTGCAGGTCGGTGTGGCAGACGCCACAGGCCTCGATCCTGACCAGCACCTCGCCCGCCCCCGGGCGCGGTACCGAGACTTCCTCGATGACCAGCGGCTTGCCGAACTCGCGTACGACGGCGGCCTTCATGGTGGATTGCATGTTCGGATCTCCGCAGTGCGCTTGCCCACAGAATGACGCCGGCTCGAGGCCGGCGCTTTGATCACGATCAAACCTTTGAAGATCCGTGCAGCAGGTTCAGCTGGCCAGCACCGATGCTTCGCGCGCCAGTCGTTCGATGGCGTCCCAGTCACGGGTCTGCAGCAGCGCCGGGGTGGTCAGCCACGAACCGCCCACGCACAGCACGTTGGGCAGGTGCAGGAACTGCGGCGCGGTCTGCGCGCTGATGCCACCGGTCGGGCAGAACCGCACGTCGGCAAACGGGCCGTGCCAGGCCGCCAGCAACGCAGCGCCACCGGCCTGCACCGCCGGGAAGAACTTGAAGGTGTCCGTGCCGTGCTCCAGGCCCAGGATCAGGTCCGAGGCGGTGGCGGCACCGGGCAAGTACGGCAGGTCGGCATCGCGCGCGGCGGCATACAGCGCCGGCGTTGCACCGGGCGACACCGCGAAGCGCGCGCCGGCCTGCTTCGCCGCCTGCATCTGCGTGGCGTTGAGCACGGTGCCGGCGCCGATGACAGCATCGGGCACGGCCTCGACCATGGCCTTGATCGCATCCAGCGCCTGCGGCGTGCGCAGCGTCACTTCGATCACCGGCAGGCCGCCGCGGAACAGCGCCTGGGCCACTTCGACCGCCTCATTCACATCTTCGGGGGTGTACACCGGAATCACCGGTGCCAGCTTCAACAGCGCGCGCAGGCGCGGATCAGCGCTGGACATGGTCTTGCTCCTTGCCCGATGGGGCATCGCGGATCGCCGCCGGGTCCGGCAGCGCAGCGGCGCATGATGCCATGCGCGCTGCAAAGGTGCTGGTACCCTGCCCTGCGGCGGATTCAGACTGCGTCGGCCTGCAGTGCCTGGATGCGGCGCTGGTACCAGTCACCCCCAAGCGGGTCGAACACCGCGGAACGTTCCATCGGCGCTTCGTATACATGCACCGAAATGGCCAGGGCTTCATCGCTGGCATTGCGCAGGGTGTGGTATTCGTGAGGTGGAATGAGGCTGCCGGCGCTGCCGCAGCCCCCGCGCAGCGCGGCGTGGCGTCGGAAGCGCCAGCGTTCGCCGGCGCATTCCAGCAGCTCGTAACGGGTGATCTCCAGTTCCCCCAACCACACGCCCTCCACACACCACATGGCATCGTGGTCGTGCAGCGGCGTGCCCTGCCCTGGGCCCCAGCTCATGGCAATCACGCTGTAGCCGTGTTCCTGGCTGTGGTACAGCGGGCGTCGCGCGTAATGATCACTGACCGGACGGTGCACGCATTCGGGTAGCTCGATGCGGCTGTCCGCGATGGCTTCCTGCAGCGCCAGCTGCAGGTCGGCGGTGATGCGCCCGGCATCACCGGAGGTCATCGCCGCGTCGACTGCGGCGATCAACCGGTCGCGGCCACGGAACGCCGGAAACGGAGAAGTCTGCAGGTCCATGCCCCGACTGTAGCGGAGCATGGTTAAGGGAATGTTGGTGTTCGCGCGCGTGGCACCCGCATTCATGGCAAGCACGCGTGAAAAACGGTTCAGATGCAAACGCAGTATAGCGATCACAATGGAACCCCACGCGGTGGAACGTGTCGAACACGGTCTGTGCCGCTCCAGCTGCGACATTCCGCAACTTCGCGCCCGACGGGCGCAAGGCTAGAATTCTCCGACTTACCTGGTTCTATACATGTCAGTGCGAAATATGAGCGATGCCGCGTTGCCGGCATCGAAAGGCAAGGCTGCCACGATCAACGACATCGCACGACTGTCGGGAGTTTCCAAGAAAACGGTTTCAAGAATCATCAACAACTCGCCGCTGGTGCGCAAAGACACCCGCGACAAGGTCGAGGCGTTGATGCGCGAGGTCGGTTACGTGCCCGACCCCCTGGCGCGCGGACTCGCGTTCCGCCGTTCCTTCCTGATCGGGCTGGTGTACGACGACCCCGGCGCCCAATGCATTGTCGACCTGCAGCACGGCGCGCTGGAAGCGCTGCGCGGCACCGGCTATGAGCTGGTGGTGCATCCCTGCGACAGTCAGGACCCGGAGTGCGCGCAGGGCGTGCGCCGCTTCGTGCAGCAGCAGAAGCTGCATGGGGTGATCCTCGGCCCGCGTGCATCCGAATCGGTTGCACTCGCGCAGATGCTGGACGACATCGATTGCCGCTACGTGCGGATCAACGCGCATGCGTCGGAAGAAGACGTGCAGGCGGTGGTCACCCACGATCGCGATGGCGCGGCAGCAGCAGCGGGCTACCTGCTCTCGCTCGGCCACCGCGACATCGCTGTGATCGCCGGGCCGGGTGACCGGCGCGCGGCGCGTGAGCGTACCCATGGCTTCCTTGACCGGTTGGCCCAGGTGGGGCTGACCTTGCCGGGCGAGCGCGTGCTGGAAGCGGGCGACACCTTCGAATCCGGCGTGCATGCCGCCGAACGGTTGCTGCTGGGGGAACGCCGCCCCAGTGCGATCTTCGCCGGCAACGACGAGATGGCGGCCGGTGTCTACCAGGTCGCGCTGCGTGCGGGTATTGCCGTGCCACAGCAGCTGTCGATCGTCAGCTACGACGACAGCCCGCTGGCCTCGCGGCTGTGGCCGCCGCTGACCTCGGTGCGCCGCCACGTGTCCGACATCGGCCGCATGGCCGCAGCGATGCTGGTGCAGACCGATCTGCCGGATGCGCCGACCGCAGCCAGCGTGCATCCGCAGTTGATGGTGCGTGGTTCCTGCCGCGCCGTGGACGCCTGAGTGCCCTGCCCTCGCCTGCGCCGCTGCAATGGCGCAGGCAGGCAACAACGAAAACGGCGCATCCAGGTGCGCCGTTTTCCTTTCAATGCGAAGCGCTGTACGCCGTGCGCTTACACGTCGCCGCCGTCGGCCCAGCCTTCGCCGGTGCCCTTCTGGAACACGCGGTCATCGCCCTGCACGTCACCGGCAGGCAGGTGCGCCTGGTCGGCCAGTGCCGCGTAGATCGGGGTGAAGTCCGGCGACGTCGCCTGCATCAGCTGTTCGAAGCTGTCGATGACGAAGTAGGTCTTCTGGAAGGTGTCGATGCGGTACTTCGTGCGCATGATCCGCTGCAGGTCGAAGCCGATGCGGTTGGGCGCGGCCGATTCCAGCGAGTACAGCGACTCGCCCTTCGACGACACGATGCCGGCGCCGTAGATGCGCAGGCCTTCGGGCGTATCGATCAGGCCGAACTCCACCGTGTACCAGTACAGGCGGGTCAGGTTCTGCAGCGCGTCCGGGCCGATCGCGTGGGCTTTGACGCCGCCACGGCCGTACGCCTCCATGTAGTCGGCGAACACCGGGTTCATCAGCAGCGGCACGTGGCCGAACAGATCGTGGAACAGGTCCGGCTCGGCGATGTAATCAATCTGGTCCGGGCGACGGATCCACCAGGTCACCGGAAAACGGCGATTGGCCAGATGGTCGAAGAAATCCAGTTCCGGCAGCAGGCCTTCAACGCCGACCAGGGTCCAGCCGGTGGCGGCGCCGAGTACTTCATTGAGCTGGTCGAAGCGCGGAATCATGTGCGCGCTCATGCCCATCTCGTCCTGTGCATCCAGGAACTCCTGGCAGGCGCGGCCGACCAGCAGCTCACGCTGGCGCTGGTACAGCGTGCTCCAGGTGGCGTGGTCGTCGGCGGTATAGGTGTCCCACGGCTGCTCGACGAGCGCGGTGGTGTACACCGGCACGTAGCCCTTGTCGGTCTGCTGGTGTTCGACGCGGCGGGGCTGGGCGAGGTCCATGGGGCACTCCTTGACGGGATGCCTACGATGCTAGGGCAGAGCACGCGCAACAGGGTTGCAAAAGTTGCGCCCGTTGGCCCTGTTGGCGCAATATCCTTGCGTACTCACCATGTTGCGGGGCAACAATGGCCGGAGAAGTCCAGTTTGATCGCACGGATATACGCCTGCTGGCTGAAATCCAGCGGGATGGGCGCGCCACCAACGCCGAACTGGCGGCGCGGGTGAATCTTTCGCCTTCGGCCTGCCTGCGGCGGTTGCAGCGGCTGGAAAGCGAGGGTGTGATCGTCGGCTATGGCGCGCGGCTGGAGCCGCGGCAGCTGCGGCTGGGCCTGCAGGCCTTCGTGCGCGTGCAGCTGGAAAAGCACGACCAGGCCGCCATCGGCCACTTCGTGGACAGCGTGCAAGCGTGGGACGAGGTGGTGGCCTGCCATGCGCTGACCGGCGACATGGACTACCTGCTGCACATCTACGTGCGCGACCTGGAGCACTTCTCGCGCTTCCTGCTGGACCGGTTGCTCAACGCCGGTGGCGTGGCCGATGCCAACTCCAGCTTCGTGCTGCGCACGGTGAAGGGCTTCCAGGCATTGCCGCTTTCGCAGCTGGAGTCCTGAGCGGCCACCGGGCATGCCCGGTGGCCAGGCATCAAGGGATCAGCACTTGTCCTTGCGGCCCATCAGCTTGCCCAGGCGCGAGGCTTCCTCGCACTTCGGTGCGGCTACCGGTGCCGGTGCCGCTGCGGCGGCGCGTGCGCGCTGCAGCTGCTGGATCCTGGCGCGGATCTGCGGCATCGCGGCCATCGCGGCCTTTTCGCCTTCCAGGATCGCCGTGCCGCGCTGGCTGAAATCGGCAGCGCCGATGTCCAGCACCTTCGGCCGGATGACGATGTCGGCGCGTGCCAGTTCCTGTTCGCCCAGGCGCTGGCCCATGATCGAGATGGACTGGTTGACGATGCCCAGCATGTCGGTCGGCGCCTTGCCGCTGGCCTTGCTGGAGATGTCCACGGCGATCACGAAGTCGGCGCCGAGCTGGCGCGCGGCATCCACCGGCACCGGGCTGACCACGCCGCCATCGATGTAGTTGCGACCACCGATCTTCACCGGTTCGAACACGCCGGGAATGCTGCTCGACGCGCGCACCGCCTGGCCGACGTTGCCGCGCACGAAGATCGCCCGCTCGCCGGTTTCCAGCTGGGTGGCGACGGCGGCGAACGGCTTCTTCAGGCGTTCGGCCGGACGGTTGGCAACCTGTTCGTTGACGTAGTCCTGCAGCTTCTGGCCCTGCACCAGGCCACCGGAGAACAGCCGCACGTCGCGGATGCTGGCTTCATCCAGCGCCACCGCCTTGCTCTGCATCTGGAACGCGTCCATGCCGCTGGCGTACAGCGCGCCGACCACGCTGCCGGCACTGGTGCCGGACACCACCGCCGGTTCGAAGCCATTGGCTTCCAGCATCTTGATCACGCCGATGTGGGCAAAGCCCTTGGCCGCGCCACCGCCGAGGGCGATACCGATCTTCACCGGCTTGGCCTGTGGCACCACGGTCGGCGCCGGCGGCGGCGTGGGGCGGACCGGATCGCCACCGCAGCCGGCCAGCAGGCCGATCAGGGCGACGGACAGCAGCATGCGGGGGCGGAACAGGCTCATCGGCAGTGCGCTCGCGGCGCCGGATTCAGGAAAGGGCGCCAGCATACCGAAGCCGTGGCGGGGCGGGCAGGGTGGGAAATATCGCCCATTCATAAAGGTAGTGCCGGCCGCTGGCCGGCAACCATAGGGAAACTGGCAACGGTCCATGGGGCTGCCGGCCAGCGGCCGGCACTACCGGGATGCGCGCCAAGGTCCATGGGGCTGCCGGCCAGCGGCCGGCACTACCGGGATGCGTGCCAAGGTCCATGGGGTTGCCGGCCAGCGGCCGGCACGACCGGGATGCGCGCCAAGGTCCATGGGGTTGCCGGCCAGCGGCCGGCACGACCGGAGGCGGTCAGAAGCGGTTGTCGCCGTCCAGCATCCGGCCCAGGCCGCCCAGTACCGAACCCTCGCCGCGGTTCTGGCCACCGCCCTGCGGCGCGGCCATCCACATGCGGCCGGCCAGGCGCGAGAACGGCAGCGACTGCAGCCAGACCTTGCCTGGGCCGGTCAGCGTGGCCAGGAACACGCCCTCGCCGCCGAACAGCATGCTCTTGATGCCCGCAACACGGCGCACGTCCATGTCCACGGTCGGGTGGTAGGCCACCACGCAGCCGGTATCCACGTCCAGGCGCTCGCCGGCAGCCAGCTCGCGTTCCACCACGCAGCCGCCGGCGTGGATGAACACCCAGCCGTCGCCTTCCAGCTTCTGCATGATGAAACCCTCACCACCGAACAGGCCGGTCATGATCTTGCGCTGGAACTGCACGCCGATCTGCACGCCGCGCGCACCGGCCAGGAAGCTGTCCTTCTGGCAGATCAGGCGGCCGCCGTGCTGGTCCAGTTTCATCGCCAGCACCGTGCCCGGGTAGGGCGCAGCGAAGGCGACCTTGCCCTTGCCGTGCCCGCTCTGCGTGTAGACGGTGGCGAACAGGCTCTCGCCGGTCAGCACGCGCTTGCCGGCGGCCATCACCTTGCCCATGAAGCCGCCGCCCTGGTCGCCGTTGGCGGCGCCGAACACCGTGTCCATCTGTACCGTGGCGTCCTTGAACATCAATGCGCCGGCCTCGGCGATGGCGCTCTCGCCGGGGTCGAGCTCGATCTCCACGAACTGCATTTCATGGCCGACGATGCGGAACTCGATGTCGTCGGCGCGGCCGCTGACGCCGGCGGGGACCGGCGGTGGGGTGTTGGGCATGCCCGGGGCCGGCGCCTGCAGCTCGGCCACCTCGGCGATCGGCGTCCACCCGCTCATGCCCTGGCACCAGGCCAGCGCGCGCGGATTGGCCTGCGCGTAACGGCGCGCGGCCTCGTCATCAAGCGGGCCGATGCGCTCGGCCTGGGCGGAGGCATGGAAGTACCACTGGGTCATGGCGGCGGGTCCTTCGCGTTGGAAACCCCGAGTCTAGCGAGCGCCCGGGGGCGCCGGCGACGGGGCCATGAACGGCGGGCATTTGCGGCGTAGGTGCTGTATTGCAACAATTATCTGGTAGCGCCGTTTTACCACCCCTCCAAACACAGCCTACCGCCATGTCCCCGACCCGTACTTCCCGTGGCCGCCTTCCGGTCGCGCGCCCCCTCGTTGCCGCTCTTTCCGCCCTGCTGCCGCTGGTAGCAGCCGCTCAGGAAACCCCCGCCGCCAAGGATCCGGTTGCCCTCGATGCCCTGCAGGTGACCGCGCAGCGCCGCGTCGAGAACGCCAAGGACGTACCGGTCGCACTGAGCGCGATCCAGGGCGAGAAGCTGGATGTGCTCGGCTCGGCCGGCGATGACATCCGCTTCCTGGCCGCGCGCGTGCCCAGCCTCAACATCGAGTCGTCCTACGGCCGTGCCTTCCCGCGCTTCTACATCCGCGGCCTGGGCAACACCGATTTCGACCTCAATGCTTCGCAGCCGGTGTCGCTGGTGTATGACGACGTGGTGCAGGAAAGCCCGCTGCTGAAGGGCTTCCCGCTGTTCGACCTGGCCAACGTGGAAGTGCTGCGTGGCCCGCAGGGCACGCTGTTCGGCCGCAACACCCCGGCCGGCGTGGTCAAGTTCGATTCGGCGCGACCGTCGCAGGATGCCGACGGCTACGTGCGCGTGGGCTACGGCAGCTACAACAGCTGGAACGTGCAGGGCGCCTACGGCGGGCCGCTTACCGACCGCTGGTCGGCACGTGTCTCGGCGATCTACCAGCGCCGCGATGACTGGGTCGACAACACCCGCGCCGGTGCCCCCAACAGTGGTTTCGAAGGCTATGACGAAGCCGCCGGCCGCGTGCAGTTCCTGTACGAAGGCGACGACTTCGAAGCGCTGTTCAACCTGCACAAGCGCAAGCTCAACGGCACCGCCCGCCTGTTCCGCGCCAACATCATCCAGAAGGGTGGCAATTCGCTGGTCGAGAACTTCGACCGCGACAAGGTGGCCAACGACGGCGTCAACTTCTCCGACCTGGAAACCTGGGGCGGCAGCGCGCGCCTGCAGTGGAACCTCGGCTCGGTGACGTTGCATTCGATCACCGGCTACGAGACCGCCGAATCGCTCAACCGTGGCGACATCGACGGCGGCTACGGTGCGGCCTTCCTCGGTGCCGGCAACTACGGCCCGGGCCTGATTCCATTCTCTTCGGAGTCGGCCGACGGCCTGCCGCACCACCGCCAGTGGACGCAGGAAGTGCGGATCGAGTCCAACGAGTGGGGCCGCTTCGACTGGCAGGCCGGCGTCTTCTACTTCGATGAAGACGTGACCATCAACAACTTCAACTACGACTCGCTGACCCCGGGCAATCCACAGACCGGCCACGTGGTGCAGAACCAGCGCAACAAGGCGTGGGCGGTGTTCGCTTCGGGCGACTTCGATGTCACCGATCGCTTCAAGCTGCGCGCCGGCGTGCGCTACACCCAGGACAAGAAGGACTTCAGCGCCAGCGTGCTGCAGGCCGTTCCGTTCGGCACCCCGGTCAGCGGCCCGTACCTGGCCAACACCGACGTCAACGACGTCAGCTGGGATGTCAGCGGCGTCTACAAGCTGACCGACGACATCAACGCCTACGCCCGCGTGGCCAAGGGTTTCCGCGCACCGTCGATCCAGGGCCGCCTGGCCTTCGCGCCGGGCCTGTCGCAGGCCGATTCGGAGAAGGTCATCTCGTATGAAGCCGGCATCAAGGCCGACCTGTTCGAGCGCCGCGCGCGCCTGGGCCTGAGCGTGTTCCGCTACAACGTCGACGGCCAGCAGCTGATCGCGGTGGGTGGCAGCAACAACACCGCCACCCTGCTCAACGCCGACAAGACCATCGGCCAGGGCGTGGAACTGGACCTGGAAGCCTACCTGGCCGATAACGTCCTGCTGACCTTCGGCAGCAGCTACAACGACACCGAGATCAAGGACAAGGATCTGGCGGTGGCGATCTGCGGCGGTGGCTGCACCATCAACGACCCGACCACGGTGATCAACGGCCAGACCTATGCGCTGGTGAACGGCAACCCGCTGCCGCAGGCGCCGAAGTGGATCCACAACGCGACCCTGCGCGTGGGCTTCCCGCTCAGCGATGGCAGCGAGCTGTATGCCTACACGGACTGGGCCTACCGCAGCGCGGTGAACTTCTTCATCTACGAGTCGCCGGAATTCCGCGGCCGTAGTTCGCTGGAAGGCGGCCTGCGCCTGGGCTACAACTGGGATTACGGCCAGTACGACGTAGCCGTGTTCGGCCGCAACCTGACCAACCAGACCCGCGTGGTCGGTGCGATCGACTTCAACAACCTGACCGGCTTCCTCAACGAGCCGCGTACCTGGGGCGTGGAGTTCACCGCGAAGTTCTGATGCGGTGGCTGCGTTGATGCAATGAAGAAGGGCCGGCGCAATGCCGGCCCTTCTTCCTTACGCCCATTGGTAGTGCCGGCCGCTGGCCGGCAACGAGTGATCCGGCGCGCGCTTACAGCGCGCTCTGCGGGCGCACCTTCAGCACCGCATTCTCGGTAGTGCAATCGCGGCTGGAGTGCAGGCCGGCCTTGCGTGCGGCGGCGATTTCCTTGCGTGCGGCCAGCAGGTCCTTGTTGAACGCAGCGTTGTCGTGCAGGCGGGCCACCGCGGCGGCGCCCATGAAGCGGCCTTCGAGGATGTCGCTCTGCCAGTGCACGTTGCAGACCAGGCGGCTCTCGCCGTAGTTGCGGCCACGGGCCTGGATGGCATCGGCGCGGTCCGGCGCGATCTCGGACAGGATCAGTGCCCAGGCCCAACCGATCGAGGTGTGGCCGGATGGGTAGGAACCGTTCTTGCGCAGGCCTTCCTCGTCCTTCGGCGAGCAGGTCGGTTCACCGTTGACCATGAACGGGCGCGGGCGCTGGTAGTGGTTCTTGGCCGCCTTGGTCGCCGCACTGGCGTCGATCCGGCTGCGCTCCAGCAGGCGATACAGCGCCGGGGTCTTCACCGCATCGACGTCGATGTCGGCGGCGCAGGAGAAGTGGTTGGCGCCTTCGGGGAAACCGAGTTCCGCATCGACACCGGCCTGGGCGAAGCGCGGGCTGCCACGCAGCGCGCGGGCTTCACGGCTGACCTGCTCGTCCAGGGCGAGCGCGGCCGAACCGGCCACCGGTGGTGCCGGTACCAGGTCGAGGCTGGCCGGAACCGCGCTCTTGTCCAGATAGCCCACCGCCTTGGTGGTGATGTTGGCTTCGACGGCGGTCGGCTTGGTGGCGGTGGCGGCACAACCGGCCAGGGCCGCGACGACGGCAAGGCCGAGCAGCGGGCGGGCAGGGTGGGAAATCAGCGACATGGACAGGCTCCGGGAGAGAAAACAACGCGCCATGATCGCAGCCCCCATACGACACTGCAGTGGCCATCGGTCATACGGCCAGACCCGGCATGGTCATTGTCGCGATATGAAAAGCGTCATCGTTTGACGTCAGTCTCCTGATTCCGGGCGCAGCGCACGGACTTTCACGCCGCTGCACCGCGAGCATCGGCACAACGGCAAGCGCCAGGGCCGTCCAGTTCCAGCCGGGTCGGGGGGATCCGAAGACAGAGGGAGAGAAGCGATGCGCAGCACCGCAACAGGAAGTACCGTCCTGGCCCTGCTCCTCGGGCTTGCAACAGCGCAGGCGCAGGCCGCCGACGTGGTCGGCGTGGCCTTCGTGCATGGCACCGGCGCGCAGACCAACGCCACCCAGGACTACTGGCAGCCGGCGATCATCGACACCGTGCGCCAGGGCCTGCCGAACAGCAGCAACTACGTGGTCATCAACTGTGACTTCACCCAGTACATGTGGAAGCCCGAAGCTGCCGGTTGCCTGGCCAACCAGCTGACCAGCTTCATCGACAGCCGTGGCATCACCCAGCTGGTGGTGATCACCCATTCCAACGGCGGCAATGTGGTGCGCTGGATCCTGTCCAACCCGACCTACGACAGCCGCTATCCGAAGATCATCCGCACGGTGCGCAAGGTCACCGCGCTGGCCCCTTCCTCGGCGGGTACGCCGTTGGCCGATGCGGTACTCAACGGCAACACCTTTGAAACCTCGCTGGGCTGGCTGCTGGGCTACAAGAACGACGCGGTGCGCCAGCAGCAGGTGGCGAGCATGGCCACCTACAACGCGCAGAACCTGTATGGCACGGCCGGTCGCCCGGCGCTGCCCAAGCCGTTCCGCGCGGTGGTCGGCAGCGACGTGGAATCGGCGGTGTGGGACAGCAACAGTTACTGCGGCGGCTATGCCGCCAACGTCGGCCTGGAGTTCACCCAGAACTGGCTGTCGTCCTGCTCCGATGGCTTCCTGGAGTGCAGCAGCCAGAAGGCCGCCGGCACCACCTGGTTCACCGACAAGGCGCGTACCCAGGGCGCAGAACCGCTCAGCCACAACCAGAGCCGCCGCGAGTGCTTCGGCCTCGGCACCCTGCTGCGCAACGACCTGACCCAGTGAGGGAGACGACCATGACGATTCAATCCACCCTGCTGGCCGGCGCCGTGCTGGCAGCACTGTCCCTTTCCGCAGCGCAGGCCGCGCAGCCGCTGCAGGCCGCCCGTGCTGGCGACCAGGTGCCCGCTGCGCTGGTTGCCGCGCCGGTGCCGGCCGATGACAGCGAGCGCGCACCGCTGTCCTTCGCCTGGGCCTTGGACCCGGCGCAATCGCTGCAGGCGGCTACGCCGTATGCCTCGGTCAGCCGCAGCTACTGGCAGCAGGTCGATGGCGCGCAGCTGCAACGCGGCATCGATCTACCGCTGACGGCCGCCGATGCGGTGATCCAGCTGAGCCCGGCCGAAGGCGCGCGGGCAGTGCCGGCGAATGCGTTGCAAGTGCGCGACCCGGCGGGCCGCAGCAGCATGGCCCGCAGTGTCGACGCGCGCGCGCTGCAGCAGGCCGGCATGCCGGTGAGGGATGGCAGCAGCATGCTGCGCACCGGCGCGACCAGTGCCGCCGGTGCGTACACGCTGCAGAGCGCGCAGGCACAGGGCCGCTACGTGGTGCAGGTGCTGGAGCCGAACAGCCCGCTGCGGCTGGAAGTGCAGGCCAACCAGGCGCAGGTGCTGGCCGGTGGCAACGTGCAGTTGCAGGCACGCCTGCTGGAAGACGGCGCCACCACCGCGCAGCTGGCCTCGCGTCGTGGCGGCCTGGGTGGTGAAGCCCTGCTGGTCGCGCCCGATGGCCGCAGCTGGCCGCAGCGGTTGCTGCGCACCACCGACGGTGCCCTGCGTGCGCAGGTGCGGATTCCGGCTGATGTCGGCAACGTGCAGGGGCTGTGGGAACTGCAGGTGTTCGCCCAGGCCGATGGTGTGCTGCGCGATGGCAAGGTGGCCTTCGCGGTGGCGCGGCCCACTGCGCGCTTCAGTGGCCAGGCGGCACCGGACCCGGCCAGCCGCCAGGTAGCGCTGCCGCTGCAGGTGGCAGCCGCCGGTCGTTACGAGGCGCGTGGCACGTTGTATGCCACCGGTCGCGATGGCCAGCTGAAGCCGGTGGCGCAGGCGCACGCAGCCGCGTGGTTCGATGGACCGGGGCGTGGCCAGCTGGTGCTGCCGTTCGACCAGGCCGCGTTGCCGGCTGGGTTCGGTGCGCCGTACGAGTTGCGCGACCTGCAGCTGCAGGATCAGAGCCGGATGGCACCGATCGAGTCACGCGCGCTGGCGTTGAGGTTCTGAGCAAGGCGGTGGCGGGCCGGAACATCCGGCCCGCTGCACCGGCATGGCGACGGAATGGCATCGCGACGGGAATGGCGTGACGGCGGGAATGACATCACGACGGGAATGACACCACGACGGGGTAGAGTCGACTGTTAGTCGACTGCCTTTCGCCTGGATCGCAAAGATCCCGCGCTGCGCGCGATAGTCGACCAACAGTCGACTCTACCGCCGTCGGTCTCCCAGGCCTATCGGTTTCCAGGCCCCTTGTTTCCCCGAGGGCTCCGCCTCACCCCGCGTACGCGGTCAGCCGGCCTTCCTGCTCGCACACGGTGATCGCGCCACCGAACACCGCCGACAGCGGCGCGCTGCGCAGCAGTTCGGCGCGGGTGCCATCAGCCAGCACACGGCCGTCGCGCAGCAGCACCACGCGTTCGATCTCGGGAATGATCTCTTCGATGTGGTGAGTCACCAGCACCAGGGTGATGCCCTGCTGGGCGAGCACCCGCATGGTCGCCACCAGCTGTTCGCGGGCGACCAGGTCCAGCCCGGTGGATGGCTCGTCCAGCAGCAGCGCCTGCGGCCGGTTGACCAGCGCGCGGGCGATCAGCACGCGGCGGGTCTCGCCGGCCGACAGCTCGGCATAGGCGCGTTCGCGCAGGGACAGGGCGCCGGTCATCGCCAGTGTCTCGCCAACGCGCGTGCGCATGTCGGCGGTCACTTCGCGGAAGGCCGGCACCACGTAGCTGGCGAAGAAGCCGGACAGCACCGCCTGTTCCACGGTCAGCCCGGGCATGTCGGCCAGATTGCTGCTGAGGTCGCCGGTGACGATGCCCAGCTGCGAACGCAGCCGGTCCACCTGCCAGCGGTTCTGGCCCAGCACCTTCACCGCCACCGAGCCGTCTCCCTGTGCAAGGGGATACAGTTCGCGGGTGATCAGCTTGATGAAGGTCGACTTGCCGCAGCCGTTGGGGCCGAGCAGGGCGGTGTGCTGGCCCTGCGCAATGCGCAGGCTGAGCCCGTGCAGCACCTTCACCTGGCCGCGCACCACGGTGGCGCGGTCCAGTTCGATCAAGGGGGGCAGCTCCGCAACAGACGGAGCGGCAGCCATGGTGCTGGCGCGTGGATCAAGGCTCGACAACTCAGGTCCCCAACTGTGAACGGTGCCACGGATGACGGTGGCAATCACCGCCGCAGGGATGCAGTTTGCAACGCAAGCGCCCATGATGTCTGCCATCCCCGCGTCGATACGGAGAGCCGCCATGCCCGATGCCCTGATGTCCCTGTTGACCGGTGGTGTGCTCGGCCTCGGCTGGTGGGCCATGCTGGGCGTGCTGCTGGTCTTCACCCAGATCACCATCTTCTCGGTGACCCTGTACCTGCACCGCAGCCAGGCCCATCGCGGCGTCGATTTCCACCCGGCGCTGGCCCACGTGTTCCGTTTCTGGCTGTGGCTGACCACCTCGATGATCACCCGCGAGTGGGTGGCCATCCACCGCAAGCACCACGCCAAGGTGGAGACCGAGGACGACCCGCACAGCCCGGTCACCCGCGGCATCGGCACGGTGTTCTGGCATGGCGTGGAGCTGTACCGGGAAGCACGCGGCATGCGCGCGGACATCGATCAGTACGGGCGCGGTACCCCGGATGATGCGATCGAGCGCCATTTGTATACCCCGCACGCCACGCTCGGCCCGGTGCTGCTGCTGGCGATCAACAGCGTGCTGTTCGGCCTGCCCGGCGTGGCCCTGTGGGCGATCCAGATGGCGTGGATCCCGTTCTGGGCCGCGGGCGTGGTCAATGGCCTGGGCCACTGGTGGGGCTACCGCAACTACGAATCGGCCGATACCTCCACGAACCTGACGCCGTGGGGGTTCTGGATCGGTGGTGAGGAGCTGCACAACAACCATCATGCCTTCCCCAGTTCGGCGCGCTTTGCGATGCGGCGCTGGGAATTCGACATCGGCTGGAGTGCGATCCGCCTGCTGCAGGCGCTGCGCCTGGCCAAGGTGCTTCGCGTTGCACCGGCCATGGACGTACGCCCGAACATCGCCGTGCCCGATGCCGAGACCCTGAAGGCGCTGCTCTCGCACCGCTTCCAGGCGATGACCGACTACCAGCGCAACGTGTTCATGCCGGCCCTGCGCGAGGAAGCCGCCCACGCTGGGGCCAAGCTGCGGCGCCTGCTGCCGCGCCGGCTGCGCCGTGGCCTGGTCAACGATGGCCGCTGGCTGAAGCCGGACAGTCGTGCCCAGCTCAGCGAATGGGTGGCACAGCGCCCGCGCATCCGCACCCTGGTCGAGTACCGCGCGCGGTTGGCGGCGCTGCTCGAGGCCCGCGGCCACGATGCCGCCGAGCGCCTGCACCAGCTGCAGGCCTGGTGCCGCGAGGCCGAGGAAAGCGGAATCGCGGCGCTGCAGGCCTACGCTGCGCGATTGAAGGGCTACAGCCTGGTGAGCGCGTGAGGGCAGGGTACGGCGTTCTGCTGGCGGTGCTGCTACCGGGTGCGGCGCTGGCCCAGGTCACCGATACCGCCAGCTACCTGCAGCGGATGGACAGCGATGGCGACGGCAAGGTCAGCGAGGCCGAGTACGTGCAGTGGATGCTGTATGCCTTCGACCGCATGGACCGCAATGGCGATGGCGTGCTGAGCGCCGAGGAGCTGCCCGGTGGCAAGGGCAGGGCGATCCGCCGCGAGCAGCAGCGGCAGGTGATCGTGCAGCGCTTCCATAAGCAGGATGCCAACGGCGATGGCGTCCTGGATGCCCGTGAACTGGGGGCGCCGCCACGCTGAGCGGGCGTAGAATCGGTTCATGCCTGAACTGCCCGAAGTCGAAACCACCCGCCGCGGCCTGGCGCCGCACCTGCAGGGCCGCCGCGTGCATGGCGTGATCCTGCGCCGCGCCGACCTGCGCTGGCCGATTCCGCCGGAAGTGGCCGAGCTGCTGCCGGGGCAGCGCATCGAGGACATCCGCCGTCGCGCCAAGTACCTGCTGCTGGACACCGCCATCGGCAGCGCCGTGCTGCACCTGGGCATGTCCGGCAGCCTGCGTGTGCTGCCCGGCGATACCCCGCTGCGCGCGCACGACCATGTGGATATCAGCCTGGACAACGGCCGCCTGTTGCGCTTCAACGACCCGCGCCGTTTCGGCAGCCTGCTCTGGCAGCCGGCCGGCGAAGTCCACCCGCTGCTGCAGGGGCTGGGCCCGGAGCCGCTGGACGATGCCTTCGACGGGGACTACCTGTTCGCCCGCAGCCGTGGCCGCAGCGCGCCGGTGAAGACCTTCCTGATGGACCAGGCGGTGGTGGTGGGCGTGGGCAACATCTACGCCGCCGAAAGCCTGTTCAAGGCCGGCATCAGTCCGCTGCGCGAGGCCGGGAAAATCTCGCGCGAGCGCTACCAGCGGCTGGCCGATGCGGTGAAGGAGATCCTCGGCTACGCCATCACCCGTGGTGGCACCACCCTGCGTGACTTCATCAGCCCCGATGGCGCGCCGGGTTACTTCGAGCAGGAACTGCTGGTGTACGGCCGTGACGGGCTGCCCTGCCCGAACTGTGGCCGCGCGCTGAAGCACGCCACCATCGGCCAGCGCGCCAGCGTCTGGTGCAGCCGCTGCCAGCGCTGAGGCGGGCGGCCAGCGGCAGCTGAACGGGCAGGGCACGTCTCCGCTGCCCGTTAACGTTTGTCTGCCTATGATGGCCGACCTTCCCCTCTGTGCCTGACGCGCCTGCATGCAACGACGCGACTTCATCCGCAATGCCTCCCTCGCCCTGGCTGCATTCGGCCTGCCGTCCCTGCCCGCGTGCGCGGCCAGCAGGAGCGGCCAGATGGGCCTGCGCCGCCTCGGCCAACCGCAGCCGTTCGACTTCGCCACCCTGAAGGGCCAGGCGCGCGCGCTGGCACAGGCGCCCTACAAGAGCCACAAGCGGGTGCTGCCGGGCCGCCTGGAAGGGCTGGACTGGGACCAGTACCAATCGATCGGTTACCGCCAGGACCATGCGCTGTGGGCCGACCAGCCGGGCAAGTTCCAGGCCAAGTTCTTCCACCTGGGCCTGTACTTCCATTCGCCGGTGCGCATGTTCGACGTGGTCGACGGCAAGGCGCAGGAGCTGGCCTATGACGGCGCGGCCTTCAACTACGGCAAGAGCGGCATCAAGGACGGCGAGCTGCCGGCCGATCTCGGCTTCGCCGGTTTCCGCCTGAACACCCGCAAGGACACCGATCGCGATTTCGCCGCCTTCCTCGGCGCCAGCTACTTCCGCGCCGTCGGCAAGGAAGGCCAGTACGGCCAGTCCGCGCGTGGCCTGGCAATCGATACCGGCATGGGCAAGCCGGAGGAATTCCCGGACTTCATCGCCTATTACCTGGAACAACCCTCGGCTGATTCGGACACGATTGTGGTCTACGGCCTGCTGGATTCGCCCAGCGTGGCCGGCGCCTATCGCTTCGCGATCACCAATGGCGACGTGCTGCTGATGGACATCGACAGCGCGCTGTACCCGCGCAAGGCGATCGAGCGGTTGGGCATCGCCCCGTGCACCAGCATGTACCAGGTGGGTGAGAACGACCGCCGCATGGCCTGGGACTGGCGCCCGGAGATCCACGACACCGACGGCCTGTCGCTGTGGACCGGTGCCGGCGAGTGGATCTGGCGGCCGCTGCTGAACCCGCGCAACCTGCGCTTCAACATGTTCGTCGACCGCAACCCGCGTGGTTTCGGCCTGCTGCAGCGCGACCGCAACTTCGACCACTACCAGGACGACGGCGTGTTCTACGAGAAGCGCCCGTGCCTGTGGGTGGAGCCGAAGGGCGAATGGGGCGAGGGCTCGGTGCAGCTGGTGGAGATCCCCACCGTGGACGAGACCTTCGACAACATCGTGGCGTTCTGGAACCCGAAGGAAAAACCACAGCCGGGCCAGGAACTGCTGGTCGGCTACCGCCTGTACTGGGGTGCCGAACCGCCGGCACGGCCGCCGCTGGCGCACTGCGTGGCCAGCCGCACCGGCCTGGGTGGCGTGGTCGGCAAGAAGCGCGAGTACTTCAGCTGGCGCTTCGCGGTGGACTTCGAAGGTGGCGAGCTGGCCAGGCTGATCGACAAGGGCGAGGTCGAGGCGGTGGTGGAAGCCAGCCGCGGCCGGGTCGAGATCGTGTCGGCGCGTCCGCTGCGCGAGATCAACGGCTACCGCGCGATGTTCGACCTGGTGCCGCCGGAGGGCAGTACCGAGCAGATCGACATCCGCCTGTTCCTGCGCAGTGGCGGCAAGACCCTGACCGAGACCTGGCTGTACCAGTACACCCCGCCGCCGGCCGGTGCGCCGGAGCGCACGCTGTACTAAGAGGGGGTTGGGTTTGCAGGGCTTGCAGCCCTGCACCTGCCGAGGTCAAAGCAACAGCAACAGCCGAAGCAGAAGCTGGTTTCCTGAGGGTAGGTGGGGTGGGTCCGGTGGCGGGAGACGCCGTAAACCCGTCCATGGGGGCTTGGCTGCGGCATCCATGCCGCGGACACTCCCGCCACCGGACCCACCCCGCCTTCGACAGACCTCCGCGATCTGTCGGAGCACGGGGTCGGATCCCGTTGCTGCGCAACGGGCTCTGACCCCAGATGAATTTCGATAGATGAATTTCGATATCTGACAGATGTGCCGACCAACGGTCGGCACCCACCAACAGCCGCGTGAAACTGTCAGAGGTGGGGCGGTGTCGGAGTGCGGGGTGTCAGCCGCATGGATGCGGCTGCCAAGCTTACAGGGACGTACTTGCAGCGTCCCCGCAGTCCGACACCGCCCCGCCATCACACGCAATGCCAGCTCTTGCTGTTGCTGTTGCCGGCCAGCGGCCGGCACTACCGCGGGTGCAGGGCTGCAAGCCCTGCAAAAGAACACCCGTTACAGCGGCAGGGGTGCCTGCGCCGGATCGATCCGCCCTTCCCCGCGGGTGATCTTCTTGAACTCGGCACGGCTGACCGACACGTAGCGGTCGTTGCCACCGATCTCCACCTGCGGGCCATCCTTCACCGCATGGCCATGTTCGTCTACGCGCACGGTCATCGTCGCCTTCTTCCCGCTGTGGCAGATGGTCTTGATCTCCTGCATCTCGTCGGCCCAGGCCAGCAGGTACTGGCTGCCCTCGAACAGCTCGCCGCGGAAATCGGTGCGCAGGCCGTAGCACAGCACCGGAATGCGCAGCTGGTCGACCACCTCGCTGAGCTGCCAGACCTGGGCGCGCGTGAGGAACTGTGCTTCATCCACCAGCACGCAGCCCATCGGGCCGTTGGCGGCCAGGTCCTGTTCGACCCAGTGCTGCAGGTCGGTGTCACGGTCGAAGGCCATGCCGTCCGCACGCAGGCCGATACGCGAGGCCACCACGCCGGCGCCGGCACGATCATCCAGGCGCGGGGTCAGGATCGCCACCCGCATGCCGCGTTCGCGGTAGTTGTGCGCGCTCTGCAGCAGGGTCGTGGTCTTGCCGGCGTTCATCGCCGAATAGTAGAAATAGAGCTTGGCCATCGCCCAATTCTAGTCGTCCACCGCCTTGTCGTCGCGGACCGCGTCCGGCCGTCCTATCTCGACGCTGGGGGTCAGCGCGGGGCGCCAGTAGTTGTCCTGCAGGCACCAGTAGTCGGCGGCGCGCCAGTAGTCGTTGTCGTAGACGATGCTGCCCGGCGTCACGATGCCCTGCTCGTTGCCGCGGCGCTGGACGACGATCAGGCCGGAGCTCACGTACCCGAGGCGGCTGCCGGTGATCTGCTGGCGACCGTCCCTGAGGGCGCGCTCCATGCGAGGCTTGGCCACGCGGTCGCCATAGTCGGCATAGACCTGCTGGCCGCGCTCGATCGCCTGTGCCTGCTGCAGTGCGTCCAGGCGTGCCCAGTAGTGCTCCCGCAGCACCAGGAAGTCGTGATACATGCGCTCGGCGGCCAGGTCCATCCAGATGTAGGCCATCACCGGATCGGCCCGGGTACCGACGCCCTCCTGGTACAGCCGCGCCACCATGGCCTGGGAGAACTTGTCGGCGTAGCGCGCCGAACGCTTGTAGTAATCCAGCGCCCTGGCGGGCTGCCTGTCCCGTTCGGCCCGCTGGGCCATGCTGCGCCAGAACAGGTCCGGATGGGCATCGAAGAAGCCTCCGGTCAGGACGGTTGGCGGGATCTGCCGCGGGGCCTCCACCGGGCATTCCCTGGCGGTCACGGCAGCGGCCATCGACAGGCCCAGCAGCAGGCAGAAGCGTGGAGCTTGCTTCGCTTTCATATGATCGCCCTCCTGGCAATGACCATGGAATACGAACGTCAGCGCCCCGCGCCTTCCACGGGGCTGAGTGGGCCGACCTCGACGCTGCGGCCGCGGAACTCCTGTTCCCAGATGCGGTCCTGCATGCACCAGTACGCTGCAGGGTCCCAGTAGGCATCGCGATAGTAGTCATCGCCACGGGTGGGCCAGCCGGCTTCCGGGCCGTCGGACAGTTCCACCTGCAGCATCGAGCTGACCCAGCCGGTACGGCTGCCGGTCATGCCGCTGCGGTCCACGCGCATGGCAGCCTCCATGCGCGGCTTGGCCGTGGCATCGCCGTAGGCCGCATACAGCGCCGGCCCTTCGGCGAGCACCCGTTGCCGCTGCGCGGCATCCAGGCGGTTCCAGTAGCGCTCGCGCTCCAGCAGCAGGTCGCGGTAGCCGCGTTCGGCGGCCAGGTCCATCCAGATGTAGGCCAGCACCGGATCAGGGGCGGTACCCGTGCCTTCCTGGTACATGCGCGCGACCAGCGACTGCGACAGCTTGTCGGCGTGCGCGGCCGCCCGCTTGAAACGCACCAGCGCATGATCGGGCCGGCCCTGGCGCCACGACTGCAGGCCCAGCTCGCGCCAGTGCAGGTCAGGATGAGCCTGCAGGAAGCCCGGGGTCATCAGCGCCGACCGCAACGACGCGCCAGCATCGGGCGCGCAGTCCGCACTGCGGGCAGCCAACGGCGCCAGCAGCAACAGCAGGGTGCCCAGCAGGGCGGCAGAGGCGGTCGGGCGCATGCACCTGGCTCCAGTGCTCCGGTGGCGAATCAATAGCTTAGGAACGGCGTGCATGCAAGTCAGGTCCGCCCGCTGCGGCCCCGCTACAATCCCATTCCCATGCACGGTCTCAATCCCCCCCAAGCCGCCGCCGTCCTGCACATCGAAGGTCCGTTGCTGGTGCTCGCCGGCGCGGGCAGCGGGAAGACGCGCGTGATCGTGGAAAAGATCGCCCACCTGATCGGCAGCGGCCGCTACCCGGCACGCCGCATCGCAGCGATCACCTTCACCAACAAGTCGGCCAAGGAAATGCGCGAGCGTGTGGCCAAGCGCCTGCGCGAGCAGGACGCCGACGAGGTGACCATCTGCACCTTCCATGCGCTGGGCCTGAAGTTCCTGCAGATCGAACACGCGGCCGTGGGCCTGAAGCGTGGCTTCTCGATCTTCGATGCCGATGATGCCGCTGCGCAGATCAAGGACCTGATGTACGGGGCCAAGCCCGACGACATCGAGGACATGAAGAACCTGGTGTCGCGCGCCAAGAACGCCGGCCTGTCGCCCGAGCAGGCGATGGCCGCCGCGCGCAGCAACCGCGAGAAGGAAGCGGCCAGCGTCTACGAGCGCTACCAGCTGCGCCTGACGGCGTTCAACGCGGTCGACTTCGATGACCTGATCCGTTTGCCGGTGCAGATCCTGGAGGAAAATCCGGAGATCGCGCTGGCCTGGCGCGAGCGCATCGGCTACCTGCTGGTGGACGAATGCCAGGATACCAACGACGCGCAGTACCGCCTGCTCAAGCAGCTGGCCGGTGACAAGGGCAACTTCACCTGCGTGGGTGACGATGACCAGTCGATCTACGCCTGGCGCGGTGCCAACCCGGAAAACCTGCAGCAGATGGGGCGCGACTACCCTGCGCTGGAAATCATCAAGCTGGAGCAGAACTACCGCTGCTCCAACCGCGTGCTGCGCGCCGCCAATGCGCTGATCGCCAACAACCCGCATGAGCACCTGAAGAAGCTGTGGAGCGACCAGGCCGACGGTGAACGCATCCGCGTATGGGAATGCCGCAACAGCGAGCACGAAGCGGAAAAGGTCGCGGCCGAGATCGCCTTCGTGGCGCAGTCGCGCAACGTGCCTTGGAGTGATTTCTGCATCCTGTTCCGCGGCAACTTCCAGTCACGGCCGCTGGAAAAGGCGATGCAGCTGCTGCGCATCCCTTACCACCTGACCGGCGGCACCATGTTCCTGGAGCGTCAGGAAGTGAAGGACACGCTGGCCTGGTTGCGGCTGCTGGTGAATCCGGACGACGACACCGCGTTCATGCGTGCGGTGCAGTCGCCCAAGCGTGATGTCGGTGCCGGCACGCTGGCCAGGCTGGCCGAGCTGGCGCAGGAAAAGGACATGCCGATGGCACAGGCTGCCGAGGCGATCGGCGCCCTGCAGCAGCTGCCGCCGCGCGCCGCCAACAGCCTGGCGCGCTTCACCGACATCCTGCGCGACCTGCGCGCGCAGATGCGTCAGGTCACCTCGGGCGACATGATCCGCAAGGTCGCCAAGGAATCGGGCCTGCTCAGCGAACTGCGCCAGCAGGCCAAGGAAGAAGCCAGCTACCAGCGCCGTGCCAACAACATCGAGGAACTGGCACAGTGGTTCGAGGGCGGCCCGCGCGGTGCCACCGCGGCCGACCTGGCCGGCCAGCTGGCGCTGCTGTCACGCAGCGACAAGGACGAGGGCGGCAACCAGGTGCGCATGATGACCATGCACGCCTCCAAGGGCCTGGAATTCCCGTACGTGTTCATCGTGGGCTGCGAGGATGGCGTGCTGCCCCACCAGGTCAGCCTGGACGAGGGCAACCTGCAGGAAGAGCGGCGGCTGCTGTACGTGGGCATCACCCGCGCCAAGATCCAGCTGTGGATGAGTTACAGCAAGCTGACGCGCAAGTTCGGTGAGCATGTGCGGCTGAAGCCGAGCCGGTTCTTCGATGAGATCCCGGCGGAGGAGATCCAGCGTGATGGCGCTGATCCGGTGGCCGATGCGGCGCGCAAGAAGGAACGGGCGAGTGCGGGGTTGGCGGCGATCGAGGCGTTGTTCGACTAGGGCGCTCCAACGGCGCCGCCCCTCCGTGGTGGAGCACGCGTTGGTTCCGCAGTGTGGCCGATCGGGGTGGGTTCGCGGGGGACGCCGTGAACCCGTCCCTGGGGGCTTAGCCGCGCCATCCATGGCGCGGATACCCCCGCGAACCCACCCCGATCGGCCTCTGACAGATGCCGGGCGCTTCCTTCCACGGCAATGCAAAGAAAATCAAAAGCAGCAGCCGGGGTTGAGGCAGAATCGGGGTTTCGGCTGGAGGTCCACCTGTGCAACCGATCGAGAGTGAACGCCTGCGCCTGCGTGCCATCGAGCCTGATCGCGATGCGGCGCCGATGCTGGCGCTGTTGAATGATCCGGGCTTCGTGCGCTTCATTGGCGACCGCAATGTGCGCAGTGAGGAGCAGGCGCGGGACTACATCGCGCTGCGTGTGCTGCACAGCTATGCGTTGAATGGCTTTGGCATGTATGCCATCGAGCGGTTGTCCGATGGTGCCTGGCTGGGCAATGCCGGACTGGTACGGCGTGATGGGCTGCCGGGTCCGGACATCGGCTATGCGGTGCTGTCGGAATTCGCCGGGCAGGGCTATGCCGGTGAGGCGGCGCGGGCAGTGTTCGCGCATGCGCGCGCTGGGCTGGGCCTGCACGATCTGTATGGCATCACCGATCTGGACAACGTGGTGTCCGGGAAGATCCTGCTGGGGTTGGGCATGCAGGAGCGCGGGGTGATCCAGCTGCCGGGCGTGGACAGCCCGAGCCGGTTGTATGCCACGCCGGGTGCGGCGCAGATCTGACCCCTGATGTTGGTAGGTGCCGACCGTTGGTCGGCACGATTCAGATGCAGTGCCGACCAACGGTCGGCACCCACCCCTCAGCCGCGCAGTTCGGCCAGCTGTGCCTGCAGTTCGGCCACGGCCGCTTCCAGCTGGGCCACGCGCTCGGCCAGGCCCGGGTCGGCTGCATCGCTGCTGCCACCGCCGCTGCTGGCGTACCTGGCCGCCAGCGCCGCACCGTCCACTTCCCCGCACAGCAGGTGCATGTAGCGGTCTTCGCGCTGCCCACTGGCACGCGGCAGCACCACCAGCAGCGCGCGCTGCTGCAGGCGCTCGATGGCGTGGCGGGCTTCGTCGGTGTCGGCGAAGCGGTGCAGGCGCTCGCTGCGCGTGATCAGTTCGCCCAGCGTCTGCGGCCCACGCAGCAACAGCAGCGCCAGCAGCACGGTCTGCTGCCGGGTCAGGTCCAGCGCGGCCTGCAGGCGGTGCTCGTAGCGGTCCGCGCGCGAGGAAAAGTGCTGGCGGGCCAGGCCCAACGCCTCCAGCTGGCGCAGCGCGTGCTGCACGCTGCCGGCGTCGATGTTCATCACCGGCTCGCGGGCAGTCTTCTGGTTGGCAGCCGATTGGGCGGCATTGACCGTCAGTGGATAGGTGTCCGGCGTGGTCGCCTCCTTTTCCACCAGGCAACCCAGCAGGCGGGCCTGCACGGCGTCGAGCAGGGGGACGTCGGGGGTCTGGACGGAATCGGTCATGGCGGCCTCCGGAAGGGCAACGGGTCAACCGCCAAGCATAGCCGTCCCGGGGCCGCCTTTGCCGGTAAAATGCGCCGGTATATCTGATTGCCGGTGAATCCATGCGTCGTCCCGTTTCCCTGTCCCTGACCCTGCTCGCCACTGCGGCGCTGGGCCTGTCCGCCTGCAAGCGCGTGGATGCGCCTGCTGCCGAAGCCGCTGCCCCGGAGGCCCCGGCCGCCGCTGCCAAGGCTGATGGCGCGCTTGATGCGACCGCCAACGACAATCTCAACGCCGTGCTGTGGATGCAGCGCGCGCAGGAGTACAAGGCAATCACCGAGCAGACCTACCGCGCCGCCGCCGACCACCTGGACGCCGCGCTGAAGGAAGCGCACTGGGATGCGCTGGTGCCGGAGGAACGCGGCAACGAGGCCAAGGGCCTGAAGCCGGCCGTGGTGCTGGACGTGGATGAGACCGTGCTGGACAACTCGCCCTACCAGGCGCGCCTGGTGCGCGACGGCAAGGAATACGACGAGCTGAGCTGGGACCAGTGGGTGGCCGAAAAGAAGGCCAAGGCCATTCCGGGCGTGGTCGATTTCGCCAAGGCCGCCAACGCCAAGGGCGTAACCCTGCTGTACATCTCCAACCGCGCCGTGCACCTTAAGGACGCGACCCTGGCCAACCTGCGCGAGCAGGGCCTGCCGGTGGCCGATGACAGCGTGTTCCTGGGCCTGGGCACCGTGGTCGAAGGCTGCGAGCAGGCCGGCAGCGAGAAGAACTGCCGCCGCCGCCTGGCCGGGCAGAAGTACCGCGTGCTGATGCAGTTCGGCGACCAGCTGGGCGACTTCGTGGAAGTGACCGCCAACACCAACGAAGGCCGTGACGCCCTGCTGCAGCAGTACCACGACTGGTTCGGCGAGCGCTGGTGGATGCTGCCGAACCCGACCTACGGCGGTTTCGAGCCGGCGCAGTTCAACAATGACTACAGCCAGTCGCGCCAGGCCCGCCACGACGCCAAGCGCGCTGCCCTGGACTACGCGCCGTGAGCCGCGCGCCGCTGCCGCTGCGCGATGACGAGCGCCTGATCTTCGCGCTGGACGTGCCTGATCGCGCGCAGGCGCTGGAGTGGGTCGACCGCCTCGGCGACAGCGTGGCGTTCTACAAGATCGGCATGGAACTGCTGGCGTCGGGCGAGTACTTCCAGGTGCTGGACGAGCTGGCCCGCCGCGACAAGCGCGTGTTCGTCGACCTGAAGTTCTTCGATATCCCGGCCACTGCCGCGGCGGTGATCAAGCGCCTGTCGCAGTGGCCGGTCAGCTACGCCACCATCCACGGCTGGCACCCGGCGATGATGGAAGCCTGCGCCGCCGCCAACAGCAGCGACATGCGCCTGCTGGCGGTGACCGTGCTGACCTCGATGGGCCGCCCGGACCTGGCGCAGATGGGCATCGACCGTGAACCGGTGGACGTAGTGGTCGAACGCGCGCTGGCCGCGCAGGCGGCCGGTATCGATGGCGTGATCGCCTCGGGCCAGGAAGCCGGCCCGATCCGCGCCGCTACCGGCGCCGGGTTCTCGATCGTCTGCCCGGGCATCCGCCCCGGTGGCCCGGTCGGCGATGACCAGAAGCGTACCGTTGGCGTGGCCCAGGCCTTTGCCGATGGCGCCGATGCCATCGTGGTTGGTCGCCCGATCCGCCTGGCCACCGATCCGCAGGCCGCGGCGCGGGCCATCCAGCAGGAAATCGCGTCGGCGCTGGCTGCGCGCTGAGATTCCGTTGCGCAGGCTGCAGGCCCGAACGCCATCCCGACCCGCGCGGGATGGCGTTTCTGCATCCGTCCACCGAGCGGTTGTGCCCGAATCGCCGCAAAACCTGCCGTAGATTTCATGGCCTCCATGCCAGGCATCAGGACGATCAATAAAATCAATAATTTAGGCCGCACTACGTGAAGTGTTGCCTTAACTTGAGCGGCAGCGTAGGATCGCCGCCATCCGGTCCTCGGGCCGGACATGTGCCACAACACTGTCCACCGGCCCTGCGCCGGTTTGAAGAGCCTGTGATCCCCGTGATCCCGGCTCTTTTTTTATTCCCATCAGTGACTTGCACAAGCAACAGCGGAAACCGTGACGTCCCGGCTTGCCGCTGTCACGTCACAGGCCGCAAGATGCGGACCGGTCCGGGGAGTCCGAGTGCATGAGCGTGGCAGTGCGAGGAAGGTCTGCGCGTGGATGGGGGCTGGCAGCCATGCTGCTGCTGGCCGTGGCGGCGTGTCGTGAATCGGCCCAGGACCCGGCCAAGCCGGCGGCCGAGCCGGTCGCGGCGGTGCAGGCCATGGCGCTGCGCCTGGCCGAGGACGATCTGGTCGGCTATGCAAAGCTGTCGGTACCGCCCAGCCAGTACCAGCGCCTGCAACAGGCCTGGACCGAAGGCCACAGCCAGTGGCCGCTGACCGAACTGCCGCTGGGTGACCAGCTGCTGCCGATGCTGGCCGCACTGCGCAAGCCCAATGCCAGCGCCGAACTGCAGCGCAGCTTCGATCGCCAGCTGGCCGGACAGGCCGGCGCGGTTCGCCAGGCCGCGCAATCGATGGGCAACTTCGGTGTGCAGTACCTTCGCCACCAGAAGGGCTATACGCCTGGCCAACAGGCGCATTACATCGCCCTGGTCGAAACCCTGGCCAGCTGGGCGCAGGGTGCCCCGATCAGTGACCGGGCCCGCGCACGCAGCACCATCGCCGCGCTGGTCGGCGCCGCCAACAAGGTCGGCTTCGACGACGAAGCCGGCCTGCAGGCCGCGGGCATGGAAGGCAGCCTGGCGCAGCTGGCGCCGTTCATCCACACCCTCAAGGCGGTGCTGGGCAGCTACGGGCTGGGCGTGGACGACGCGTTGCGCAGCGTGCGCGGCGAACTGCTGTCGGTGGAAGGTGACAACGCCCTGGTACGCCTGCGCTACGACCTCGCCGGTCGCGAGATGAGCCTGCAGCTGCCGCTGAGCCGCCGCGAAGGCCACTGGTACCTGACCCGCACCCTGGCCGACACCGACGCGCTGCTGCGCAAGGCCGAGGCGGCCCGCGCCGCTGCGTCGCCGTCGCCGGCTGAAGCCCCCGCCGAGGGTGGGGAAGCGGCAACGCCGCCGCCTAAGCCATAATGGCGCCGATGTCGAAACAGAACCCGCTGCCGTTCCCCGGCGAAGAATCCCAGTCGACGCCCGCCGATACGGTGCCGGCGTCCCCCTCGACCGGTACCGGCCCGAACCCGGTACCGCCGCCCGTGCACGCGCGTCCGGCCGGCCGACGCCCACTGTGGGCACGGTTGCTGGGCCGCCTGGTCGAGCCGTGGCTGTCGCTGAAGATCGAGCCGGAAGACCCGGGCCAGTACAACGATGGCCGCCCGGTCATGTACGTGCTGGAAGACTACGGCCTGTCCAACGCGCTGATCCTGGACAAGGCCTGCCGCCAGGCCGGCCTGCCGTCGCCGCTGGTGCCGCTGGCCGGTGACCCGACCGGCCGCAAGCGCGCCTACCTGGCGCTGTCGCGGCGCAGCTCCAGCAATTCGCTGATCCCCGAGCAGCGCGGTGCCAAGACCCATTCCGACTCGCTGGCCAAGGTCCTGCAGGCACATCGCGTGCGCGATGACCTGGACGTGCACCTGGTGCCGGTGTCGATCTTCGTCGGCCGCGCGCCGGACAAGCAGAGCGGCTGGTTCGCGGTGCTGTTCTCGGAAAACTGGGCGCTGGTCGGCCGCTTCCGCCGCCTGCTGGCGGTGCTGCTCAATGGCCGCAGCACCATCGTCCGCTTCGCGCCGCCGATCTCGCTGCGTTCCATCATCGACGAAGGCCTGGAGCCGGAACGCACGGTACGCAAGCTGCAGCGCGTGCTGCGCACCCATTTCCGCCGCATCCGTGAATCGGTGATCGGCCCCGACCTGTCGACCCGTCGCCTGCTGGTGGACCAGGTGCTGGCCGCCGAACCGGTGCGCGAAGCGATCGCCGCGCAGGCCAAGCGCGACAATTCGAAGACGGCCGATGCCTGGAAGAAGGCACACGCCTACGCCTGGGAAATCGCCGCGGACTATTCCAGCCCGGTGGTGCGCTCGGCCAGCTTCATGCTCAGCCACGTGTGGAACCGCATCTATGCGGGCGTGCTGGTGCACCATCTGGACAAGTTCAAGGCCGCCGCGCCGGGTCACGAAGTGGTCTACGTGCCCAGCCACCGCAGCCACATGGACTACCTGCTGCTGTCCTACCTGCTGTACGACCGTGGCATCGTGCCGCCGCACATCGTGGCCGGCATCAACCTGAACCTGCCGGTGGTCGGCACCCTGCTGCGCAAGGGCGGTGCGTTCTTCATCCGCCGCTCGATCCGTGGCAACGCGCTGTACTCGGCCGTGCTCAGTGAGTACGTCGCGCAGCTGGTGGCCGGCGGCTACTCGCTGGAGTACTTCGTCGAAGGCGGCCGCTCGCGTACCGGCCGACTGCTGCAGCCCAAGGGCGGCATGATCTCGATGACGCTGCGTGCGTTCCTGCGCCAGCCGCGCAAGCCGGTGCTGTTCCAGCCCATCTACATCGGCTACGAGAAGCTGATGGAAGGCGGCAGCTACCTGGACGAACTGTCCGGCCGGCCGAAGGAAAAGGAATCGATCTGGTCGCTGCTGTGGGGCATCCCGAAGGTGCTCAAGCAGAACTACGGCCAGGTGGTGGTGAACTTCGGCGAACCGATCGCACTGAACGACGTACTGGCCGAGAAGGCGCCGGAGTGGAAGGGCGAGGCGGTGTCCGAGGACGAGAAGCCAGCCTGGCTGTCGACCACGGTGGACACGCTGGCCGAACGCATCCAGGTGCGCATCAACGGCGCAGCTGACGTCAATCCGATCAACCTGCTGGCGCTGGCCCTGCTGTCCACGCCGAAGCACGCGATGGGCGAGGCCGACCTGATCGCGCAGATCGAGCTGTGCAAGACGCTGCTGGTCGAGATGCCGTATTCGGACCGGGTGACGGTGACCCCGCACTCGCCGGAGCGGATCATCGCCCACGCCGAGGAAATCAACGTCCTCACCCGCATCAAGCACCCGCTGGGCGACGTGCTCAGCGTCAGCGGCGATACCGCGGTGCTGCTGAGCTACTTCCGCAACAACGTGCTGCACCTGTTCACCGCCTCGTCGTGGGTGGCCTGCTGCTTCCAGAACAACCGCCGCATGAGCCGTACCGGCCTGGTCCAGCTGGGCCGCACGGTGTACCCGTTCCTGCAGGCCGAGCTGTTCCTGCCGTGGAGCGAGGACGAATTCGCACAGCGCATCGACCAGACCATCAACGTGTTCGTGCGTGAGGGCCTGCTGCAGAACGTCAATGACGACGACGGCGGCATCTTGGCGCGCAACACCGGGCAGACCGACGAGGTGTTCCGCCTGCGTGCGATCGGCCACTCGCTGCAGCAGGCCTTCGAGCGCTACTACATCGCCATTTCGGTGCTGGTGAAGAACGGCCCGGGCGTGCTGGGCGCGGCCGAGCTGGAAAGCCTGTGCCAGCAGGCGGCGCAGCGTCTGAGTCTGCTCTATGCACCGGCCGCGCCGGAGTTCTTCGACCGCACCCTGTTCCGCGGCTTCATCCAGAAGCTGCGCGAACTGCGCCTGGTGTGGCCGGACGAGAACAGCAAGCTGCTGTTCGACGAGCGCCTGGATGCCTGGGCCAAGGACGCCAAGTTCATCCTCGGCCGCGAGCTGCGCCACACCATCGAACGGGTCAGCCCGGAAGCAGCGCGCCCGGACGAGCCGGCGCCGCAGGATTGAAGGCAGCGCCGGGCCATGCGGTGGGTGTGGACCTTGGTCCACACCTTCCAGCCGTGCCAACCAGGGTTGGCACCCACCAGGACGGTCCTTAGGCCGGTTCGTCGGGAATCTGCAGGCTTTCCAGCCTGGCAATGCAGTCCTTCAACTGCAGCTTGCGCCGCTTCAGGCGCTTGGCTTCCAGCTCGTCCTCGCCGTTGGCGGCCATGCGGGTGATCTGTTCATCCAGCAGGCGGTGCTCGGCGCGCAGGGCGGCGAGGCGTTCGACAATCTCGGCGGGGTCGTAGGTATCCACGGCTTCGAGGATACACAGCGATGATGACCGCCGGGAGAGGGGAATCCCGACCCCCGGCCGTGGCCGCTCCGAGCCGTTAGAATGGAGCCCATGAGTGCCGTGATTTCCCTCCCTGATCCCCAGCCACGCGCCGCCCGCGATCCGCGCGTGGCCGAGCGCGAGCAGCACAAGCTGGCCAAGCGCCTGCGCCGCCAGGTCGGCGAGGCGATTGCCGACTTCGGCATGATCGAGGCCGGCGACAAGGTGATGGTCTGCCTGTCCGGCGGCAAGGACAGCTACACCCTGCTGGACGTGCTGCTGCAGCTGCAGAAGAAGGCGCCGGTGCCGTTCGAGCTGGTGGCGGTGAACCTGGACCAGAAGCAGCCGGACTTCCCCGAGCACGTGCTGCCGGAGTACCTGGCCGGGCTGGGCGTGCCGTACCACATCATCGAGCAGGACACCTATTCGGTGGTCAGCCGGGTCATCCCGGAAGGCAAGACCATGTGTTCGCTGTGCTCGCGCCTGCGTCGTGGCGCGCTGTACAACTACGCCGAGACCCACGGCTTCACCAAGATCGCGCTGGGCCACCACCGCGACGACATGGTGGCCACGTTCTTCATGAACCTGTTCCACCACGCCAAGCTGTCGGGCATGCCGCCGAAGCTGCGCAGCGATGACGGCAAGCATGTGGTGATCCGGCCGCTGGCCTACGTGCGCGAGAGCGACATCGTCGACTACGCGCAGGCACGCCAGTTCCCGATCATTCCCTGCAACCTGTGCGGCAGCCAGGAGAACCTGCAGCGCCGCCAGGTCGGCCTGATGCTGAAGCAGTGGGAGAAGGACCACCCGGGCCGCATCGAGCAGATCGCGCGCGCCATGGGCGAAGTCCGGCCCTCGCAGCTGGCCGACACCACCCTGTTCGACTTCATGGCGCTGGGCCGTCGCGACGACGCGCCGCTGCCCGACGCCCATGCCTGGCTGGCCGGTTCCCCGGCCGACGCCGACGCAGATCCCGAGACGCCCACCGTTTAAGGTCGGTCGCCCTTCCTCTTTGCCATCCGGAATTCCATGTTCTTTCGCAACCTGACGTTCTTCCGTTTCCCGACCACCACCGATTTTTCCGAAGTCGACACGCTGCTGCCGCACGCCCTGCTGAAGCCGGTCGGCGCACTGGAAATGAATTCGCGCGGCTTCATCTCGCCGTTCGGCCGCGAGGAGAAGGAACTGCTCTCCCACCGCATCGCCGAACACCTGTGGCTGACCGTGGGCGGCGAGGACAAGATCCTGCCGGCGGCGGTGGTCAACGACCTGCTCGAGCGCAAGCTGGAGGAGATCGAGGAGAAGGAAGGCCGCCGCCCGGGTGGCCGCGAACGCAAGCGGATGAAGGACGACCTGCTGCATGAACTGCTGCCGCGCGCCTTCGTGAAGTCCTCGCGCAACGACGCCTTCATCGACCTGCAGCACGGCTACGTCGCGGTGGATACCTCCAGCCGCAAGACCGGCGAGTACTTCATGTCCGACATCCGCGGCCTGCTCGGCAGCTTCCCGGCGATGCCGCTGAACGCCGAAGTCGCGCCGCGTTCGATCCTGACCGGCTGGATCGCCGGCGAGCCGCTGCCGACCGGGCTGAGCCTGGGCGAAGAG
Source organism: Stenotrophomonas sp. YJH_SMC_25 (assembly GCF_059369595.1). Classification (NCBI taxonomy): domain Bacteria; kingdom Pseudomonadati; phylum Pseudomonadota; class Gammaproteobacteria; order Lysobacterales; family Lysobacteraceae; genus Stenotrophomonas; species Stenotrophomonas sp. YJH_SMC_25. The sequence continues at coordinate 268,455 of NZ_JCAFSV010000002.1, read as the reverse complement.
TGCGAGATGAAGGACCCGGTGGAAGGCGGCGCGGTGGTCAAGTGCCAGCACCAGGAACTGCGCTGCGATGAGATCGACAAGCACCTGGATGCCGGCAAGCAGGTGACCAAGCTGGCGCTGATCTTCGAGGACAACCTGTCCTTCGTCATCGGCGACGACCTGATCGTGCGCAAGCTGAAGTTCCTCGACGGTGCCCTGGACCAGCTGGAGCATGCCGACGAAGACGGCCGCCGCGCCGAGTTCGACGCCCGCTTCGCCCTGCAGAGCGCCGAGATCCGCCGTCTGTTCCTGTTGCTGGAAGAAGCCTTCAAGCTCAGCAAGGCTGACTGAACAGGCAGCCCGACGGCCGCCGGTCATCCGGCGGCCCGAAGCGGCGCTATGCTGGGCGCATGAGCCGTCTGCTGCGCCGCCTGATCAGCCCGACCCCGCCCGCCACCGTACAGCGCGACACCGTTCGCCTGCGCCTGGAGGATGCCGAGATCGAGGTACTGCGCGTGCGCGATCCGCGTGCGCGCCGCATCAAGCTGAGCGTGGACGAACGCGGCGCGCGCCTGACCCTGCCACCGCGCGCAAGCCTGGTGATGGGCGAACGTTTCCTGGAACAGCACCGCGACTGGCTGGCACTGCAGCTGCGCCAGTACCAGGGCCAGGGCCTGCCGGCACCGCTGCAGCCCGGCGAAGACGGCGTGCTGCCGCTGCGCGGCGAACTGTTGCCGCTGCGCTGGCAGGAAGGCCGCTACGCGCGCCTGGAGATCGACGCGCATGGTGCCTGCGTGCAGTGGCCGACACGTGGTGGTGACGCCACCCTGCGCCGCCTGCTGCGCGAGTTCTACGAAGCACAGACCCGCGCCGACGTCGGCCGCTGGCTGCCGAAGTACCTGCCCACACTGCCGCGCGCACCCAGCCGCCTGCGATTGAAGGTGATGTCCTCGCAATGGGGCTCGCTCGCCCCCGATGGCAGCATGGCACTGGACCTGGCGCTGGTACTGGGCCGCCCTGAGGCTTTCGAGTACGTGCTGGTGCACGAGCTCTGCCACCTGATCCAGCCCAACCACTCGTCCGCGTTCTGGCACGAAGTGGAACAACGCTTCCCCGCCTGGCGCGAACAGCGCGATTACTTCCAGCTGGAAGGCCGCCGACTGAAGGCGATGCTGCGGCAACTGCTGTAGCGCCAGCGCTACAGCAGTTGCCCACGCATTCTTCCTCTACCCCCGCCTTCGGCGCGCCCCTTCAACAGAAGGGGCTTCACTCCAGAGCGTGTGCTGAGCGGTCGAGCAAGCCCGATGCTGCGCAAAGAATGGGCATTCCCCACCATGGCAACGCGCCATGGAGCGCGCGCAGCGCGCGACCCGCTCCTGCTCTTCTTTTCTTTCTTCCGTGGTGGGCACACCGGAATCTGTCCGTGGCCGGGCGGGGTCGGTTGCGCAGGGGCGTGAGCCACATGGATGCGGCGACCGAGCTTACAAGGACGTACTTGCAGCGACCCTTGCGCAATCCACCCCGCCCGGCCAAGCACGGCTTTGCCTACGGATACCACCCACCACGAGGGGCTCAGCCGTTGGCCGAAATCCTCACCTCGCCCGCAACGCCGCCGCCGCCGCCCAGCGCGCCGCCACCCGCGGCGCCGTAATGCACACCGCCTGGTCGGTCACCGTCGTCACCGCGCGCTCCAGCAGCTGGATATCCGCCTCATGCTGGCGCGCTACGTGCGGATCCTCGAAGAAGATCGCGCGCTGGCAGCGCCCTTCCAGTACCCGGTCGGCAATCTGCGCATCGCCGCCCATCGGGCCGCTCTGGTAGCGCGTCACCCAGGGCGTATCGCTGGGCCAGCCACGGCTCCACGCCAGCTCGTTCAAGCGCTGGCCGGTGGTTCCGGTTGCCACCCGCTCACCGAACCGCGCCAGCACATCGAAGTGCTCATCGGCGAAGGCCAGCATCGCCGGCTTCATCGCGTCGTGCGCGATCAGCGCCAGCGTCTGTCCTTCGAACGCATGCAGGTCGTCGGCGCCAGCATCGGCAGCCAGTCCGGCATGGATGCGTTCCACCTCGATCCAGTCGCGCGCGGTGGCCACGGTGGAAATGAAAGGCTTGCCGTGGATCACGCACTGCCGCTTCAGCGCCGTGGCTTCCGGAAACACCGAGGATGGATCGACCGGATCGATCAGGTAGACCGCGCCATCCAGTGTCCGATCCGGCCCCATGCCAACCACCTCGGCCACCAGCTTCATCAAGCCACCCTCGCGACCATAGGGGTAGCGATGCAGGCCCGCGTATCCGGTCAGGAAGCCCTGACGCTGTATCGCGTCATGGGTGCGGCCGACCGCGTGCAGCGACACGCCCAGCTCGCGCAGGCCGGGTTCGCTGACGCGCAGCCAGCGGAACAGGGCGGCGCGCGCGTCGTGGTGATGGAGACGGTTGGCAGCCAGGCCGATGCGCATCGAATGCTCCGCAGATACGGGTGAAAGCGGCAGTGTATGTCGCCATTCACCTATCTTGGTGTTTTTACAACTTTCTTCATTGCGCCTCGTCCACGCGCCGCTAGCGTACGAGGCAGCGGTACCGCTGCGCGGCCGTTCATTTCCGCCCGCCAGAAGAGGATGCCCATCGTGAACGCCGCTGGCCTGCGTGCCGCCACCGCGGTCGTGGCCGGCCTGCTGTTGCCTGCCCTGGCCGCCGCTGCGGATTGCAGGACGCCGCTGCGCATTGCCTGGCCCGCCGACCGCGCGCCGTTGTCCTCCAGCGAGCAGGGCCAGCCGCGCGGGCTCAGCGCGCAGTACCTGAAGCTGCTGGGCGCGCAGCGACCACTGCAGATGCAGCCATTGCCAACCGCCGCCATCGCCGAGGGAACGGTGCCGCCCGACGTCCAGGCACTGCTGGGCTGGTCGCGCTCGCAGTTGCCGACGGGGTGGGTGGCCAGTGCGCCCTACGTGCAGCTGCCACAGGTCATCGTGCGGCGCCGGGATGCATCGCCGGTGCTGGGCCTGGAGGCGTTGCGCGGAGGCACCGTGGCCAGTCCCGACCCGCTGTCGCTGGTCGGGGCGCTGACGGAACAGGCGTCTGGCGTGCAGCTGTTGCCCCCCGCCCCCATCGACGACGCCCTGTCACTGCTGGGCACGGGCCTGGTCGATGCCGTGGTCGCCAATCTTGGAGAGGTCGAGGCCGCGTTGCGCCACTATCAGGGCGAGCCGCTGGTAATCGCTGCGCCGGCCGGAATCGACGACGCGCCGGTGCTGGCCACCGTGCCCGCCTGCGCCGACGTCATCCCGGTGTTCGAGCGGACCGTGTCGCAGCTGACCGCGAACGAACGCGAGGCGATCCGCACGTCCTGGCTGCCGAACCAGCCGCGACACCCGCCCTCTGCGTCCCCCCTGCGCTGGCTGGTGCCGGCCTCGCTGACCCTGCTGGCGCTCATGCTGGTGTACGCCTTCGGCTACTGGCGCGTGCATCGCGAGAGCGAGCGTCGCCGCGTGGCTGCGCAACGCCTGCAGGAGGTGACCTCGAACCTGCCAGCGGTGGTCTATCAGGCGCGTCGCTCTGCCACCGGCCACTACAGCTTTCCCCAGATCGCAGGTGACGTGCAGGCGTTGTTCGGAATCAGCGTGGAAACCGCCCTGATCGATCATCAGCGCCTGCTGGCAGCGGTTCATCCCGATGATCGCTCGCGGCTGATGGACACCGTCGACGCCGCTGCCCTGGCGCGGGGCCCGATCGATGTCACCTTCCGCACGCGCTCGCCACAAGGCTGGCGCTGGGTCCACTCGCATGGACGGCCGCTGTCCCTGGACAGCGGCGACGTCGAGTGGAGTGGCTACTGGATCGACGTAAGCGGAGTGCAGGCGCGCACCCATGCGCTGGCCGAGGCGCGCCGTGCGGCCGAGCAGGCAGCCCTGGCCAAGGCCCACTTCCTGGCAACCATGAGCCACGAGATCCGTACGCCGATGAGCACCCTGCTGGGCATGCTCGAGCGGTTGGAGGGCAGCGATCTGGATCATCGCCAGCAACAGGTCCTGGTGACCGTGGGTGATGCTGCCCAGATGCTACGGCAGATCCTGGACGACGTGCTGCACAGCCAACGGCTGCAGGCACTGCCGCTGCAGCTGCGACCCACGAACGTGGCGGCACTGGTGCGCGCGGTGCAGCAGTTGCTGATGCCGGTGGCGGCCAGCCGGGGCCTGCATCTGCGGATCCAACTTGATCCGGAATTGCAGGCCGGATCGCTGGCCGACGGCCTGCGCCTGCGCCAGATCCTGTTCAACCTTGCCGGCAACGCGCTCAAGTTCACCGAGCATGGCGGCGTGGATCTGCAGGTGCAGGTGCTGCAGCAGCACGATGGCGGCCAACGTCTTCGCCTGCAGGTCAGTGACAGCGGGGTGGGCATCAGCCCGGAACGGCAACAGGCGGTGTTCGCTGCTTATACCCAGGCCGAGGCATCGACAACGCGCCGTTTCGGCGGCAGCGGCCTGGGCCTGGCGATCTGCCGTGAACTGGCTGCATCGATGGAAGCAGAACTGTGCCTGCGCAGCGCGCCAGGCAAGGGCACCACCGTGTGGCTGGAACTGGATCTGGACGCCTGTGAGTTGCCTGCCGAGGCATTGCCGCTTCCGGCAGAGGCGGCGCGGCCACTGTCGTCGGCCCGGGTGCTGGTAGCTGAAGATCACCCCACCAACCTGCATCTGCTGGAGCAGCGCCTGCATGATCTGGGTCTGCAGGTGCACGCCTGCACCGATGGTCGCCAGGCCTTCGAGGCCTGGCAGGCGCGGGCGTTCGACCTGGTCATCACCGACTGCCACATGCCGCACATGGATGGCTTTGCCTTGGCACGGGCCATCCGCGCCGACGCCTGCGCGGTTCGCGCGCAGGTCCCGATCATCGCGCTCACGGCCAGCGCGCTGGATCGCACCCGCGAGGCCTGCCGCGAAGCGGGCATCGATCATTTCCTGGCCAAGCCGGTGGCGGCGCAGGAACTACGGGGCTTGCTGGCCGTGCTGCTGGCGCCGGAATCAGTGCGCCAGTAGGCGGATGATGCTGGCGGCGGCGTCGCGGCCTTCGGCCACGGCGGTCACCACCAGGTCGGCGCCACGCACTGCGTCACCGCCGGCGAACAGGCGCGGGTGCGCAGTCTGGAATGGCAGGCGGTCCTTGCCGCCAGCCACGATGCGGCCGTTGGACCGACCTTCCACGCCGTGCTCGGCCAGCCACACCGGCACGGTTGGCGAGAAGCCGAAGGCGATGATCACCACATCGGCCTCCAGCAGCGATTCGCTGCCGTCGATCGGCACCGCATTCTGGCGGCCATTGGCATCGGGCTCACCCAGCCGGGTTTCGACCACGGTCACGCCGATCACCTCATCGTCGGCGCCGGCTTCGATCGACAGCGGCTGGCGGTTGAACAGGAAGCGCACGCCTTCCTCGCGCGCATTGGCCACTTCGCGCGCGCTGCCGGGCATGTTGGCTTCGTCGCGGCGGTAGGCACAGGTGACCTTGGCCGCGCCCAGCCGCACCGCGCTGCGCACGCAGTCCATGCCGGTATCACCGCCACCCAGCACCACCACGCGCTTGCCGTTGAGGTCGGGCAGGGCGATGCTGTCTTCCCAGCCGGCAATCGGCCGGCCCTTCGGATCATCGCCGCCGACGATGCGGCTGTTCTGCACCAGGAACGGCAGTGCCGGCAGCACGCCCTTCAGGTCCTGGCCGTCGAGGCCACCGTCGGTATAGCGGTAGGCGCCGGTACCGACGAACACCGCATCGTGGCTGTCCAGCAGCTGCTGCACGCTGAGGTCACGGCCGATCTCCACACCGAGGCGGAACTGCACGCCCATGCCCTCGAGCACTTCGCGGCGGCGGTGGATCACATCCTTGTCCAGCTTGAAGCTGGGAATGCCGAACTGCAGCAGGCCGCCGATCTGCTCATAGCGGTCGTAGACCACGGCGGCAATGCCGGCGCGCGCCAGACGGTCGGCACAGGCCAGCCCGGCCGGGCCGGCGCCGATCACAGCCACGCTGCGGCCGGTCGGCTGCACCGCGCCCAGGTCCGGGCGCCAGCCCGTGGCCAGCGCGGTATCAACGATGTACTTCTCGACCGCGCCGATGGTGACCGCACCGAACTCTTCCAGCGTGCAGCTGCCCTCGCACAGCCGGTCCTGCGGGCAGACCCGGCCGCACACTTCCGGCAGCGGGTTGGTGCTGTGGCACAGCGTGGCCGCTTCGTGGATGCGGTTTTCCTGCACCAGCTGCAGCCACTGTGGAATGGCGTTGTGCACCGGGCACTTCCAGCTGCAGTAGGGGTTGCCGCAGTCCAGGCAGCGACCGGCCTGGTACTGGGCATCTTCCTTACCGAACTTGCCGTACAACTCACCCCAGTCGCCGGACGTGCGCAGTTCCACCGGAATGCGCTGCGGCATGGTGCGGGGCAGGTCGAGGAACTGGAAGGCGTGCTTGCGGCTCATGGCGGGCTCTGTGGTGTTTTGCGGTCGCCGGCCAGCGGCCGGCACTACGTGGTCCTGGGTTGCCGGCAGCGGCCGGCACTACCGTTACGCGGCGCGTCGCAGGGTTTCGGTCAGCGACTCGATGCTGGCGGCCTTCGGTTTGACCAGCCAGAACTTGCCGATGTAATCGCGGAACTCGTCCAGGATCTGCTGCGCCCAGATGCTGCCGGTCAGCTCGCGGTGGCGGCCGATCAGGCGGTGCAGGTGCTGGCGGTAGTTCTCGAAGCCCTCGGCGGAGACGCGATGGATGTCGATCAGCTCGTGGTTGTAGCGGTCGACGAAATCGCGGTCGACGTCCAGCACGTAGGCCAGGCCACCGGTGAAGCCGGCACCGAAGTTCAGGCCGACCTTGCCCAGTACCAGCACCACACCATCGGTCATGTACTCGCAGCAGTGGTCACCGGCACCTTCCACCACCGCCAGCGCGCCGGAATTGCGTACCGCGAAACGCTCGCCGGCGCGGCCAGCGGCGAACAGCTCGCCACCGGTGGCGCCGTACAGGCAGGTGTTGCCGATGATCGCGGTGCTGCGCGCTTCGAAGCGCGCGCCACGCGGCGGGCGCACCACCAGACGGCCGCCGGCCATGCCCTTGCCGACGTAGTCGTTGGCTTCGCCTTCCACTTCCAGATGCAGGCCGCCCACGTTGAACGCGCCGAAGCTCTGCCCGGCGCTGCCACGGAAGCGCAGTTCCAGCGGCGCCTCGGCCATGCCCTGGTTGCCGTGCGCGCGCGCCACCGCACCGGCCAGTCGGGTGCCGATGCTGCGGTCGGTGTTGTGGATCAGGAAGCGATGCTCGCCGCCGCGCTTGTGCTCGATGGCCGGCGCCAGCAGGCCATCCATCTGCGTGGCCAGGCTGTCCGGCGATTCGTACAGGCGCTGGGCGGCGCAGTGGCTGCCCTCGTAACGGGCATCGGCCAGCAGGCGCGACAGGTCCACGCGCACGCCGTCACGCGGCGCGGCCTCGATCTGCCGCAACAGGTCGGTACGGCCGACGATCTCTTCCAATGAACGCGCGCCCAGGTACGCCAGCCAGCCGCGCACTTCCTCGGCCAGCAGGCGGAAGAAGTTCTCCACGCGCTCGGGCTGGCCGGTGAAGTGGTTCTCGCGCAGGCGCTCGTCCTGGGTGGCCACGCCGGTGGCGCAGTTGTTGAGGTGGCAGATACGCAGGTACTTGCAGCCCAGCACGATCATCGGCGCGGTGCCGAAGCCGAAGCTGTCCGCGCCCAGCAGCGCGGCCTTGACCACGTCCAGGCCGGTCTTCAGGCCACCATCGGTCTGCAGCAGGGTGCGCCCGCGCAGGTCGTTGGCCAGCAGCGCCTGGTGCGCTTCGGCCACGCCCAGTTCCCACGGCACGCCGGCATAGCGGATCGAGCTGACCGGCGAAGCACCGGTCCCGCCGTCGTGGCCGGAGATGGTGATCAGGTCGGCACCGGCCTTGACCACGCCGGCGGCGATCGTACCCACGCCGGCATGGCTGACCAGCTTCACCGACACCAGCGCGGTCGGGTTGACCTGCTTGAGGTCGTAGATCAGCTGCGCCAGGTCTTCGATCGAATAGATGTCGTGGTGCGGCGGCGGCGAGATCAGGCCGATCCCGGGCCGGGCATAGCGCAGGCGCGCGATCAGTTCGTTCACCTTGTGGCCCGGCAGCTGGCCGCCCTCGCCGGGCTTGGCGCCCTGCGCGACCTTGATCTGCAGCACTTCGGCGTTGACCAGGTATTCGGCGGTGACGCCGAAGCGGCCGGAGGCCACCTGCTTGATCTTGCTGCGCTTTGCGGTGCCATAGCGGGCGGGATCCTCACCGCCTTCGCCGGAATTGCTGCGGCCGCCGAGGCGGTTCATGGCAATGGCCAATGCTTCATGTGCTTCCGGCGACAGTGCGCCCAGGCTGATCGCCGCGGTATCGAAGCGCGGGAACAGGGTACTGGCCGGAGCCACCTCGTCCAGCGGTACCGGCGTGGCCGCCGGCACCAGTTCCAGCAGGTCGCGCAGCGCCGACGGTGGACGTGCATGCACGGCATCGCAGTACTGCTGCCACGCACGCGGGTCACCGCTGCGGGCCGCGCGCTGCAGGGTGGTGACCACGTCCGGGTTGTACATGTGGTACTCGCCGCCGTGCACGTACTTCAGCAGGCCGCCCACGTCCACGTCCTGCTGCGCGTCCCAGGCCTGTGCGCACAGCTCGCGTGCGTCGGCATCCAGGCGCGCGAAGCCAGCGCCACCGATGCGCGAGGCCGTATCCGGGAAGCACAGGTCCACCACTTCCGGTTCCAGGCCGATGATCTCGAACAGCTGTGCGCCGCGGTAGCTGGCCACGGTACAGATGCCCATCTTCGAGATGATCTTCGACAGGCCCTTGTAGACACCCTTGCGGTAGCGTCGGCCGATCTGCGACTGCTCACCGCCCTTGCTCAGCTTGAGGATGCCGCGGCGGCCCAGGTCGAACAGGGTCTGGTAGGCCAGGTAGGGGTATACCGCGGTGGCGCCGAAGCCGAGCAGGCAGGCCATGTGGTGCGGGTCGCGCGCGGTGCCGGTCTCGACGATGAGATTCACGTCGCAGCGCAGGCCCAGCCGCGACAGGTGGTGGTGGATGGCGCTGGTGGCCAGCAGCGCGTGCACCATCGGCCGCCCGGCCACCGGGTAGCGGTCGGACAGCAGCAGCATCACCATGCCATCGCGCGCGGCCTGTTCGGCCTCGCTGCAGATGCGCTCGATGCCGGCGCGCAGGCCCTCGTCCTCGCTGTAGGACAGGTCGAGCAGGCGGTTGGCCTGCACGTACTGCTCCATCTTCAGCAGCTGGCGCAGCTTGCGCTGGCTCAGCACCGGCGAGTTGAGGATGACGTGGTTCACCGTCTCCGGGCCGGCATGGAAGATGTTGGTCTCCTTGCCGAGCTGGGTGGACAGGGACATCGCGCAGTCTTCGCGCAGCGGATCGATCGGCGGGTTGGTGACCTGCGCGAAGGCCTGGCGGAAATAGTCGTACAGCGGGCGGCTGCGCTGGCTCAGCACCGCCATCGGCGTGTCATCGCCCATCGAGCCAGTGGCTTCCTGCTCGGTCTCGGCCAGCGGCCGCAGCACCTGCTCCACTTCCTCGCTGCTGAGCTGGTAGAGCTTGTGGTAGCTGCGCAGGGTGGCTTCGTCGAACGGCTCTTCCACCAGCGACGGGTCGATCAGTTCGGTCTGCAGGTAGGTCACGCCCTGCTGCAGCCACTGCTTGTACGGCGCGCGGCCACGGTTGATGCGGTCCACCGCGTCGGAGTCGAGCAGGTCGCCGCGCTTGAGGTCGATGGCGATCATCTCGCCGGGGCCGAGCTTGCCCTTGCGCACCACGCGTTCGGTCGGCACTTCCCACACGCCGGCCTCGGAGGCGACCAGGAAGTGGCGGTCGGCGGTCAGCATCCAGCGCGCCGGGCGCAGGCCGTTGCGGTCCAGCGTACACACCGCATAGCGGCTGTCGCAGGCGACGATGCCGGCCGGGCCATCCCACGGCTCGCTGTTCAGGCCGTGGAACTCGTAGAACGCGGCCAGGTCCGGGTCCTTGAATTCCAGCGACTGGGTGGCGGGCGGCACCAGGATGCGCAGCGCCTGGATCAGCTCCATGCCACCGGCGACCATCAGCTCCAGCATGTTGTCCAGGCTCTGCGAATCCGAACCGTGCATGGAGATGACCGGGTCGAATTCACCAATATCGAAGCGCGGCGTCTTCCACACCTTGCTGCGCGCCTGCGCCCAGCGACGATTGCCCTCGATGGTGTTGATCTCGCCGTTGTGGGCGAGCATGCGGAACGGATGGGCGAGCGGCCAGCGCGGCAGCGTGTTGGTCGAGAAGCGCTGGTGGAACACGATCGCGCTGGAGGCCAGCTCGCGGCGCTGCAGGTCCGGGAAGAAGCGGCTGAGCTTGTCCGGCAGCACCATGCCCTTGTAGCTGATCGCATCCGGGGTGAGGGTGGCGACGTAGAAGTCGGCGTGTTCGCGCAGTTGCTGTTCGCTGCGGCGACGGGCCAGGAACAGCGCCAGTGCGAAGCCGGCATCATCCTTGCCAACCCCGGCATCGACGAACACCTGCTCGATGCGCGGCAGCGTGTCGCGCGCCAGTTGGCCGCAGACGCTGTCGTCGGTCGGTACCTCGCGCCAGCCAGCGACCTTGCAGCCCACCGCTTCCACCTGCGCCTGCAGCTGCGCGCGGCAGGCCTGCGCAGCGTCGGCGTCATGCGGCAGGAATACCAGGCCGGCCGCGAAGCGTGCGGCGACGGCAATGCCGGCCTCACTCGCCAGCAGTTTCAGGAACGCATCGGGGCGGCGCAGCAGCAGGCCGCAGCCATCACCGGTCAGGCCATCGGCAGCGACACCGCCACGGTGGGTCATGCGCGAAAGCGCGGCGATGGCGGTATCAACCAACAGGCGCGATGGTTGATCGTCGAGCTGGGCGACCATGCCAAATCCACAGGCATCGCGCTCGGAGCGCGGGTCGTAAAGCCCTTGGCGGTTGCGGGGGGCCATCTCTACCTCGATGCGTATAGGGTTGGCGGCGACACTCGTCCCCGCTCATTCCCTGGAGCGCATCGTGAGGCCACCGGATGCCTCGACTAGATCACAGGTTGCTGCAACGCCGCAATACACGGTTGCAGGTGCAACGGAACGCGCCGGCAACCCAGTGCCGGCGCGGGGCGGGACTCAGCCGCAGCGCACGCCGCTGACGGCGCCCTTGTCGTCCACTTCGATGTTCAGGCGGTCGCCGAGGAACTCCATCGTGGCCACATCATTGGGCTTGAGCACGCGCACCTGGCTGGCACCTGCATCTTCCTGTGCCTGCTTGCCGAGGGCATCGGTGTAGGCCTGGCCGACCAGGCTCTGTACCTGGCTGGCATCGCAGGTGCCGACCGGCGGAGCCTCGGTGGCCTTGCCGGCGTCGTCGGCCGGCGCCTTGGCTGCTTCGGCGGCCTGCTGGGCGTGGGCGGTGGCCGAATCCTGTTCATCCAGCGCCGGTGCCTGGCAGGCGGTCAGGGCCAGCACGGCCGGCAGCAACAGGGCGGAGAGCGAACGGGCGCGAATCGGGAACGACATCATGACTCCGGAAGGGGTTGTGAAGACCCGAGCATAGCGGCGAACCGGCCCTCACGTGTTTGTCTTGTGTTATCGACAGGATCGCGGCATGGCGACGGCGACACTGGCGGCATGCCAACTCCCTCCACCCCCGAACGACAGGCAGCGCGCGCGGCCGGCCTGCGCTATGTCGACGACACCCAGCCGGGCATCAGCCGGCGCCGCGCCGGCAAGGGCTTCAGCTACCGCGATGCTGATGGCCACGCGATACGCGACGCCACCACCCTGCAACGCATCCGCGCACTGGCGATCCCACCGGCCTACACCGCGGTGTGGATCTGCGCCCACGCCAACGGCCACCTGCAGGCCACCGGTCGTGATGCGCGCGGTCGCAAGCAGTACCGTTACCACCCCGATTGGGCCAGGGAGCGCGATGCAGGCAAGTTCGATCGCATCATCGCCTTTGGCGAGGCGTTGCCTACTCTGCGGCGGCGGCTGTCGCGGGATCTCAAGCGCCCCGGTTTCCCGAAGGAGAAGGTGCTGGCCATGGTGGTCGCACTGTTGGCGGACACGCTGGTGCGGGTCGGCAATGAGACCTATGCGCAGCAGAACCGTTCGTTCGGACTGACCACACTGCGAAACCGGCATCTGGAGCTGCTGCGCGGTGGCCGCGTGCGCATGCGCTTCCGCGGCAAGTCCGGGCAGCTGCAGGAGGTCACCGTGGGCGACCGCAGGCTGGGGCTGCTGGTGCGGCGCCTGCAGCAGCTGCCGGGGCAGGCCCTGTTCCAGTACCGCGATGACGACGGTGCGCTGCAGCCGGTCGACTCCGGCGCGGTGAACGACTACCTGCGCGAGGTGATGGGCGAGGACTTCACTGCCAAGGATTTCCGCACCTGGGGCGGGACGGTTGCGGCGGTGCAGGCGTTTGCCGCCACCGAACTGCCGGAACCGGCCAGCCAGCGCGCACTGGCGCAGGCGCAGCGCGCGGTGGTGTGCGAAGTGGCGTCGCTGTTGGGCAATACCCCGGCGGTGTGCCGCAAGGCCTATATCGACCCCTGCGTGTTCGCCGGCTGGGAGCGCGGCGAACTGGCCACGCTGGCCGGCCTGCGTGGGCCGCGCCAGTGGGAACAGGCGACCCTGCGCGTGCTGCGCAGGGCGCGCCGGCTCAGCCGCAGTAGATCGCGGTGATGTTGTTGGTGCGGCCCTTTTCGATGGTCAGGCGGTCGCCGCCTTCGCTGGCCGGCGGCACCCGCGGGCCGTCGTGGCGCAGTACCCGTACGTGCAGGCTGTCGCTGTCCACCCGTGCGCGTGCGACGGTGGCGTCCGACGCGGCCAGGCCAAGTGCGCCGCGCACCCTGTCGCTGTGGCACTGGCCGGAAATCACACCGTCGATCGGCTGTACCTGGGCCACCGGTGTGCTGCTGCAGGCGGCGAGGGCAAAGCAGACGGCGGCGGTGGCGATGGCGTGTTTCATGGAGGCGTTCCTTGTGTGATTGCGTGCAGGGTGCGACGGCGCACGTGGTGGCGGAATGAATGCCGTGCACATCATGGACACGGCGCGCTCACTGCCGCCAACAGCAGGGGCGGAGACACTGCAGGAGCGGCGGATGCCGCCCCCGGTACTGCGGCGCATGCGCCCGGTAGTGCCGGCCGCTGGCCGGCAATCCCATTCCCCCCCCCCGAGGAGACCTGCATGGCCACCACCAGGAAAACCCCCGCCCGCCGCAAAGCCTCACCCAAGGTGCGCAAAGGCAGCACTGCAACCAGGACCATCGCCGACCCTGATCGCCCGCGCGTGGTGAAGACTGCAACCCGCAAGGCCGCCGCCAGCGATCCCCGCGCCGCCCGCGTTGCGGCACGGCAGCGGCGCCTGCAGGACCAGGAGAAGGCCAAGGACGCCCGCGCGGCCAAGAAGGCAACCAAGAAGGCAACAAAGAAGACCGCGACCCAGGCCGGAGCACGACGCCAGCCGGAGGCGATGCCGGCGCAGCAGCTGGCCAAGCCCGGGCACGAACACGAACTGGAGCTGGCGCCGCGTTTCCTTGCACCCGACTACACCGGCAGCGGCAAACTGCAGGGCATGCGTGCGATCGTCACCGGTGGCGATTCCGGCATCGGCCGCGCGGTGGCGGTGCTGTTCGCACGCGAAGGTGCCGACGTGGCCGTGCTGCACCTGGACGAGGCCGAGGACGCGGACATCACCCGCCAGCACGTGGAGCGCGAAGGCGGTCGCTGCGTGGTGATCGCCGGTGACGTGCGCGATCCGCGCTTCTGCAACAAAGCGGTGAAGCAGGTGGCCAAGGCGTTCGGCGGCATCGATATCCTGGTCAACAACGCCGCGTTCCAGCTGCACTGCGAGCGGCTGGAAGACCTGGAAGACGCGCACCTGCAGGAGACCCTGCAGACCAACATCGGCGGGTACATCCAGATGGCGCGCGCGGTGCTGCCGCATCTGGGCGAGGGCGCCAGCATCATCAACACCGGTTCGGAAACGGGAATCTTCGGCAGCAAGGCGCTGATCGATTACTCGGCGACCAAGGGCGCGATCCACGCGTTCACCAAATCGCTGGCCAGCCAGCTGCTGCCGCGCGGCATCCGGGTCAACTGCGTGGCGCCGGGGCCGGTATGGACGCCGCTCAACCCGGCCGACAAGCCGGCGCAGGACGTGGCGGAATTTGGCAAGGACAGCGACATGGGCCGGCCTGCGCAGCCCGAGGAACTGTCGCCGGCCTACGTGTTCCTGGCCTCGCCGGCCTGTGCCAGTTACATCAGCGGGGTGATCCTGCCGGTGATGGGTGGGCCACGCGGGTGAACAGCACTACGGCGTGGCGTCTGCTGAACGGGGCTTCGCGCAGGTGTGTGGCGTGTGTCAACGGCTGCGCCGGTGCGGTGGGGTAGGCTGGACTCCCATACCGATCACGTTCAGGGAAAGATCATGCCGGAGATGGATATCAACGCAGCGGCCGATGAAGTCGTCGCCCTGTTGCGGCAGAACGATGCCCGTGGCGCGGCCGCCCGCCTGGAGGCCCTGCACAACGGCCAGCGTGGGGTGGTGCAGGAATCGCTGGATCGCTACATCGCGGCGCGGGGCGCCACCGAGCTTGAGGCGCTGCGACGGAGTGGTGGCGTATCCGCCACCGACGCGGCCACGGTCAACCCGATGCTGGATCGCCTGAGCGACGCGACGCGCCCACCGCGCATGCCCGACGCCGCGGAGACTGCGGGCCTGAGCCAGGCCCAGCAGTACGACGTGTATGGCAGCATCGTGGCCCAGCGCGGCAACGCCGCGGCGAACGATGCGATGGCCACGCAGGATCGCGTGGTGCTGGGGCTGCGCGACGAGAACCGCACCACCGAGGCGCGAGGACGTGGTGTCTACGACGACCGCATCGTGGTGCTGTGGAAGGATGCGCAGGGCCACGGCCATGTGCGCGAGTTCAACCAGGCCACGACAGAACCGACCGCCCAGTACGACGGACACGCCAAGACCACGCCACGCAGCTCTGGCTTCGGCAACGTGGCGCCGCGTACCAAGACCGAGGGCGAGGACGTCAACGGCGACCGGGTCAAGGATCTTGGACGGTTGGGCGAAGGCACCACCGAGATGCGCGCGACCACGCATCCGCGCAACGGCCATCCCGATGAGTTCGCGTTGCGCCCTTCGCAGGCGGCCATCACCGCCGGCGCTGGACGGGTGGAGCGCGACAGCAATGGCGATGGCTGGTTCGATGCGCGCGATACCCAGGGCGTGCAGGACCTCAACGACACCTTCAAGATCCATCGTGGCAGCCGGTCCAATACCGATTCGGCGGGCTGCCAGACCATCGGCGGCGGTGAGTACGACGACTTCGTGGCGACGGTACGCGGCACCCCCGGGCAGAACCGCTGGCAGTATGTGCTGACCTCGGTTGCGCCGGGCCAGGCGCGCGGGCTGGGACAGGACACGCCGCTCGCGGCCAATGACGATCCCCGGCAGCCGCAGCACCGCGACCATGCCCTGCAGCAGCAGATCAGCACGCACCTGCAGGCCTTGGGTGGGCGCTACGCCGAGCACGCCGATGACTACAGCCTGGTGATGCTGCGCGAAGCGAAGGCCGCAGGCATCACCCGGGTCGACCAGATCGTGGCCAGCAATCCCAGTGGCGGCCGCGCTGCGGGTGAGACACTGTTCCTGGTGCAGGGCAGTCCGGGCGATCCGGCGGCCGTGCGCGCAGGCGTCAACGCAGCCGAGGTGCGCGAGACTGCGGTGGAAACCAGCCTGCGCCAGCTGCAGCAGCAAGCGCGCGAACAGGGTGCACCCGTGCCCGCGCCGGCACAGCAGCACGAAGCACCCGCGATGGGAGGACGTTGAAGGATGGTCCGTCTACCCTTGATGTCCGGTTTGCCGTGGGTGTTGCTGCTGGCGTGCAGCGCATGCGCACCCGCCGGGGAGCACACCGTGCCGGTCGCACCCGCTGCGAAGCCTGAGGCGAAACCGGAGACCTTGCCTGCGCAGGCAGGACCCACTGAACGCGGATTGCCTGCGTTACCGGAAGCTTCCGGCAGCGCCCATTCCGGCGGCCGCTACGCTGCGCTGCCCGAACCGGCCAGGCGGGTGCTGGCGCAGTTGAAGTGCAACGTGGAGAGTGCCGGCAATGCGCAGGTGCTTTCCATTCCCGCGCAGGGTGGCCAGCAGGATTTCATGGTCACCGATCGCAGCGGACCGCGTTTCCGCTACTGGATGCGCTCGTTCTCCAGCAGTGGCGGTACCACCGGGTATCTCGTGCAGCTGCAGGACTGCCCAGCAACCACCACGGGCATGCGCGCCTACATCGCGCAGGGAGCCGCACCGCTGCAGGATGTCACCGCGTCGTTGCTGGCGCAGGCCGAGCTGCCTGATGCGGCGACGATGACGGCTTACCAGGACAGGGGCGCGGGCGATCTGTTCGCCTTCATCGGGCAGCTGGACAAGGTGCCGGTGGTGCGCTGGGTGGCCGAAGCCGACCCCGAGCAGCCATTGGCCGACGCTGCGCGCAGCTTCGACCATGGCAATGTCATCCACGGCGGTTTCCTGCGCTGGAACCAGGATCACTTCGAAGTGGCCAGGACCGTGCCGGCCGGGCTATGGCCTTGCGATGACAGCCCGCTATTGCCGTGCAGGGGCGACCCGTTCGTGACTGGGCGTTGATGCATCGCGCGCATAGAAATCGGCAATGCGTGGAATGAACTGCTGCGGATTGGCACCGACAAGATTGGTCAGCACCACCACCGCCACGCCGCGCTCGGGATAGACCACGAACGCCGAGCGCGCACCGCCGATACCGGCCACTTGAAGGTCGGGCGATGCGCGCAGTACCGGCCAGCCCCCCGCCCACGGGCCGGCACGGCCATCCGCCAGGCGCTCTGCGCTCCACATCCGCCGCAGGGCGGTCTCCGGCAGCAGGCGACCTTCGGTCAGCGCGACCAGCCAGCGCGCGGTGTCGTCGGCGGTGGTGAGGATGCCGCCACCGGCCCACAGCGAAGGCGGTATGTCGTAGAACCAGTGCGACAGGCGGGACGGTGCATCCGCAGCGTCGGTGGCACGCGGGGCCAGGCTGTACATCGTCGCCGCATCCGGAATCAGGTCGTAGCTGTCGCCGAAGGTGGTGCGGGCCATGCGCGCGCTGCTGAACTGGCCGGTGGCGAGGAAACGTTCGTAGGGCATGCCGGATTGCTTTGCGATGATCCGTGCCAGCAGTACGTAGTTGGTCTGGTTGTAGGCGAAGCGCTGCCCGGGTTCGGCTTCGAGCGGCTGCGCAGTGACGGCCGCCCACGCCTGCGCTTCTGAGCCACCGCCCAGCAGTCCCTTCGCATCAAGGATGTCCGGAAGGCCGGAGGTATGCGCCAGCAGCTGGTGTATGCGTACGTCTCTCCACGCTGGCGGAAGGTCATCCAGGTAGCGCGAGGCCGGTGCGTCCAGATCCAGCTGCCCCTGCTGGGCCAGCTGCGCGGCGGCCACGCCGGTGAACGCCTTGGTGGCCGAATTGAGCGGGAAACGGGTGTCGCGCGAGGCAAGCACACTGTTCTCCACGTTGGCCAGCCCGTAGGCCTCGGACAACACCGTCTGCCCGTCCTTGACCACCGCGATCTGCAATCCCGGGATGCGCTGCTCCAGCATGATCTGGCGGATCAGGCGGCGGGTCTGGTCGTTGGCCTGGTCCTGGCTGGCAGAGACAGCGGCGAAGGGCAGTGCACTGATGAGCATGAGCAGGACTCGGAGCATTGGGCGGGACATGCGGAATTCCAGCGGGGCGTTGCGGATCGGATGCAGCGGGCGGGTCAAAGGTTTAAGCGCTCGGTGGTGCCTACCGTTCGTCGGCCCATGACTTCCGGGGGGTTGACTACAGTTGTCGTCAAGCTGACAGTGACGACACGTGTAGTCAAGGGAGTGGTGTCATGCGTGGCAAGACCATCGGGGACCAGGAACTGGCCCTGCTGCAGTACATCGATGAACATGCGCCGGCCACGGTCGGCGAGGTCGCCAGTGGCTACGGCGAGGCCCGCGGCCTGGCCCGTTCCACCGTGCTGACGATGATGGAGCGGCTGCGGGCGAAGGGGTATCTTCAGCGCCGGCAGCAGGACGGCGTCTACCGCTACCAGGCCACCCGTGGCCCGCAGAGCGTGCTGCAGGGTGCCGTGGCCCAGTTCGTCGACAACACCCTGCAGGGCTCGGTGTCGCCGTTCGTGGCCTACCTGTCGCAGCGCCAGCAGGTCAGCGACAACGAACTGGCCGAGCTGGAAGCGCTGGTCGCCCAACTCCAATCGCGTCGCCACGAGGGCTGAGCCATGGACACCACGATGCTGATCCCGATGCTGGAACGGTTGGGCTGGACCAGCCTGCAGACCGTGCTGCTGGTGGCGCTGGTGTACGGCCTGTGCCGCGCGCTGCCGTCGCTGTCGGCGGCGACCCGCTGCCGCCTGTGGTGGCTGGTCTCGCTGCAGGCCGTGCTCGGCCTGTTCTGGAGCCAGCCGTTGCAGTTGGCCTGGCTGCCGGCGCCGCAGGCGGTGGCGATGACCGCGACCGACGTGGCCGCTGACATCGTCTACCCGCTGGCCCCGGAGGCCTCTGCGCAGTTGCTGGCCGCGATGCCGCTGCCCACGGCCGAAGTACCGGCAGTTGCATGGTGGGCAGTCGCACTGTCCGCGCTGTGGCTGTCCGGCGTGCTGGTGATGGCGCTGCGCACCTTCGGTGAGTGGCGCCGCTGCCGCGCACTGCTGGCTGCGGCGTATCCCTGCGAGGACGAGGCGCTGGTGCAGGCCCTGCAGCTGGCCTCCGATGCCCACGGCGTGCGCCGTGCGCCGCGGCTGTGGATGAGCACGCAGGTGGACGCACCGCAGCTGGTCGGGCCGTTCCGGCCGGTGCTGCTGCTGCCGGCCGGCGACAACGTCCTGCAGGGCGATGCGCTGGACCTGGCACTGACCCACGAACTGCAGCACCTGCAGCGCCGTGACCTGCAATGGGGCCTGTTGCCCGCGCTGGCCCAGCACCTGTTCTTCTTCCACCCGCTGCTGCGCCTGTCGGTGCGCGAATACGCGCAGGCCCGCGAGGAAGCCGTGGACGCGGCGGTGGTCGGCCAGCATGGCGCCAGCCGCCAGGCCTATGGCCGCCTGTTGCTGCAGCTGGGCGTGGCCCCGCAGCCGCATCTGGGCGTGGCCAGCGCCGCACCGAGCACCACCAGCCTCAAGCGTCGCCTGCTTTCGCTGCAGTCGCATCGGTCCTGCCCGCGTCTGCTGGCGGTGGCGCTGACCGCTGTGGTGGTGGTGGTGGGCGTGGCACCGATGCGGCTGGTCGCAGCGCCGGTGCCGCCGGCCCCGCCCGCACCTCCGGCCGCCCCGAAGGCCGTGGTGCCGCCCCCGCCGAAGGCTCCGGAAGCCCCGCCCGCACCAGCCTCGGCCGCGCGCGTTCCGGCCGAGCCGGTGGCTCCCGCACCGCCCGCAGAACCGGCCGATATGGAAGAACCCTCCGGTCCTGACGATGCCGATGTGGCCGATGTCGACGATGCCGCTGGCATGGATGAGGACCATGACGGCACGACCACCACCTCCTCCATCACGACCTACGGTCGCCTCGATCTGGGCAAGTCGCCCCGGGAGGCCTTCGTGCTGGTCGATGGTGATTCGACCTTCGCCAACGGCGGCATGGACGACGTGATGGTGGCCCGCAGGCAGCTCGGCAAGGGCCCGGCGCTGTGGTTCCGCCAGGGCGACAAGCGCTATGTGGTGCGCGACCCGATGTTGATCCAGTCGCTGCAGCGCGCCTATGCCGGTGCGGCGGACCTTGGTCGCCAGCAGAGCGAACTGGGCCGCCAGCAGAGTGCGCTGGGCCGCCAGCAGGGCGACCTGGGCAAGCAGATGGGTGAGATGGGGCGTCTGCAGGGTGAAGAGGCGCGCCGCCTGGCACTGGCCGCAGCGGAGGCCGCGCGCAGTGCGATGGCCGCGCATGACATCAATCGCGAAGCGGCGGCCGAAGCGGCGAAGGCGGCGCGGGGCGCGACCAACGACGCGGCGGTTGCACGTGAGGCCGCACGTGAGGCTGCCGCCGAGGCGCGTCGTGCGATGCAGGAAGTGGACAACGAAACCGCGCGTGCCAGCCGCACCCGCGCCATGCAGCGTCTGGCCAGCCAGCAGTCTGAACTGGCCAGCCGCCAGGCGGCGCTGGGCAGCCAACAGGCCGCGTTGGGCGAGCGCCAGGCACGCGTGCATGCGCAGGCATCGCAGCAGGCGCAGCAGGTGATCGCGCGCGCACTGGCCAGTGGCAAGGCCGAGCGACTCTGATCGGTAGTGCCGGCCGCTGGCCGGCAATGGGGGGTGCCGGCAAGCGGCCGGCACTACCCTGGGAACATCAACCGCAGCTGGCGCGCTCGATGCGGTTCTGCGCATCCACCTGCACGGTCACGCGGTCCTGGCGGAAGTCCATGGTCACCGCCATGCCCGGCTTGACCACCCGAGCATTGCGCGCACCGCTGTCAGCCACCAGTTTCTTGATCGTGGCTTCGTCGGCGGTCCTGCCGGTGAAGGCGTCCAGCGCCTCCGGTTTGCATTCGTGCGCGGCATCGGCCACGGGCGCTGGCGCGGGATCACGGGAGGTGCTGCTGCCGGCATGACTGCAGGCGGCCAAGGGCAGGATGGCGAGCAGGACCAGGGGATTGAGGCGCATCGTCGGGCTCCAGGCGTGGATGGTGGCGGCAGTGTCACCGCTGCCACCGTCAGGCCGCGTCAAGGCCTATTGACCGACCAGCGCCAGCGTCTCGCGCTCGCGCTGCTCCTCGTGCACCAGCCGTTGCAGCAGCAGGGCCAGGGTCACCACGTCCTGATGGTTGTGGTCGGCCACCCGGCGCAGGTTCACCGCGTCGCCGCCGCGCAGGAAGCGCAGCCATGCGCCCGGCGCTTCCGAGCCGGGCAGGTCGTCCTCGCGCACCACGCGCAGCAGCTGGCGCTCGATGGTGGACAGCCTGCAGTTCTCCCAGGTGCCGCGATAGCGGCGACGGGTGGGGTAGAGCAGGTCCACATGGTCCAGCGCGGTGATCGGATCGCGTTGGCGCGCCAGCCGGTAGCGCGCCTTCAGCAGCGGCGCATCGTAGCTGCGGCCGTTGTAGCTGCAGAACACGGTGGAGGGCTGCAGCCAGCTGGCGAAGGTGGCCAGCATCGCGTCCTCGGCGGCCATGGCCGACATCAACAATTGGCGGATGCGCAGGCCTTGGCCACGTTGCGGGCACACGTGCCAGTCGGCGGCGCCGATCATGAAGGCACGCGTGCCGGTGCCACCGGCCAGGCCGGTGGTCTCGGTATCGAAGAACAGCAGGTCGCGCGCAGCTACGTGCTGGTCCTCGCGCTTGGCGAAGGCCAATGACAGCGGGGCGGTCGGGATTGGTTGCGGCTGCAGCGATTCGATCAGGAACAGGCCCGGCGCGATCTCCTCGCCGGGTAGCTGACGATCCTGCGCGCTGGCGCGCGCCGGCGCGGCTCCACCGCGCGAACGCAGGCCGAGCAGGCGATGCAGACCGCCCACTTCCGGCCGACGCAGCGGTGCGGGTGCCGGTGTGGAGACCGCAGCGCCGGTCGGCTTGTGGCGGATCTCCTGTTCGACCCAGGCGAACACCGAACGTTCGGCCGGTGGTTGCCGCGCATCGTTCGCGGCCACGGGCGCCGGTGGCGCAGGGGGCACGTCCGGCGCGGCCGGTGTGCTCGCCTTCGTGTCGCCGGCCTGCCTGCGCAGCAGGCGCAGCTTGTCCAGGCTCAGGCTCACGGTGCCAGCAGCTCCATCGGGTCGCGCGAGGTCACCACCACGTCGGGCACGTGCTGGCAGGCGTCGGCATCGAACAGGTCGAGCACGCGCAGCGCCAGCGCGCGCGGCGAAGTCTCATCGTCTTCCTGCGCGGCCAGCACCGGGCCCACGCAGGCCGGGCAGCCGGCCCTGCAGTCGCAGCGCTGCACCAGTTCGCGCGCGCGCTGCACCAGTTCGGCCTGGCGCTGCCACAGCGGTTCGCTGAGGCCGACGCCGCCGGGGAAGTTGTCGTACAGGTAAACGGTGGGCACGAACTCCTGCAGCAGCTCCACCCCACCGGGATCGCCCTCGCTGCCGCGCAGCTGGCCGCGGCCGCTCTGGTCGGCGATCGCGAACCAGGAACCATCGCCGTTGCCCACCGACTTCTGCAGGTCGCGCGCATCGGCCATCACCGCCACGGTGGCGACGATGTGCAGTGCATACGCGGCGCCGAGAAAGCCATCCAGCGCATCCTGCTTGCTGGCGAACGCGCGCAGCAGCAGCGCCTGCGGCAGCTGCCACCACACCGCAGTGGTGTGCAGTTCC
Source organism: Stenotrophomonas sp. YJH_SMC_25 (assembly GCF_059369595.1). Taxonomy (NCBI): domain Bacteria; kingdom Pseudomonadati; phylum Pseudomonadota; class Gammaproteobacteria; order Lysobacterales; family Lysobacteraceae; genus Stenotrophomonas; species Stenotrophomonas sp. YJH_SMC_25. The sequence goes on along the minus strand of NZ_JCAFSV010000002.1, from coordinate 246,099 downwards.
TGGTCGGGCAGGTTCACCGGTCCGTAGCCGATGTTCTCGTGGGTGTAATAGCGGATCTTCTTGTAGCCGGCCACGCGGCGCACCACGTGCACTTCGCCATGATGCGAATCGCCACGGCCGGCCACGCCGCCATCGAAACGGTCCAGCACCTTGAGCTTGGTGAAGTCGATGCTGTCGGTGTAGTAGTCCACGTGGGTGCGGGTGACGTAGGCCTTGCGCCCCTCCCAGTCCAGCGTCTCCACCTGGTACGGCGTGGACTGCACCATGTGGATGGCGCCCTCGTACAGAGTGAGCGCGGCGGCGGAGTAATCGACCTCGGCGATGATCTGCTGGCGGCCATCGCTGCGGTCGACCACCACGAAGTTGCCGTCGGCCACCGCACGCAGGCTGACCGCGTTGGCCGGATAGCTGTCGGCGATCCATTCCCAGCGCTCGCCTTCGCGGTGGATCACTTCTGTCTCTGCCAGCGCTTCCAGGAATACCTCCGGATCGATCGGGCCGAAGCCATCGCCGACCCGGAACGGCAGTTCGAAGGCCGCGCAGCGGATATGGTCGAACAGGATCAGCGGCTGGTCCGGCGCGATGCGCGCGTGCTCGGGCGAGGCCTCGGCGAAGAAGTCCGGGTGGCGAACCACATACTGGTCCAGCGGCTGCGAGCTGGCCACCATCACTCCCAGTGCGGGTTGCTGGCGGCGGCCGGCGCGGCCGAAGCGCTGCCAGGTGGCGGCCACGCTGCCGGGGTAGCCGTTGAGGATGACCACGTCCAGACTGCCGATATCCACGCCCAGTTCCAGTGCCGACGTGCTGACGATGCCGTCGATGTTGCCGGCACGCATCGCGCGCTCGGTCTCGCGCCGCTCGGTGGGCAGGTAGCCACCGCGGTAGGCGCGGATGCGCGGCGGTTTGCGCGGGTCGTGGTCGAAGATGTCCTTCAGGTACTTGGTCAGCACTTCCACCATCAAACGTGTCTGCGCGAACACCAGGGTCTTCAGCCCGGACTTGATCGCGATGCGCGCGATGCGGTTGCTCTGTGAGCGCGCCGAGGCGCGCAGGCCCAGGTCCGGATTGATCACCGGCGGGTTCCACAGCAGCACCTGTTTCGGCCCGCTGGGCGCACCGGATTCAGTGATGGCAGTCACCGGGGCCTCGATCAGCGCCTCGGCATGCGCCTGTGGGTTGCCGATGGTGGCCGAGCACAGGATGAACTGCGGTTGCACGCCGTAGAACGCGCAGATGCGCTTGAGCCGGCGCAGCACGTTGGTGACGTGGCTGCCGAACACGCCGCGGTAGGTGTGTACCTCGTCGATGACGACGTAGCGCAGGTTCTCGAAGAACTGCGCCCACTTGGTGTGATGCGGCAGGATGGCCTGGTGCAGCATGTCCGGGTTGGACACCACGATGTCGCCATGCAGGCGGATGGCCTGTCGTGCATCGCCGGGCGTGTCGCCATCGAAGGTGAAGGCCTTTACGCCCAGATCGCCGGCGCGGTTGAGTTCCAGCAGCTCGGCCACCTGGTCCTGGGCCAGTGCCTTGGTCGGGAACAGGTACAGCGCCTTGGCCTTGTCCTGCATTGCCGCGCTGACCACCGGCAGGGTGTAGCACAGCGACTTGCCGCTGGCGGTGGGGGTGACGATGGCCACGTGCTCGCCGCGCTGGCTGGCCTCCCAGGCTTCGGCCTGGTGGCTGTAGAGCTGTTCGATGCCACGCGCCTTCAGCGCAGCGGCCAGGGCAGGCGGAACTGAATCGGGAATGGGCGCATAACGGCCTTCGCGGCCGGGAATGGCAAAGCTGCCGGTGATGCGGTCCTGGTAGCGGCGCTGCAGGCGCGCGCTGAGCAGGGCGCCGTCGCGGGCGGGCAGGCCGTCGCGCGTGGCGAGCTTCTGCTCGGCATCGGCGGTGCGCTTGGCGAGTTCGTAGGCCATGGAAGATGGAGCCGGGACGGATTGCGAGGGGTCACATGGCACCACACTCACGTCTCAGGATGTGAGACACCGCACACGGAGGGCGTGAACCGTTCAGTGCCGGCGTCCCGTGGCGTCGCCGCATCTCCCCTGGCTGAACAGCTGCCAGTGCAGCAACGAAATCTGAAGCCGGCATCCGTATCCTTGGGCGCTGGACGCAACCAACAGGTGGATGGCTGTGGCACGACGTGGAACGCAGGGAGCCCTCCTGGCCGGCATGCTGCTGGCCGGCATCGCGCAGGCGCAGCAGGCCGCGCCGGTGGCGGTGCCCGATCCGGCGCCCGTTCCCCCGGTGGATGCTTCGGCGGCAACCACCGCACCGATCTCCACCGCTCTGCCGCAGGACAACGTCACCACCCTCGGCGAAGTGCGTGCGCTCAAGCCGGAAGACGAGCCGCTGGATCTCTACCGCTTCAAGAACCCGGTGAAGTTCGGCGACAACCGCTTCAGCCGTGACTGGAGCGAACCGCCATCGCCGGAGCAGGTGAGCATGGGCGGCGGCTACATCATGATGGGCGTGGTCAAGGGTGTGATGGCGGCGGCCAAGGGAATCAACAAACTCACCGGCGGGCCTTCGCAGATCCAGGCCGCGGTGGCGCGGCCACCGCCGGAGCTGAGTGCCGAACAGCAGCAGCGTGCGCTGCGGTTCTCCCAGGAGCAAGGTGCGGGTGATGCGTCGCCGGTGAAGTAGGCCGGTATATCCTGCCGGCTTCCCCATCGGTGCCATCGCCATGTCCCTGCGTTCGTTCTGCCTGCTGGCCGCGTTGCTGCCGGCCTCCGCCTTCGCTTCCGGCATCGCCGATGACGGCGCCTGCCGCAATGGCGCGTTCCCGTCCGAACAGAGCCGGTTCGCACTGGCACGGGTGGTCGATGCTCCGCGCCTGTACCTGCTTGGCGACATGGACGGCTGCCCGGCCAAGGGCGAACCGGCCTGCCGACAGCGCAGCTATGTGGTCAACGGCGATACGGTGGTGACCGGGCGCGACCTGGGCGCTTATCGCTGCGCGTTCTTCCCGAACAGGGTGGGTGGCAGTGCCGGCTGGGTGGACCGCAGCAAGCTGCAGCCATTGCCGGTGGCCGTGCCGTCGCTGCAGGACTGGGCGGGCAACTGGAAGGACGGCGACAACGGCCTGCGCATCACCGTGCAGGGTGGGCAACTGCATGTGGAGGGGGACGCCTACTGGCCCTCCGCCAACCCCACGCCGGAGCAGCGTCCCTACGGACCGAACATGGGCCAGGTGGAAGCGCGCGCCGCGCCGCGCGGTGCCGACGTCGAGTTCGTCGAGGATACCTGCAAGGTACGCGTGCATTCGCTGGGCGAGGTGCTGATCGTGGCCGACAACAGCGAATGCGGTGGCATGAACGTGCGCTTTAACGGCGTGTACCGGCGCGCGGGCTCGCGTTGAAGAACGCCTGACGGAGGGGGTCAGAGCCCTTTCGCGGGCGAAAGGGATCCGACCCCGGGGTCAGCGCCGCCGTTCCAGCCACCACAGCAGCGATGCGCACAACACGAACGCCAGCCACCACGGCCAGCGTGAGCCCGGCACGGGCTGCATCACCGACGCGTTCGCCGACGTGCTGGAGGCCAACGCCTGCGTGGTCGCATCGATCATCGCCTGCCGATGCAGTGCAGGTGCGTCCTTCGGGTCGAATGCATAGCGCCAGACGATACTGTCGCCATGCCGCAGGCGCTGCCAGCCTGCCTCACGGGGCCACCAGCCGGCGCAGCGCAGCGCCGACGTTGCACCATCGGCGATCAGCGGCACGCTGTCGCCACGCGGGTTGAAGGCCTGCAGCGGCGCCTGCACGCCGCACAGCGCCTGCCGTTCGCCTGCCCAGCTGATCGGCTGTGGTGACCACAGCGCATCACCGCTGCCCTGCGCGCGTGCCAGCGTGGCAACCACGTCGCTCCACAGTTCGCCGTGGCGGTCATCGCGGCCTGCCAGCACCCAGCGCCAGCTGTCGGTCAGCGGCAGCAGGCCGATGCGGCCCTTGCCGACCGCGCGCCAGCCGCCGACGGTCTGGCCGCCCCGATCGTGCAGCAGCGCGTTGCTGCCCGGCGCCTGCAACGCCAGTGCTTCCAGCGAAGGCAGCGCGGCACTGTGCGAGCTGCGGTCGGCCTCTTCGCCGTAGCCGGTCGGCAATGTGCCAGCGGCGAGCGGGCCACGGCGTGCGGCGAGGACCGCGCTTTCGCCATCGCCGGGAAGTTCGAGGGAGTGGCTGCTGCCATCACCCTGCACTGGCAGGCCCAGATCGCGAAGGCGTTGCCGCGCGCTGGCCGAAGGTGCGCCCGCACTGCGCACCAGCACGCCCAGTCCATCGCGCAGCGCCTGGCGCACGGCGGCCAGCTGGCCCGCACTCAATGCCGCCAGGCTGCGCTCGTCCAGCAGCAACAGATCGCTGCGCGTGAGCGATGCTGCATCGATCGACACCGCGCCATCGCCGATGCTGAGTCCGGCCCCGGTATCCGCCAGCACCTGCACACGGATGCCTGCATCGGCTGCCCAGCGCCGCAGGTACTTCAGCTCTGGACCCGGCGCGCCGGCGCGCACCAGCAGGCGCAGCGGTGCGGACGGCAGGGTCTGCTGCGGCACCGGTACGCTGTCCACCACATGGCCGTCGGCATCGAGCAGGCGCAGCTGGAACACGCTGCGGCCTTCGGCGCGGGCGACACCACTCAGCTGCACGCGGCCGTCGTCGGCAACCTCCGTGCGATCGACCACGCTGTCGGCCGGGTCGAGCAGTTCGGCCTTCGCCTTGGCCGCGCCACGCGCCTGTGCCTGCACGTCGAAGCGGGCACCGGGTGCGACATCGGCCGGCGGCTGCAGCGCGATCCAGCCGCGCGGCTCCGGTGCAGCCTGCCAATGCACATCCGGCGGCAGCACCGCGTCGCGGTCACGTGCGACCAAGCCCGCACCGACCAGCGTCAGCGTGGCGGCCGGATGCTGGCGCAGCGCGGTGGCCAGGTCGGGTACGCGCTGTGCGCCGGGCACATCGGCAGCTTCCGGCAACAGCAACAGCGGGCCTTCGCTGGCCGGGAGTGCGCCGGCCTTGCCCGCATCGACGCCAAGCACGACCAGCCCCCCTGCGGGCTGCTGGCGGGTGGGGGGCGCCAGGCAGAAATACAGCAGCGTGGCGACGATGATCTGCAGTGCGATCACGACCCACCGGCGGCCGGGGTGCGCAGTGTCCGCACGCAGCTGGCGCACGCTGGCGATGACCACGATCAGGGCGAGTGCCGGTGCAATCCACAGGTTCACAGCGGAGGCATTCATGGCTGCGCCTCCAGCGCGTCGAGGTAGCGCTGGCCCATCGCATCGGCGGCACTGCGCCGCATCGCCTGTGGCAGCGGACGCTGCAGCGCCCGCCACAACTGTGCGCGCAGGCGCTGGCGGCAGTCGCCGCAGTCGGGCTCGATGCGCAGCTGCTCGATGGCCGCAGCCAGATCGAGTGCATCGGGCAGGTAGGCGGCGTTGCGCTGCTGCCAGGCCGCCAGCGCATCGAGATCCGGTGCGCCGTTGTCATCACCGAGGCGTTGCCAGGCTTCAACGATGGCCGGGTCCGGCGGGGTTCGCGCGGCCAACGGCAGTTCACGACTGGCCAGTCCGGCGCGATCACCGCCCAGCCGGCGGCTTTCATCGATGGGTGGCAGCTCCGGCCCGACCCGGGCCAGGTAGATGCGCTCGGCCTGCTGCACCTGCTTGATGAAGCCCAGCGCCTTGTAGGCAAATGGCAGCGCCTGCTCCGGGCGGCCCTGGCGCAGCTCGCCTTCGGCCGACCACATCTGATCCAGCGCGGCCTTCAACGTGGCGCGGGTCTGCGGATCGAGCAGGGTGGTCGCCTCGGCGTGGTCATGTGTGTGCCCGTATTCGGAAAGCACGTCGGTCTCGCTGCCGAACACCGGCGGGATATCTGCGTTGGCTGTACTGCCATGATCGTGGCCATGGTCGTCTTGCGCGCCGGCCTGCGCGCCATGGTCGTGTTCGTGATCGTCGTTGTGGCCGTCTGCGGTCGGCGCATCGCTGGTGGGCAGGTCGCTGGTCGGCGGCGGTTTCGGCGCACCTTCGCTTTCCTCGCCCAGGAACTGGCCGTAGCGCAGACGCAGGATGCGCTGGTCGACACCGATCGCATCGCTGCGCTTCACGAAGTCCTCGGCGGCCAGGCTGCGTCGCTGCCGGATCAGCGCTTCGGCATCGATGATGATCTGCCGTTGGCTGCGGAAGTACGCAGGCAGGGTCTTCTTGATGCGGCCCTCGAGCTCCGCACCGAGCGCGACTTCAGCACTGGGCAGGCGCAGGATCACGCTGCTGCTGCGCCCGGTCTGCGGCATGGGCGCATGATTGTCGCGCACTTCCAGCTGGGCGATCACATCGTTGCCGGGCTGCGCGCCCAGCGCAGCCAGATCAAGGGTGTGGGCGAAACGTCGCGCGGTGGCTTCGCCGCTGCCGGCAAGCGTGACGCTGCGCTTCACGAAGGTGATGTTCTCACCGCTGCCCTGGGTGGTGGTGATCGACAGCGTTGCCTGCGCCGCGACACCGTAATCGTCGCTGGCCTCGAAGCGCAGTGCCCACTGCCGTTGCCCCGGCGTGCCCAGCACCAGGCTGGCCGTGGGCTCCAGTACGCGCACGCTGGGTGCACGGTCGGCCACCACATCCAGCCGATGCAGGCGGGTCTCTGCCAGTGCCGGTTCGCTCACCACGCGGTACAGCAGCGGCATACGTGCCACATCCTGCGCCTGCCATTGTCCTTCGCGCTCGCTCAGTGGCAACCGGCGACCATCGTGGAACTGCAGCCATGCCCTGTCCGGGGCGCGGTCGAAGCGCAGGGACCAGGACAGCCGGCTGTCGGCGGCAACCTTCGCATCCAGCGCATTCTGGGTGAGCGTGGCCTGGCCGGTATAGGCCGGCGCGTCGATGCGCAGGCGGGTGGACTGCAGGCGCAGCGGGGCCGCAGCAGCAGCGCTGCCAGGCGCCGGCGTGCGGACAGGCACGGAGCCGGGACTGGAACGTGGCCAGCCGAATGCCAGCACAACAATGGCCAGGCCTGCGATCCAGCACAGCGCCAATGCCCCACGCGGCCAGCGTGGACGCAGCTCCGGCATCGCGCATTCCAGCATGGCCAGCACATGCGTGCGCTGGCGCTGCTGCAGCGGATTGAGCGTGGCGGCATCGGCGAACAGCAGATCGGCACTGTCCTCGCTGGCACCGCTGCCATCGAGCTGGCGCTGCAGCCACTGCCGGTCAAGCTGGCGGGCACGCGCAGTGGCGAAGACCGCGCAGGCGAGCAGACTGACCGTGCCGACGACGCAGGCGATATCGAAGCCTGCAAGACGCAGGGCCAGCACCGTGGCGGCCAGCGCCCATGGCAGGCCCAACAGCAGGGTGATGAGCGCACGGCGGCGGCGTGCGCGTTGCCAGGCGTGCTGCAGGGTGTTCATGCGGCCACCCTGCGCCGGGCGCTGCTGGCCATCCAGCGTTCCAGCGCGAACAGCAGCACGACGGCCAGCAACAGCCAAGGCGTGGGCTCACGCAGCGGTGGTGTTGCAGCAGGCAATGCGGTCCGCTGCGGTGCCTGGTCACGTGCATCGCCCAGGCGCGGGGCCGTAGGCGGCTGCAGCGCCAGCAGCAGGGCACGTGGCAGGCGCGGATCGCGCAGCGCAGGGTTGCTGGCGGCATCCCAGCCACCCGGCAGCGCCAGCAGATAGCCGTGGCCGATGCGTTGCTGCCACAGCAGCGGTGCGCCCTCGGCATCGCGCAGCAGGATGCTGGCGCTGGCAGCAGGCTTGCCGGCAGTCAAGACACGACCGCCGCCGCGCAGCCACGCCTGCCAGTTCGCCGGCAGTGCATCGCTGCGGCTCCACACGCCGATCTCACCGCGCTCCGGCAGGGCATCCGCCGGCAGCGGAGCAAGCGGTGCCTGCACGCCCCACGCGCGCTGCAGTGCGTTCAACCAGCGCTGGGCAGTGGCCGAAGCATCGCTGTGCACGCGCAGGCGCGGCGACGTCGCGGCACTCGGCTGCGCAGTGACCGGCATCGGCTGCGTGTGCCATTGCACGTCGCGCGACAGCTGCAGGCGGGCCCCATCCAAGCTGGGCAGGGGATCGGGAACGTGCACGGTCAATGCGGTGCCAACGGGCAGCTGCGCGTCCAGTTCGCGCAACAGGCTGGGCAGGGGGGCGGTTGATGCAGGTGGCGCCTGATCGATGCCGGGGAAGCCGGGTGCCAGCCAGTGCCAGTTGCGATCCTCGGCCGTTCCACGCAGGGCCGTAGCATCCAGTCCCGGCGCTACCACGGTCCATGCAGCGGGAGGCGCCGTCGGGCCAGTCAACGCAGGTCGTGCCAGCAGCAGGGCCAGCGCGGCCAGCAACAGCAGGCGCACCAGCAGCAACGGCCAGTCATCGAAGCGGATGCGCTGGCGCGGCCGGATCTGCGCGCGCAGCCAGCGCAGCGCGGCGAAATCCAGTGGCGTGTAGGGATGGCGGCGGGCCAGGTGGATCAGCAGCGGCAGCAACCCTGCAGCGAGCGCGGCCAGGCCGAGCGGGAACAGCAGGGTCATGCATCGCCCCCACGGCCAAACAGCGCCTGCAGCGCCTGGTCCAGCGGCTGGTCGAGCCAGCCGGTGGCACTGGCAATCCCATTGGCCTGCAGGCGCGCATGCAATGCGCTGCGTGCGTCGACGAAGCGCTGCAGGTAGTCAGCGCGGATCGCCGCGCCATCGCCCAGCAGTTCCTCGCCGGTCTCCGGGTCGCGGAAGCGGTGGCCGGCGTCGAACGGGAAGTCGCGCTCGTCGGCGGTGAGGATCTGCAGCAGTGCCACTTCGCGGCGCGCGCTGGCCAGTTGTTCCAGCAGCACGATGCCGGCGTCGTCGAAGCCATCACCGATTGCCAGCAGCAGGTCGCCCGGGCGCACGCGCTCCCACAGCGGGCGCAGGCGATCGGCCGCAGGCCAGGCGCCGCGCGCCTGCAGGGCGTGCAGTTGCAGATGCACGCGATCACGCTGGCGCGCGCCGTTCGCCGCGGGGACCAGCTGCAGGCCATCGCCATTGATCGCCAGCAGGCCGAAACGGTCACCCTGCTGCAAGGCCAGCTCAATCACGCACGCGGCCACGCCGCGCATATGGTCCAGACGCGAGTGCTGCGGTGCCGCGCGATCCGCCTGGCCGGCCGAGGCGGTGGCATCGAGCAGCAGCCAGACCGTGATCGGGCTTTCGCGTTCGGACTCGCGCACGAAGAAGCGGTCCGAGCGTGCATACAGCTTCCAGTCGATCTGGCGGAGTTCGTCACCAGGCTCATAGGCACGGTACTGGGCGAATTCGAGGCCGGCACCGCGGCTGCGGCTGGCGTGCTGGCCGATGCCACTGGCACCGCTGGCCAGGCGCGGCCGCAGCCGCAACATGCGCAGGCGCGCACGCAGTTCGGGCGGCAGGGTCAACGGCGTACCTGCGTTCACGCGTGGCTCAACCCGGGAAGGGCACGGCCTGCAGCAGCGCGGCGACCACGTCGTCGGCACGCTTCTGCTCGGCCTCGGCGGCGAACGACAGCAGCAGGCGATGGCGCATCACCGGCGCGGCCAGCGCCTGCACGTCCTCGCGGGTGGCGGCGAAACGGCCCTGCAGCAGTGCGCGCGCTTTCGCTGCCAGCACCAGCGACTGGCCGGCACGCGGGCCGGCGCCCCACTTCACCCATTGGTTGATCGCCGCCGGAGCACCGTCGCCGGGCCGGCTGGCGCGCACCAGGCGGGTGATCCAGGCGAGCACATCGGGGCTGACATGCACCTGGCGCACCGCGGCCTGCAGCGCGATCACCGCGTCGGCATCCATCACCTTCGGCACCGCGTCGGTGGCACCGCCGGTGGTCTGTTCCAGGATCTGCCGCTCCTCGTCTTCGCTGGGGTAATCCACCAGCACGTGCAGCAGGAAGCGGTCCAGCTGCGCTTCCGGCAGCGGGTAGGTTCCGGCCTGCTCGATCGGGTTCTGCGTGGCCAGCACGAAGAACGGCGCGGGCAGCGCGTAGGTGGTACCGGCGTAACTGACCGTGCGCTCCTGCATCGCTTCCAGCAGTGCGGCCTGGGTCTTGGGCGGGGTGCGGTTGAGTTCGTCGGCCAGCAGCAGGTGGGTGAAGATCGGGCCCTGCTGGAAGCGGAAGTGGCGATGGCCGGTGCCGTGGTCTTCCTCCAGCAGCTCGGTGCCGAGGATGTCGCTGGGCATCAGGTCGGGGGTGAACTGCACGCGCCGGAACTGCAGCTCCAGTGCCTGGCCGAGCGAGCGCACCAGCAGGGTCTTGCCGAGCCCGGGTGCGCCTTCCAGCAGGCAGTGGCCGCCGGCCAGCAGGCCGATCAGCAGCTGCTCGACCACGGTGTTCTGGCCCACTACTGCGCGTGCGAGCGCGGCGCGCAGCTCATCCAGGCGCGGCAGCAGGGAATCGAGGTCGGGGGAGGTCATGGGCGTGCAGGTCCTATCAGTTGTTCAACGCGTACATCACGATGTTGACGCCGAAGCGGGTGTTGTCTTCGGCCAGGAAGCGCTTGTTGCGCCAGTCGTAGTCCCACTCGCAGCCGTAGTCCTTGTTGCTGTACAGCAGGCCCAGGCGGCCGTCGACCTCGATGCCCTTCAGGTAGTCGTGCACCAGGTCGTCGCCCCAGCCGTTGAGTTCGAAGCTGGTGGCAGGCGGGCCATCCGGGAAGCGGAAGAAACTGCGGTACAGCGGGTGGCTGTTGGGCAGCTTCTGCAATGCCCTGGGCCCGAACAGGCGACCCATCTGCGCCTCGAACGAGGTAGCGAACAGGCCGTCGATATCGTGGTTGCAGTCGTCGACGAAGACGAAGCCGCCATTGCGCACGTAGCGCACGAAGTTCTGCCGTTCGGCGGCGTTGAACTCCACCAGCGTGTGCCCGGCCAGGTAGCAGAACGGCGCTTCCAGCATGCGTGGGTCGGCCAGCGCCACCACGTGTTCCTGCGGGTCCACGCGCAGCGAGGTGTAGTCGATCAGCGAGGTGATCAGGTTGGACGGCATGCGCGCGTCCACGTCCCAGTCACCGGAGTCGTACTGAAGGCGGGTGAACCAGAAGTCGTAGCGCGAACTGCGCGGGCCTGCCTGTGCCCAGGCTGGCAGCGCCGCCGCCGCCGAAGCGGCAGCGGCCAACCAGCGCAGGCAGGCCCGGCGATCCATCAGACCGCGTCGGACAGCGAAGTGAAGGTGAAATCGCGCAGCTTCATCGGCGGGATCATCATCACGTAGCTGGATTCATCACCGGCCACGCGCACCGGCTTGCCCAGCTCTTCGATGTTGTTGAGCATGATCACCGGCGATTCGTTGAAGCGGAAGTTCTTCACCGGATGCTTGATCTGGCCGTTCTCGATGTAGAAGGTGCCGTCGCGGGTCAGGCCGGTCAGCAGCACGGTCTGCGGATCCACCATGCGGATGTACCAGGTGCGGGTAACCAGGATGCCCTTCTGGGTGCCGCGAACCAGTTCGGCGGTGCTCTTGTCGCCACCGCTCATCAGCAGGTTGCCCGGCGACGCCTTGGCGGTCTTGCCCTGCTTCTGCGCCCAGAAGCGCGAGTAGTCCAGGTTGGCGATCCTGCCGTTCTCGATGATGGCCATGCGCTCGCGGGGCAGGCCCTCGTTGTCCCAGGGCAGCACCGGTGCGTCCGGGTGCCACGGGTCGGCGATCATGGTCACGCGCGGGTCGTAGACCTGCTCGCCCAGCTTGTTGCCGCCGCCCTTCTTGGACAGGAAGCTGCGGCCTTCATCGGCCGAGCGTGCGCTGAAGAAGTTCATCATGAAGCTGATCAGGCCGGCCGCCGCAGCCGGCTCCAGGATCACCGTGTACTTGCCCGGTTCCAGCGCTTTGGCTTCGGCCGATTCGGTGGCCTTGCGCATGGCGATGCGGATGTCCTGGTCCGCCTTGAAGTCAGCCGCATCCTTCAGGTTGCGGCCGACCCAGCCCGAACCACGGCCATCCTCGGTGCGCACGGTGCAGGTGTAATTGAAGTTGGTGGTGCGCTGGTAGGCGAAGTTGCCGTTGCTGTTGGCGGTGGCCTGGAAGCCCTGGCCGTCTTCGAGGAAGCCGGCGGCGATCAGGCCATGGCCACGGCACGGCGCGATTGAATCTGCGGCAACCTTGGCACGGAACGCCGGATCGATCGCGGCAGTGGATTCGCTGAAGGTGGGGCTGGCGCGGTAGGTCTGCTTGCCGATGGCCGGCATGAACTCCGGGTTCTCCGGGGCCAGGCGGGCCAGGTCTTCGGCACGGCGCACCACGCGTTCCAGCGCGGCATCGTCGAACTCGTTGATCGAGGCCGTGCCGACGCGCTTGCCGAACGCAACGGTGACCGCCAGTTCGGTGTTGTCGACGATGCCGCTGGTGGAGACATTGTTCAGTGCGAAACGGATGTTGCCGTCGATCGCGCCGGCCAGCACGGCGGTGCATTCGTCGGCCTTGGACAGGGCGATGACCTTGTCGAGGATGGCCTTGGCCTGGGCTTCGGTGAAGATACTCATGGTGTAAGGGCTCCTGACCGATCAGCCGAGGCTGCGTGCGGTGTTGATGACGTTGATGCCGTTGAAGCGCGCGGTGGACGAACCGTGCGAGACCGCCGAGACCTGGCCCGGCTGGCCCTTGCCGTCGAAGAACGAACCGCCCAGGCGGTAGTCGCGCTCGTCGGCCACGGCGGTGCAGGCGTTCCAGAACTCCGGCGTGCGGATCTGGTAGGCCACGTCTTCCAGCATGCGGGTGATCTGGCCGTTCTTGATCTCGTAGAACAGCTGGCCGCCGAACTGCGCGTTGTAGCGCTGCTGGTCGATCGAGAACGAACCATCACCGATGATGTAGATGCCGTTCTCCACGTCCTTGATCAGGTCCGGCACGCTCAATGGCTTCTTGCCCGGTGCCATCGACACGTTGGCCATGCGCTGGAACTGCACGCTGGACCACGAGTCGGCATAGCAGCAGCCGTCGGACTCGGTCTTGCCGAGGATGTGGGCCTGGTCGCGGATGGTCTGGTAGTCCACCAGCTTGCCGTTGCTGATCAGGTCCCAGCGCTTGCACTTCACGCCTTCATCGTCGTACGCCACCGCGCCGAGGCTGCCCGGCTGGGTCTTGTCGGCGAAGATGTTGACCAGTTCGCTGCCGTACTGGAAATGCTGTTCGCGCTTGTCCAGGGTGGCGAAGCTGGTGCCGGCGTAGTTGGCTTCGTAGCCGAGCACGCGGTCCAGTTCCAGCGGATGGCCGATCGATTCGTGGATGGTCAGCCAGGTATGCGACGGGTCGAGCACCAGGTCGTACTTGCCCGGCTTCACCGACGGTGCCTTCAGCTTTTCCTGCGCCTGCCTGGCAGCGGCGATGGCGTCTTCCTTCATGTCGTAGGAAGAACTGTAGTTGACCACGCCATTGGGGCCGACCACCTTGCCTGCGGCGGCGCCATCCAGGTACTCGTAGCCCAGGCCCATCGGCGAGGACAGGCCCGAACGGGTGCGGAACTTGCCGCTGGACTTGTCGATGGCGGTGACCGTCATCGGCGCCCAGATACGGTGCACGTCCTGGTCGATGTAGGAGCCGTCGGTGGAGGCAAAGTACTTCTGCTCGTTGACCAGGAACAGCATCGAGTTGACGAAGCTGGCACCGGCGCCCATTGCGGCGGCGTTGACGTCCAGCAGCAGGCCGACCTTGTCCTTGATCGGCACCTCCATCGCATTCTTGCGGATCGGCGTGCGCCAGCTCACCTCACCGACGCCCGGCGCCTTGGCCAGCTGCACCGGCGCGGTCTGCACGCCGGCATTGGCCTTGGCGATCGCCGCCGCCTGCTGCGCGGCCTTGGCCACATCGGCCGTACCCAGCGCATTGGTGGCGGCAAAGCCCCAGGCACCGTTGACGATCACGCGGATGCCCACGCCGGTGGACTCGGTGTTCACCACGTTCTGCACCTTGTCCTCGCGGGTGATCACGAACTGCCGCAGGTAGCGGCCGATGCGCACGTCGCAGTAGGTGGCGCCGGCCTGGCGGGCGGCGGCCAGCGCCGCATCGGCCAGGCGCTTCTTCAGCCCCAGGTCCAGCGAGCTCTGCAGCTGTTCGGCAGCGATCACCTTGCCGAAGAAGGAGGGCACGATCAGCCCGCCCGCGGTAAGCCCGGTCAGGGCCAGGAAGTCACGTCTTTGCAAGGCTGCTCTCCATGTCGAAGGATGGGTGGCTCAAGCGCCGAGACTGCGCGCGGTGTTGATGATGTTGATGCCGTTGAAGCGGGTGGTGGACGAACCGTGCGAGACCGCCGAGACCTGGCCAGGCTGGCCCTTGCCGTCGAAGAACGAACCGCCCAGGCGGAAATCGCGTTCATCGCAGATGGCCGTGCAGGCATTCCAGAATTCCGGCGTTCGGATCTGGTAGGCCGCATCCTCGACCATGCCGGCGATCTTTCCGTCCTTGATCTGGTAGTACAGCTGGCCGCCGAACTGCGCGTTGTAGCGCTGCTGGTCGATCGAATACGAACCGCGGCCGTGGATCCAGATGCCGTTCTCCACGTCCTTGATCATGTCCTCGACGCTGAGCGGCTGCTTGCCCGGTGCCAGTGAGACATTGGCCATGCGCTGGAACTGCACGCTGGACCAGGAATCGGCATAGCTGCAGCCATGCGATGCATCGCGGCCGAGGATATGGGCCTCGTCGCGGGTGGCCTGGTAGTCAACCAGGATGCCGTCGCGCACCAGGTCCCAACGCTGCGTCTTCACCCCTTCATCGTCGTAGCCGACGGCGCCGAGGCTGCCCGGCTGGGTCTTGTCGGCGAAGAAGGTGACGATGTCGCTGCCCCAGCGGAAACCCGCATCGCGCTTGTCCAGGGTGGCGAAGCTGGTGCCGGCGTAGTTGGCTTCGTAGCCGAGCACGCGGTCCAGCTCCAGCGGGTGGCCGACGTTCTCGTGGATGGTCAGGAACAGGTTGGACGGGTCCAGCACCAGGTCGTACTTGCCGGGCTTTACCGACGGCGCCTTCAGCTTCTCGCGCGCGTGGCGGGCGGCCGCGATGGCGTCCTCGACCGGGTCGTAGGAATCGCGGTAGGCGGTGATGCCGCCGGGCAGCTGCACCTTGCCACTCGCATCGCCATCGAGGAACTCGTAGCCCATGCCCATCGGCGAGGACAGGCCAGCGCGGGTACGGAACCTGCCGCTGGCCTTGTCGATGGCGGTGGCGGTGAACGGCAGCCAGATGCGGTGGATGTCCTGGTCGATGAACGAGCCGTCGCTGGAGGCGAAGTACTTCTGTTCGTTGACCAGGAACAGGGTGGAATTGATGTAGTCGGCACCCGCATTCAGCGCGGCGGCGTTGAGCGCCAGAAGCAGTTCGACCTTGTCCTGGATCGGCACCGCCATTGCGTTCCTGCGGATCGGGGTCTGCCAGCGCACCTCGCCGACCGACGGCGTCGGCGCCAGCTGCACCGGCCGGGTCTGGATGCTGGCGTTGGCGCGTGCGATCGCGGCCGCCTGCTCGACTGCGGCGCGCACGGCGGCCTCGGTCTGCTGATGGGTGGCGGCGAAGCCCCAGGCGCCGTTGACGATCACGCGCACGCCCACGCCGGACGACTCGCGGTTGGTCACATTGCCGACCTGGTGTTCGCGGGTGATGACCGACTGGTTGAGATAGCGGCCGATGCGGACATCGCAGTAGCTGGCCTTGGCGGTGCGTGCGGTGGCCAGCGCCACGTCCGCCAGGCGCCTGCGCTGGGCGGTATCGACCGGGGCAAGCAGCTGCTCGGCGGCGATGGCACGGGAATGCGGCAGCAGCAGGCCCGCCAGGCCCAGACCGGAAAAAGCCAGGAACTCACGTCGTTGCACAGCGTTTCTCTCTCTCGCTTGCGTGCGGTTGGCAATGGGCCGGACCGATCACGTCAACTCCTCGACTTTCGCCAGCGCGGGGCGTGGGGACAAGTGACTGCAGTCATGGTTGGGGGTGTTTCGGCAGGGCTGCGCCCTGCACCTGCTCAGAGCCGGAGCAACAGCCACAGCAACAGCGGGCTTGCTGAGGGATGGCGGGGCGGTGTGGGTGGGCAGGACACGCCGTAAACCCGTCCCTGGGGGCTCGATGGCGCCATCCATGGCGCCAACGGTCCTGCCCACCCACACCGCCCCACCTCTGACAGCTGGCCGGTGGCTGTTGGTGGGTGCCGACCGTTGGTCGGCACATCTGTCAGATATCGAATGAAATTCGGGGTCAGATCCGTTTTCCTGCGGAAAACGGATCTGACCCCAAGAGTGTTTCCGACAGATCGCGGCCAACTGTCGAAGGCGGGGTGGGTCCGGTTGCGGGGGTGTCCGCGGCATGGATGCCGCGGCCAAGCCCCCACGGACGGGTTTACGGCGTCCCCCGCAACCGGACCCACCCCGCCATCCCACAGGAAGCCCGCTGTTGCTGTTGCTTTGGCTGTTGCCGTTGCTCCGGCTTCTGCGGGTGCAGGGCGCAGCCCTGCCGAGCAACACCCCCTCGTGCACAATGGAGCCGACCCCGCCTGGACCCCGTCCTGATGTCGAGCAAGCCGTATTCAGAAGCCTGCGAACGCAACCGCGAACCGATCGCGGCCGCGCTCGACCCGTGGATGGGCGACCGCCATCGGGTGCTGGAGATCGGCAGTGGCACCGGCCAGCATGCGGCCTTCTTCGCCGAGCGCTGGCCGTGGCTGCGTTGGCAGCCCAGCGATCACCCGGACCATCTGCCCGGCATCGAGGCCTGGCGCGCCGAGGCGGCGCTGCTGAACCTGCTGCCGCCGGCGGCGCTGCAGGTGGAACTGCCACCGGCGCCCGGGCTCAGCCTGCCACAGGGCAGCACGTTCGATGCGGCGTTCACTGCCAATACCCTGCACATCATGGGCTGGGAGCACGTGCAGGCGTTGTTTGCCGCGCTGCCGCCGCTGCTGCGCCACGGTGCGCTGCTGGCGGTCTACGGCCCGTTCAACTACGGCGGCCGCTACACCAGCGACAGCAACGCGCAGTTCGATGCGTGGCTGAAGGCACGTGACCCGCGCAGCGGCATACGCGATGTGGAAGCCGTGCAGGCGCTGGCCGAGGACAACGGCTTCACCCGCCTGCGCGACGTGGTGATGCCGGCCAACAACCGCCTCCTGCTGTGGCGGTTGGGGTGATCAAGCCTCGGGGGCCATGCTGGAAAGGCGTGCTGCCGCAGCACGAAGTCCGTTGAAAATCGGTTCGGACACGTTTGAGGGGAAGTCATCCGGGAGCTGACGGGTGACCTGCTGGATGGCGGGCTCGACGGCCGCGATCAATGTCTTGATCCATGGTTCTGCACCATCGGCAACGCCGCAGGCGCGCGCGGTTTCATTCCAGTGCCGCCGTCGCACAAGGTGCAGTTTCCGGTGGCGGTTCTTGCCATGTACGGCCATGGCGAGCTGTGCGTTTCGTGGATCGAGTTGATTGGGTCCCCTGCCGAGGATGGGATATACCGACAGCACGTCGTAGACGGGCGTCAGGCGGAAGCGTCCACCGGCTTCCAGGTGAACACTGAAATTCTTGGCATGGCCGTCGGTTGCGGCCAGCATCCAGAAAAGAATCTGCGTCTTGAAGAAGATCGCGCGATCCTCGGGGTGTTCGGACTGTCGAAGCAGATCCATGATCGGAACGATACCGGGGCCGCCATCGGATTCATACTTTCTGGCAGCCGGCAGACCAAAGACCTGACACATGTCTTCCTGTGGCAGTCGCAGCCACCACCGGCGGTCGGCAGACAGGCGACGGTCAAACCGCTCGACAATGAGAGCACGTTGGTCGTTGAAGCGGCCCATCTGCGTCTCGGCCACGGGGATATCAAAGGCGGAAAGCAGATGCATGCACAGCCATTCATTCTCCACGGACTGATGCATGTCTGCCCGCATGTTGCCAACAATGCCAAGCGGCAGCTTGAAGATGTGAGTGGATGGTGTGTTGCCGGTAGGAATGCACCATTTGCCAGCATGCAGCAGAAGACCGGTCTTTTCCTGCGCACCGGCGATGGAAATGCGGAATGCATCATCACGGCTGGGTGCGCCAGGCAGGTTCCCTGTCGTCACCTGACGCAGGATCGTAGCGACACCTGCTTCGTCCAACACCTCGCACGTGATCTGCTGGATGTCTTCGGGTGGACGCGCTGGCGGCAACAGCTGCACTGCGCCGACACAATCCCGTCCAATGGCTTCAAGAAGATCGAACGTATCGCTGCCGCGCGTGGCGAACCGGTCGCGGATCCGGTTGCGTATGGCGACGTTATCGGGAAGAAGGTTATCGAAGTAGTCGTTGACGACGCTGCCCCGATGGCTCTCGCCATCTGGGAGCAGGGGTAGAGAGAGCGACAACGGTCGGGACTGGGGCGAGCTGATCCACTGGCTGACATACGACAACCGGGATGACCCGTTCCGGACATCATCCCAAAGTGCGACTTCCACACCATTCATCCAGACCTGCAGCGTACCCATGGCTCACCACTCCAATGACGACGTGTTCTCCTGGGGACTTCGTTGCTGGAGGCTGACCTCCAGACCCAGCACCGCCCAGATCCGCATCAGGCGTTCAAAACTTGCCGATGCAGGGTCGCGTTCCAGCGCGCCCACTGCCTGGCGGCTGATCCCGAGTCGCTCCGCCAGCTGAGCCTGGCTCAGGCCCGCCTGGCGCCGGAAAGCACGCATCAGGGGCGCAAGTTGTTGGGCTGTCCTCACTGTGTGCAGCGGCCTGTCCATACCGGCAGTCCTCAAGGAAAGATGACCGTACGCCAACGCGTACGCAAAGGATAGGTTGCTTTACGACAAGCAACCTATCGCTTTCTCGCTGAGGAGGCAACCTATCGATTGCTATATCGCTATGCAACCTATAGGTTGCCTTTCCATGACGCAGCGCCGCGTCAAGCCACCTGCACGATGTGCAGTGCCTTCGGGTTCCGCCACTGCGCCAGCAGCGTGGCTTCCCGCGCCTTGGCCTGCGCGAAGTGGGCTTCCTTGACGTGGCCGAAGCCGCGGATGTGCTCGGGGATGCTGGCAATCTCCACCGCCAGCGCCAGGCGGTCGTCATCCAGGCCATCCAGCAGCACCTGCACGGTCGCCTCGTAGTCACCGATCAGCTTGCGCTCCATGCGGCGTTCCTCGGTGCGGCCGAACACGTCGAGTCGGCCGCCACGCAGGAACTTCAGCTTGGCCAGCAGGCCGAAGGCCTTGAACATCCACGGGCCGTATTCCTTCTTCAGCAACCGGCCCTGCTCGTCCTTCTTCGCGAACAGCGGCGGCGCCAGGTGGAAGCGCAGCTGGTAATCGCCCTCGAACTGCTGCTGCAGGCGGCGCTGGAAGTCGCCGCTGGTGTACAGGCGGGCCACTTCGTACTCGTCCTTGTAGGCCATCAGCTTGAACAGGTAGCGGGCGACGGTCTCGGTCAGCGCGGTGGAACCGCCGATGCGCTCGGCTTCGGCGGCGCGCACGCGCTCGACCAGGCTGCGGTAGCGGTTGGCGTAGGCAGCGTCCTGGTAATCGACCAGGAAGGCGGCGCGACGCTCGATCATTTCGTCCAGCGAACGCGACAGGCGTGAGTCGTCCAGCGGCAGGAATGCCACGTCGCCACCGTGCGAGGGCAAGCCACGCAGCTCGCGTTCGTCGCCGGTGTTGCGCGGTGCCGCGGTGGCACCCCATTCGTTGCCCTCCCACTCGCCCGGCGGCAGCGGATGCAGCGGGCCGGGGGTGGACTCGGTATCGGTGTGGCGGTTGCGCACCAGGCCGGCGGCCTGCTGCACGGCCTGCGGGTCGACCACGGCCAGGCGGCCCCAGGCAAAGGCCTGCTGGTTCATCGCCACGGCGGCGCCATTGAGTTCGATGGCGCGCATCAGCGACTCGAACGACAGCGGCACCAGGCCCTGCTGCCAGGCGTAGCCGAGGATGAACAGGTTGGCGGCGATGGCATCGCCCAGCAGCGCGGTGGCCAGCTGGGTGGCATCGAGCAGCAGCGGCTCCTGGCCGCCCAGGGCTACGCGCACGCCGGCGATGATGTCGGCGGCGGGGAACTGCATGTCCGGACGGGTGGTGAACGTGCCCGGCATCGCTTCGTAGGTGTTCAGCACCACCTGCGAACGGCCGGCGCGCACCTTCGAAAGCGCCCAGTAGTCGTTGACCACCACCATGTCGCAACCCAGCACCAGGTCGGCTTCACCGGCGGCGATGCGCACGGCGTGGATGTCATCCGGGCGGCGTGCGATGCGGATATGCGTGGTCACCGCGCCACCCTTCTGCGCCAGGCCGGTCTGGTCGAGCACGGTCGCGCCCTTGCCTTCCAGGTGGCCGGCCATGCCCAGCAGTGCACCGATGGTCACCACGCCGGTACCGCCGACGCCGGTGATCAGGATGTTCCAGGGCTGTTCCAGCGTGCCGCGGATGGTTGGTGCCGGCAGATTGTCCAGCAGCGTGGAGGCATCGCGCTTGCTGCCCTTGCGCGGCTGGCCACCGTGTACGGTGACGAAGCTCGGGCAGAACCCGTTCACGCACGAATAGTCCTTGTTGCAGTTGGACTGGTCGATCTCGCGCTTGCGCCCGAACTCGGTTTCCTTCGGCAGCACCGACACGCAGAAGCTCTTCTTGCCGCAGTCGCCGCAACCTTCGCAGACCAGCGAATTGATCAGCACCCGCTTCTGCGGATCTTCCAGCTTGCCGCGCTTGCGGCGGCGACGCTTCTCGGTGGCGCAGGTCTGTTCGTAGATCAGGATCGAAACACCCTTCACTTCGCGCAGGCGCTTCTGCACCTCCTCCAGTTCGCTGCGGTCGTGGAACTCCACGTCGCTGGGGAAGTGCTCGCGCTGGCCGGTCCACTTGCCGATGTTGTCCGACAGCACCACGATGGTGTGGATGCCTTCGGCGCGCATCTGCTTTGCGATGTCGGGCACGCTCAACGGGCCGTCCACCGGCTGGCCGCCAGTCATCGCCACCGCGTCGTTGTAGAGGATCTTGTAGGTGATGTTGACGCCGGCCGCGACCGCCTGGCGGATCGCCAGCGAGCCGCTGTGGAAATAGGTGCCGTCGCCCAGGTTCTGGAACACGTGCGGGGTATCGGTGAACGGCGCCTGCCCGGCCCAGGTCACGCCTTCGCCGCCCATGTGGGTGAAGGTGTCGGTGCTGCGGTCCATCCAGGTCACCATGTAATGGCAACCGATGCCGGCCAGTGCCCGCGAGCCTTCCGGCACCTGGGTGGAGGTGTTGTGCGGGCAGCCCGAGCAGTAGTGCGGCACGCGCGGGAAGCTGGCGCGCGGCAACGCAAGCTCGGCTTCCTTCTGCTGCATCCACTGCAGGCGTTGTTCAATGGATTCGTTGTTGAAGAACTTCTGGATGCGGCGGCCGATCACGCCGGCAATGGTGGCCGGGGTCAGTTCACCGGTGGACGGCAGGATCCATTCGCCACTCTCGTCGTACTTGCCGACGATGGACGGGCGCTGGCCCCAGCTGGCCGGCCAGTTGAAGAACTGTTCCTTCATCTGGCGCTCGATGAAGGCACGCTTCTCCTCCACCACGATGATGTCTTCCAGCCCCTGCGCGAAGCGCGCGATGCCCTGCGGTTCCAGCGGCCAGGTCATGCCGACCTTGTACACGCGGATGCCGATGTCGGCGCACG
The DNA here is from genome assembly GCF_059369595.1 of Stenotrophomonas sp. YJH_SMC_25. Lineage (NCBI taxonomy): Bacteria > Pseudomonadati > Pseudomonadota > Gammaproteobacteria > Lysobacterales > Lysobacteraceae > Stenotrophomonas > Stenotrophomonas sp. YJH_SMC_25. The sequence goes on along the minus strand of NZ_JCAFSV010000002.1, from coordinate 224,536 downwards.
CGGCTTCGTCCAGGCCCAGGTACTCCAGCGCCTGCAGCACGTCCAGGTAGCTCTTGCCGGTGGTGACGATGCCCAGCCGCGCGCGCGGCGCATCCATCACCACCTTGTCGATGCCGTTGGCGCGGGCAAAGGCCTGCGCGGCCTTCACCGCATAGCGGTGCAGGCGCATTTCCTGGTCCAGCGGCGGGTCCGGCCAGCGGATGTTGAGGCCACCCGACGGCATCTCGAAGTCTTCCGGCAGCACGATGCGGCGCGCCATCGGATCGACCTGCACCGACGCCGACGATTCCACCGTCTCGGCGATCGTCTTGAAGCCGACCCAGCGGCCGGTATAGCGGCTCATCGCCCAGCCCAGCAGGCCCATGTCGAGGATGTCCTGCACGCCGGCCGGGTTCAGCACCGGCATCATCGCGCTGACGAACTCGTCCTCGCTGCCATGCGGCAGGGTCGAACTGCGGCAGGCATGGTCATCGGCGGCCAGTGCCAGCACGCCACCATAGCGCGAGGTGCCGGCCGCATTGGCATGCTTGAACACGTCGCCGCAGCGGTCCACGCCCGGTCCCTTGCCGTACCACATGCCGAACACGCCCTGCACGTTGGCGCCGGGGAACAGGTTGGTCTGCTGGGTGCCCCATACCATGGTGGCGCCCAGGTCCTCGTTCAGGCCGGGGGTGAACTTCACCTTGGCCGCTTCCAGATGCTTGCGCGCGCGCCACAGTTCCAGGTCGAAGCCACCCAGCGGGCTGCCACGGTAGCCACTGACGAAGCCGGCGCTGTCGATGCCTTCGGCGGCATCGCGCAGGCGCTGCATCAGCGGCAGCCGCACCAGCGCCTGCACGCCACTCAGGTAGATCCGCCCCTCGTTGCGGGTGTACTTGTGGTCGAGCGTGTAATCACGGTCGAGCAGGTCGGCGGAGGAGGGCGAAGTGAGTTGCGCGGTACTGGTCATGGCTGGCCCGGTAGGATCGGCTGGCACCGGCCGCGTGCGGGCACGCGGCGGGAAAGGCGCGAATTGTAGCAGCGGGGCCGTGGTGGGCCCGGCACTCGCGCCCGCGCCGCTGCTGGGGTTAGGATCGGGGCGAGAGAGGGAGGCTGCGGTTGTGCAGCCTGGGGAGAAGGGATGTCAGTTCCAGGAAAGATCCTGGCCAGCGTGCTGCTGGCCTCGGGAGCGGCCACGGCGTGGGCCGCGCCGGCCATGCCGGCACCACAGGAGTTCTACTTTGACAGCGACCTGGCGGCGGCACCGATGGTGGCGATGCAGGGCGAGGGCGATGAGCTGGTCACCCAGCTGGTGAGGTTGCGCGAGCGCGGCCGGCGCGCGGTGGAAGCCACCGTGCAGCTGGCTTCGGTGGCCAGCACCCAGGGCCGTGCCGAGCTGGCCGACCAGCTGTATGGCGAGGCCCTGAAGGAGGCGCCGGCACAGAGCAGCGCGGGCCGCAGCGTGCGTTGGAACTATGGCTGGGACCTGCTGCGCCAGGGCAAGCCGGAGGCGGCGCTGGAGCAATGGTTGTCGTCGGCCGGCAATGCGCGCAGCAAGCCCAGCTGGGTGCCACCCACGTACGCGCTGGCCCTATGGCGGATGGGGCAGAAACAGGAGGCCGTGCAGTGGTATGCCGCAGCAGTGCGTACCGAGCCGTCGCAATGGAGCACCAGTGCCAATTACGCGCAGCTGCTGCCGCAGTGGCGCGAGGATGAGCGCGCGTCGTTGGCCGAGGTGCAGCAGGCCTGGGCGGCCGCACCGCCTGCCTGGCCCTGAGGGAGGAGGTTCGGCCGGGTTGCACCCGGCACCCGCAGAGGCAACAGCTGAAGCAACAGCCGAAGCAACAGCCGAAGCAACAGCAACAGCGGGCAATCCGCGGGATGGCGGGGCGGTGTGGGTTGGCAGGACACGCCGTAAACCCGTCCCTGGGGGCTCGATGGCGCCATCCATGGCGCCAACGGTCCTGCCAACCCACACCGCCCCACCTCTGACGGTTCAACGCTGCTGTTGGTAGGTGTCGACCTTGGTCGACACGGTAGATCCACGCCATGCGTGGATGAATCTGCATCGGAATCGAGTATTCGATATCTGATCGAAGCGCAGCCGAGCGTGGGCTCGGCTCTACAAAAAGCAGCCAGCCAAGCGCTTTTGCTCTTCTTCTTCCTTCTACGTGGCTGATCGCCCCCGGAAACTGTCAGGGGCCGGGTGGGTAGGCTGCGCAGGGGCGTGAGCCGCATGGATGCGGCGACCGAGCTTACAGGGACGTACTTGCAGCGTCCCCTGCGCGGCCTACCCGCCCGGCCAACTGCGGCTGTTGCTTTCAGCGACCAGCCACGAGGGGCTGCGCCGTTCGCTGGAAACCTCAATCGTCCGCGGAAACCGTCCGCCCCGACGCCCATGCCCGCAGTGCCTCGACCTGCTCGGCCATCAGCACCGACAGCGGCCGCGTCGCACGGATCTCGTTCATCAGCAGCTCGGTATCCAGCGGCCGCCCTTCGGCGTGCGCCGCATACAGCCCGGCCACGATCGCCTGCTCGATCTCCGCACCTGAGAAACCATTCGCCGCGGCCGCCAGCGCTGGCAGCGCGAAGTCGTCGGCATTGAGCTGGCGCCGACCCAGATGCAGTCGCAGCAGTTCCACGCGCACCTCCGGCGAAGGCAGGTCAACGAAGAAGATCTCGTCGAAGCGGCCCTTGCGCAGCAGCTCGGCAGGCAGCTCGTGCACCTGGTTGGCAGTCGCCACGATGAACACCGGTGCCTTGCGCTCGGCCATCCAGGTCAGCAGATGGCCCAGCACGCGGCGTGACACGCCACCGTCCTCGCCACCGCTGGCCAGGCCCTTCTCGATTTCATCCATCCACAGCACGCAGGGCGCCAGCTGCTCGGCCGAGGCCAAGGCCTGGCGCAGGTTGGCCTCGGTCTCGCCGTGGTACTTGTTGTACAGCGCGCCCACGTCCAGGCGCAGCAGCGGTACGCCGAAACCGGCGGCGGTGGCCTTGGCCAGCATCGACTTGCCGCAACCCTGCACGCCCAGCAGCAGCATGCCGCGCGGTGGGTCCAGCCCGGCCGGTGCGGAGCCAGCGATGAACGCCACACGCCGCTGGTTGATCCAGCGCTTGAGCCGGTTGGCGCCGGCCACGTCGCCGAACCGCGCGCTGTCATGCTCGAAGAACAGGTGGCCGCTGCGGTTGAGCAGCTCGAACTTCAGCCGTGCCAGCTGCGGCAGGTCGTCGTCGCGCAGCGCGCCGTCGGCGTAGATCAGCTGCCGGGCGATGCGCCGGGCATCGACCAGGCTCAGGCCCTGCAGGTTCTTCAGGATCTTCTTCACCGCCTCGCTGTCGACTTCTACCCGGCGGCCGCCATGCTCGCGCGCATAGGCGTCGGCCTCCTCGCGCAGCATCTTCAGCAGGGCGTTGGCATCGGGCAGGCGCGGGTTGAAGCGCACCGCCAGTGCTTCCAGCTCGGCCGGCAGTTCTACTTTGGCGCCGATCAGCACCAGCACATGCGGTTCGCTGTGGCGGCGCTGGATCAGGTCGCGCAGGGCGCGCTGGTGGCTGGCATAGCCCAGGTAGGGGTGGAAATCGAGCAGCAGGTAGACCCCGCGCTGGTCCGCCTGGCGGATCATCTGCAGGGCCGCGCTGGCATCGGGTGGCCCGACCGGAGGGTCTTCGCTGTCCAGGTCGATGCGGCGCAGACCCTCGGTGATCGACCACCGGTGCAGCGCCCGCCAGACGTGCATCAGCGTCTGCCGGAACAGGTCGACGATGCGACCCTCGTCCTGGGTCTCGATCACGATCAGGGGGGTGTTGGCGCGGATCAGTGCGCTCAGGTCCTGCAGCTCGCTCATGCCGGTTCGATCCTTCGGGGGCGCCACGATAGCAAAGGCGATGGCCGCAGGTTCAGCGCGGTGCTACCTCCCGTCACCACCGCCGGTGTACGCTCGGGGCACGTACCCGGAAGCGAGGCTGGCATGAAGACGATCCTGGTGGCCGGTTCCAAGGGCGGGGTGGGCAAGACCACCGTCGCCACCCACCTGGCCGCGTACGCGGCATTGCAGGGCAGGGCCACGGTGATCGCCGACGCCGACCCTCAGGGCTCCAGCACCCGCTGGGCGCAACGGCGGGCCGGGCTGGAAAGCGCGGTGCTCCCCATTGATGTGTATCGGAAGAAGCAGTGGGCGCAGAAGCTGCCCGATGGCACCGAAACCGTCATCATCGATGCACCGGCGGGTGCGTTGGCCGACGATATCCCCCATTTTCTTGACGCTGCCGACGCGGTGGTGGTGCCGGTGCTGCCCTCGGCGCTCGACATCGAAGCCATCGTCGGCTTCCTCAACAGCCTGGCCCAGAACCCGCGGGTGCACAGCCGCAAGCTGCCGGTGGGGCTGGTCCTCAACCGCACCAAGCCCTGGACCCAGACCTCGCAGCAGGCGTTGCAGATGCTGGCCGAATGGCCGTACCCGGTGGTCGCGCAGCTGCGTGACAGCCAGAGCTACGTGGTCATGACCGGCCTCGGCCGCAGCCTGTTCGACTACCGCTCGGCCCAGGTGCGCGAGCATCAGGCCGACTGGGAGCCGCTGCTGTCCTGGCTCAAGCTTTGATGCCTGCGTCACTCTTCCTGCTGCATCCTCTTCTTCATGGAAACCCGCGATGCGTGAACTGATCCTGCTGCGCCATGCCCATGCCGAACCGGCTACCCCCGGCCAGGCCGACCTCGACCGGCCGTTGTCGCCGGTGGGGCTCGCCGAAGCCGAAGCCGCCGGCAAGTGGCTGAAGGAGAACAACCTGCTGCCGGACTGCGTGCTGTGCTCACCGGCGCGGCGTACCCGCGAAACCCTGGAAGCCGTGCTCGGCACCATCGGTTACGTGGAAAAGCGCCTGGAAGACCGCATCTACGAAGCCACCCCCGGCACCCTGGCGGCATTGGTGGACGACCGCCGTGATCTCGACCGGGTGCTGATCGTCGGCCACAACCCGGGCCTGGAGCGGCTGGTGGCGTTGATGACCGAGGGCACCAGCAGCGACTACCGCGGCATGCCGCCGGCCGGCATCGCCGTGCTCGGCTTCCCGCGCGAGGCCTCGATCGAGCCAGGCGTGGCCAGCCTGAACGCATTCTGGTGGCCGTGATCCGATGAGCCTGGCGCGGCGCAGCCGCTATCTGCTGCCCGCGCTGCTGGCACTCGGCCCGGCCTGGGCGGCCGTGCCCACGCCGACCACCCTGCCACCGGTGGTCGCCGAAGCGCACCGGGTAATGCGCCTGGATACCCAGCGTTCGCAGATCGGCTTCGAGGTGCGCACCCGTTTCGGGCAGCGTATCGAAGGCCTGTTCCCGCACTTCGAAGGGCGCATCGAGATCCTCTCCGACGGCCGCCACCAGGTGCACCTGAAGATGTTCACGCGCTCGGTCGAGATCCCCGGCAAGGCGCGCTATACCGGATGGATGCGCGGCGAGGAGTTCTTCGATGCCGGCCGCCATCCGGTGGTCGAGTTCGACTCGCTGCCGTACTGGCCGGAAACCGTGGAGAGTGGTGGCGACATCAACGGCCGGCTGACCCTGCGCGGGATCAGCCACCCCGAGACACTGAAGGTCGAGAAGGCGGAGTGCGCCCGACCCGGCTATGATTGCGACGTCGTCGGCCGCGGTACCGTGCAGCGAGGCCGGTATGGCATGGACAGCTGGCAGCTTGCCTTGAGTGACCGAGTGACTTTCGTATTGCGTGCGCGCCTGAGCGAGGCGCCGAAACCGTGAACCTCCTGCTGCGTGTACTGGCGCTGGCAACCGTGTTGCTGGGCAGCGGTTGTGCATCGCTGTCGAATGCCGAGCGCGACCGCGCCGAGGCAATCGCCGTGCAGGCACGTTCGACCGTGGTCGACTGCCAGCGTGCAGACCGCTGTGCACAGGATTCGCCGCTGCGGGCGCTGGCCGGCCGGGCGTTCACCGAATCCACCCCGGAACGACCGCGCCACTACGCCACCCTGCTCGATGAGGGCGAGGGCGCCCTGGTCGCACGCCTGAACCTGCTGCGCAGCGCCACCCGCAGCATCGACCTGCAGACCTACATCTTCGACAAGGACGACAGCGCCCGTCTGGTCATCGACGAACTGCTGGCCGCATCGCGGCGCGGGGTGAAGGTGCGGCTGCTGATCGACCAGCTCTCGGCGATCTCCGACCTGCAGATCCTCGGCGCCCTGTCCGGCGCCCACCAGAACTTCCAGCTGCGGGTCTACAACCCGACCTTCGGCAAGGCCCGGCTGAACTACTTCGACTATGCCGGCAGCGTGCTGTGCTGCTTCCGCCGGTTCAACCAGCGCATGCACAACAAGCTGCTGGTGATCGACGATGCGATCGGCGTGGTCGGTGGCCGCAACTACCAGGACGACTATTACGACTGGGACCGCGAGTACAACTTCCGCGACCGCGATGTACTGATCGCCGGCCCGGAAGCACGTGCGATGGCGGCCAACTTCGACGCGTTCTGGCGCGCACACCGCAGCGTGCCGGCCGAGCGCCTCAACGACGTGGGCCGCACGTTGCTGCGCGAGGGCGTGCCAACGCTGCCGCCGGCCAGCTTCCGCCGCCCGGAACGGGTACAGCGGGTCAGTGCCGAAGCCAACGACACCGAGTTCGTCACCCGTTCCTTCGTCGATACCGCGCTACCGGTGGCTTCGGTGCGCTACGTGGCCGACCTGCCACGCAAGCATCGCCGCGAGAAGGCCGATGCACCGCTGGCCGGCCAGCATGTGACCGAGCCCCAGCTGGATGCGCTGATCGCCAGTGCGCAGAAGGAAGTGATCCTGCAGACGCCGTACCTGGTGCTGTCCAAGCCGGCGCAGAAGCTGTTCCGTGAACTGCGCAAGCGCCCGCAGCCACCGCGCGTGGTGGTGTCCAGCAACAGCCTGGCGGCGACCGACAACCCGATCGTGTATGCGTTGTCGTACAAGTACAAGCGGCGCAACATGCGCGAACTGGGCTTCAACATCTTCGAATACAAGCCGTTCCCGCTGGACGCGCCGGTTGACTACCGCAACCTGCTGCCCGACCCGATCGCTGCGCCCGGGGGGGAAGACGAGGGCGGTCGCAATCCGCTGATCGGTGGCAGTGCTGCCGGCAGCAACGCACGCGGTGGCAGCAGCAGTGGTTCGGATGCCGGCAGCAGGCAGGGCCCGTTGAATCGCCACAGCGATGGTGCCTACGACAACGCACGCGCACGCCGTCGCGCCGCCGGCAGCGAGGTGGAAACGCGCCTGCTGCGCACCGAGACGCGGCCGTCGTTCCTGGGCAGCAAGGCGGTCAACAAGCCGTTGCCGGTCACCCGCAAGGGCGCGCGCATGGGCCTGCACGCCAAGTCGCTGGTGGTCGACCGCCGCATCGGCGTGGTCGGCACCCACAACTTCGATCCGCGCAGCGAGAACTACAACACCGAAGGCGCGGTGATCATCGACGACCCGGTTTTTGCCGAGGAACTGGCGCAGAGCATCCTGCGTGACACCCACCCACAGAACTCCTGGACGGTGGCGCCACGGGCCAAGCCACCGGTGCTGTCGGGGCTGAACTACAGCGTCGGCAAGGCCTCCGAAGCGCTGCCCATCCTTGATTTCTGGCCCTGGCGCTACGCCACCGACTACGAGTTCAAGCCCGGCCCGGAGTGCCCGCAGCCGCTGCCGCGGCAGGATCCTGATTTCCATCGCTGCTACGTCGCCGTCGGCGACTTCCCCGAAGTCAACGTCGGCCCGAAGTGGCTGCTGGTGCGCATGCTGACCGCATTCGGCGCCGGTCTCGTTCCCATCCTCTGAAGGTACCCGCATGGCCCAGGTGTTCCGCGAAGCCGTTTCCATCGAGCAGCTCAACGCGCTCAGCCGCAACACGGCGATTGAATCCCTGGGCATCGTCTTCAGTGCCGCCGGCGAGGACTGGCTGCAGGCCACCATGCCGGTGGATGAGCGCACCCGCCAGCCCTACGGCATCCTGCACGGCGGTGCCTCGGTGGTGCTGGCCGAGACCCTGGGCAGCAGCGCCGGCAACCTGTGCGTGGATACCGGCAAGCAGGTCTGCGTGGGCCTGGAAATCAATGCCAACCACGTGCGTGCCGTGCGCTCGGGCACGGTCACCGGCACCGCCCGCGCGCTGCACGTCGGCCGCAGCACCCAGCTGTGGGAGATCCGCATCGAGGACGAGCAGGGCCGCCTGGTATGCATCTCGCGGCTGACCCTGGCGGTGGTGGCTGCCGGTCACGGCTGAGCCCCCCTGGGGCTCGTTGACGGCAGCGGAACCCAGCGTTCCCCGCCGATTGCCCCGGTCGATGGCGGTTATGGCCTAAATCGGCTGGCAGCGATGACGGCCCTCCGGTATCGTGCGCGGATGACTTCCCCCACTCCGGCCCCCCGTGGCGGCGTGGCGCGTGTGTGCCGTTACCTGTACCGCGTACCGCTGCTGTTGGTCCACATCATCGTGTTCCTGCCGCTCATCCTGATCGGCATGCTTCCGCCGTGGGGCGAACTGCGCGTGGGCGAGGCGACCTTCGGCGCCAAGGTGGTCAACTGGTGGCAGGGCGGGCTGATGTGGATCTTCGGCTTCCGCCTGGTGCAGGTCGGCGCGCCGCTGCCCGGTGCCGTGCTGTTCGTGGCCAACCATGTCAGCTGGGTGGATATCTGCATCCTGCACAGCCAGCGCATGATGGGCTTCGTCGCCAAGCGCGAGATCGCCAGCTGGCCGCTGGTGGGTTGGCTGGCCGCGCGTGGCCAGACCATCTTCCACCAGCGTGGCAACACCGAATCGCTCGGTGGCGTGATGCAGGTGATGGCCGACCGCCTGCGCGAGGGCAAGGCCGTGGGCGTGTTCCCGGAAGGGCGGACCCGCGGCGGTCACGAAGTGGGCCCGTTCCACGCCCGCATCTTCCAGGCCGCGGTCGAGACCGGCGTGCCGGTGCAGCCGGTGGCCCTGGTGTACGGGGCGAAGGGCGACGCGCAGACCATCGTCGCGTTCGGTCCGAACGAGAGCTTCTTTGCCAATTTCCTGCGCCTGCTCGGCGAGCCGGCGCGACGTGCGGAAGTGCACTTCCTGGCGCCGATCGGTGCACAGGACCTGGAAGGCCGTCGGCGCATCGCGGAAACCTCGCGCGCGCGCATCGTGGCGGCCATGAGCGCCGGGTGAGGCTGCGGTGGCCCTGATCCCGCCACCTGTCCTGGACGCCGGTACGCCGACGCTGCATGCGGCTGACTATCAGCCGCCGCGCTGGCTGCGCAATCCGCACCTGCAGTCGATGCTCAGCTCCAGCCGCATGCGCCTGCAGCGCGGCCTGCTGCTGCTGGCGGCCACCGGTGCGGTCAGCGAAGAGCTGATCCTCGATGGTGGTGATGGCGTGCGCCTGCAGGGCTGGCACAGCCATGTCGAAGGCCGCGAGCCCAAGGGCATCGCGCTGCTGCTGCATGGCTGGGAAGGCAGTGCCGAATCCAGCTACATGCGCATGGCCGCCGCGCGCATGATCGAGCAGGGCTTCGACGTGGTGCGGCTGAACTTCCGCGACCACGGCAACACCCATCACCTGAACCCCGGCATCTTCCACTCCAATCTCATCGATGAAGTGGTGCACGCCGCGGGTGATATCGCCCAGCGCTGGCCGCAGCTGCCGCTGGTGGCCGCCGGTTATTCGCTGGGTGGCAACTTCGTGCTGCGCCTGGCCCTGCGCGCGCCGGCGGCCGGCGTGCCGCTGCTGCGCGTCGCCTCGGTGTGCCCGGTGCTGGACCCGGCGCTGACGATGGAGAGCATCGAGAACGGCCCGGCGATGTACGACTGGTACTTCCGCCGCAAGTGGGCCGGCTCGCTGCGCCGCAAGCGCGATCTGTTCCCCGAGCTGAGCGACTGCGACGACCGCGTGCTGAAGCTGGACATCCGCGCGCTGACCGCCTGGCTGGTCGAGCGCCACACCAGCTTCGGTTCGCTGCAGGCCTATTTCGACGGCTACTCGATCGCCGGCGACCGCCTGTCGACCCTGCAGGTACCGGCCGACATCCTGATGGCGCAGGATGACCCGGTGATTCCGTACGCGACCTTCAGCAACTGGCAGCTGCCGGGCCAGGCGCGCCTGGAAACCGCCTGCTGGGGCGGCCACTGCGGGTTCATCGAAAACTGGCGCGGCGACGGCTTCTCCGAGCGCTGGGTCGCCCAGCGCCTGCAGCGGGTCCTGCAGGCCTGAACCGGCGACAGCGCGCAGCCCGCTACAATGCGGCTTTGCACTTGAACCGGACTGCCATGCAAGACCAGATCATCCAAGCGTTGCGCCAGAACCAGGCCGACCAGGCCGTGCAGCTGGCCCAGGCGTGGACCCGTGACGAACCCGGCCAGGCCAACGCCCACCGCTGGCTGGCGCTTGCGCTGCAGCAGCAGGGCAACGCCGAGGAGGCGATGGAGGCCCTGCAGCAGGCGCTGCGGCTGGCCCCGGACGACGCCCAGCTGCACCTGCAGCATGCCGGCCTGCTGCTGGCACTGCGCCAGTTCGAGGGTGCCGACGAAGCACTGGTGCGCACCACCGGCCTCGATCCGAACTCGTTCTCCGCCTATCTGATGCAGGCGCACCTGGCGATCGGCCGCAATGACTTCGACGAAGCGCAGCGCATCTCCACCCTGGCCGCGCGCGTGGAGCCGGATCATCCGGAACTGCTGACCATCGACGGCATGGTTGCACTGCGCCGCGGTGACGCCGACCGTGCACTGGCGCTGCTGTCGGCTGCCAGCAAGGCACTGCCGGACGATACCCGCGTGCTGTACGCACTGGGCTTTGCCTACCTGGGCAAGGACATGCTGGCGTTTGCAGAGCAGTCGTTCCGCCGCGTGCTGGAACTCAATCCGTCGCTGTCCTCGCTGCATGGGCTGGTGGTGCAGCTGGCACTGCGCCAGGGCAACGTACCGGCCGCCGCCGAAGCCATGCAGGTGGCCCTGCAGCAGCCGGAGATGGACGTACCGTCGATGCGCCGCCTGGCGGGTGAACTGTCGCTGCGCAATGGCCAGCCGCTGCAGGCCCTGGACTACCTGCTGCCGCTGCTGGAGACGCAGCCGGAAGACCGCCAGGTGCTGCAGCTGCTGCTGATGTCATGGCAGCGCCTGGGGCGCGAGGATGAAGCGCGTGCACGCCTGGATGCGGTACTGGATACCGATGACCAGCTGCACGATGTGTGGCTGGCACGGCTGGCCATCGAGCAGGTGGGCAGCGAAAGCGCCGTGACCGCGGTCGAGCGCTGGATGGCGGCGATGCCCGCGCATCTGCCGGCCCTGGAGGCGCGCCTGCGCCTGCATGACATGGCCGGCGAACATGCTCAGGCCGAAGCGATCGCCGAACGCATCGTCAGCCTGGAACCGGGCCGCGTCAGCGGCGAGACCCGGCTGGTCGAAGGCCTGCTGCAGCGCGATCCCGCCGCCGCCGTGGCCCGCGTGCAGGCGCTGATCGAGCTGGCGCCGGAAGAGCATCGCGCCGACCTGCGGACGTGGATGGGCGAGATCCAGGACCGCGCCGGGCAGCCGCAGGACGCCCTGCGCACCTGGCTGTCGCTGCAGGCTGACCAGGCGCCGCAGCGCTTGCCACTGCCGCCACAGGCCAAGTCCCCGCCGAGCTGGCCGGACAAGGGCAGCATCGACGGCGATGCCAGCTCCGCGCCGATCTTCCTCTGGGGCCCGCCGGGTTCGGGCGTTGAGCGGGTGGCGACCGGCCTGGCTGCTGCCAGCCCGGTGCTGCGCAGCGACCGCTACACCAACACGCCGCCCGATGATGCGTTCCAGAACTACAACACATTGCAGGACCTGGCCTCAGGCGTGCTGACGCCGGAGCGGCTGGTGCAGCGCTGGCGTGAACAGCTGCCGGCACGTGGCCTGCAGAGCGACACCGTGATCGACTGGCTGCTGTGGTGGGACAACGCCCTGCTGTGGGCGCTGCGCCCGCAGCTGCCGCAGGGCCGCCTGGTGCTGGTGCTGCGCGACCCGCGCGACATGCTGCTGGACTGGGTGGCCTACGGTGCCGCCGCGCCGCTGGCGATGACGTCGCTGGCCGAAGCCAGTGAATGGCTGACCCGCGCGCTGACCCAGATCGCCACGCTGCATGAGGACGACCTGTACCCGCACGTGCTGCTGCGCATCGACCAGATCGGCAACGATCCGCAGGCGATGGCCGAACTGCTGGGCCGCCTGTTCGAGCGGCCGATGCCGCCGGCGGCACAGCTGGGAGCCCCCCGCCTGCCTGCCGGCCACTGGCGCAACTACCGCGACGTGATGAGCGCCGCCTTCGCCCAGCTCACCCCGGTTGCGGTGCGCCTGGGTTACCCGGAAGAGTGAGGATAGTCCGATGCAGTTGACCAGCCACAGCCTGACCAACGGCGCACCGATCGATCGTGAGTTCGCCGCGGGCGACGCCAACGGTTTCGCCCCGGACCGCAACCCGCACCTGGCCTGGAGCGGGGCGCCGGCCGGCACCCGTTCGTTCCTGCTGGTATGCGTGGACCCGGACGTACCGACCGTGCCGGAGACGGTTGGCCGCGGCGACATGAGCGTGCCGCGCGACCAGCCGCGCTGCGATTTCGTGCACTGGGTGATGGCCGATATCCCGGCCACGGTGCAGGAGATCGCCGCTGGCAGCTGCAGCGACGGCTTCGTGGTGAAGGGCAAGCCCGCACCCGCCGGCCCGGCCGGCAGCCGCCAGGGCCTGAACGACTTCACCGGCTGGTTCGCGGGCAACCCGGACATGGCCGGTGATTACCTGGGCTATGACGGCCCGTATCCGCCGTTCAACGACGAGCGCATGCACCGCTATTTCTTCCGGGTATTCGCGCTGGACGTGGCGTCGCTGGACCTGCCGCAGCACTTCACCGCCGCCGACGCGTACCGCGCCATGCACGGCCACGTGCTGGCCGAAGCCGCACTGCACGGCACCTACACGTTGAACCCGGCGCTGCGCTGAGCAGCACACAGGGTAGAGCCGGCCGCGGGCCGGCTGCTGCAGGCAACGGCGGCAACACAGGGAAGATGCCGGCCAGCGGCCGGCGCTACCTTCCATCCGCTTGCAGCGCCGCCGGTTCGAACACTGCGGTGTCGCCCCTCGCGTTGCGCAGCACCAGCGCGCCGCGGTCGTCAAGCGCAAGCGTCGGTGCCGAGCCTTCGCCGTGCATCAGCTTTCCGGCGAGCTTCTGCTGCGTGGGCAGTCTCTGATCGACGCATAGCGCTGTGGTCTGCACGCTGTTGCGCAGGATCAGCAGGTTGCCCTGCAGCCGGTACTCGTTGCTGACGTGGTTGCACAGGTTCAACTCGCTCATGAAACCGGACTGGAAGCGCAGTGTGTAGGGCGCGCGACCGCGGACGAACAACGCGTCGATGCGCTTTCCTTGCGCGTTGGTGGCACGCACCAGTTGCCACAGGTGCGCTTCAAGCTGATCGGTGCTGGGCGTGCTGGGCGTGCTGGCAGCGGCCACATTCGCGGACATGGCCAGCAGCGCAGCAATGATGAGGACGGGGACGTGCTTCATGCCGATCTCCCGATGCATCCGGGTAGTGCCGGCCGCTGGCCGGCAGCATCCGTGTGTTGGCGGTGCCGCGCAGGGCAGCCGGCCAGCGGCCGGCACTACCGACCATGAAGAAGGGCGGCCTCTCGGCCGCCCTTCCATCGTTTTATTTCTTCTCGATGGCCGACTCGACCACCATGTCCAGCACGTACGCCTGCGACGGCGCATCGGCCGGCGGGTTCTTCACCTCGTAGCGCTTCACGCGCACCACGTTGCGCACGCCGTCTTCGTGGGTGTAACCCTCGATGTTGCCGTAGAAGTTCTCGAACTTGCCCGGCTCGCCCTGCTTCAGGCCCTTGTCGTCGAACTTCACTTCGCGCACCTGCAGGCACTGGTAGTCCGGGATCAGCGGGTGCGAGCACTTCTCGGTCTTCGCAGCCACTTCCAGGAACACGGTTTCGCCGGCGCCGCCGTAGCGGGTTTCAGCGGTCGGTTCCGGGTTGAACACCAGCACGTCGCCCTTGGCGGTGGTCAGGGTCAGCTTGCCATCGGCATCCTGCTCGGCCTTCAGCTCGCCCTGCAGGCGGCTCGACACGGCCTCGTCCAGCGCCATCAGCGCCTTGTCGGTGCAGGCCATCATGGTCGAGGCCATCGCACTGACCGTCAGCTTGCCGTCGGCCAGGGTGTAGCCGCCACCCATGTGGTTGCAGGCGTTGCTGACCGACAGGCGGCCATCAGCGAAGTCCAGGGTGACCGGCTTGTCTTCGCGGGCGAACAGCGCGTCGATGCGCTTGCCGTCGGCGCCGGTGGCCTGCTGCAGCAGCCAGTGCTGGCTCTGCAGGCGCTGCGCATCCAGGTGCGCCAGCGTCTGCTGGTCTGCTGCCTTGGCCGCGGCCGGGGCCACGTCGTCGCCGCCGGTGCCGGCCGGTGCCGGGGTCTGGCTGCAGGCGGCCATCAGGGCCAGCGGGAGGAGCAGGGTGAGCTTGCGGTTCATGGTGATTCTCCTTGGGGAACCGTGGGGGAAACGGGGTAGGGCCGGCAACGGGGTTGCCATGCCCCGGTGCTGTTCAGCTGCCGGAGGGCAACCACAGCAGCAGCGCCGCGCCCAGTGCGATGCGGTAGATCGCGAAGGCGGTGAACCTGTGCGACTTGATGTAGCCCATCAGCCACTTCACTACGACGAAGCCGGTGATGGCCGCGGCAAGGAAGGCCACGCCCACGTCGGCCCAGTCCTCGCTGCCCAGCTGCCCTGCCTTGGCCATTTCCAGGAAGGTGTAGGCGCTGGCGGCAAACATGGTGGGAATGCCGACCAGGAACACGAACTCGGCGGCGGCCGCGCGGCGGCTCAGGCCCAGCAGCATGGCCAGGAAGATGGCCGAGGCCGAGCGCGAGGTGCCGGGGAACACGCCGGCCACGACCTGCGCCAGGCCGACGCCGATCGCCACCGTCCAGGTCACCTGGTCGCGGTCGGGCAGGCGCGCGGTGTAGGCCTCCACCAGCAGCATCCAGACGCCACCGATGATCAGCGCCCAGGCCACCGGGCTGACCGTTTCCGGCAGCGACCAGCCGGCCTTGCGTACCACCAGGCCGACCACCGCGGTGACCAGGAACGCCGCGCCCAGCTTGAACACGTACTCGCGGTTCCCGCGCTGGTTGAAGCCGGTGGCCAGCTGCAGCAGGCGCTGGCGGAACACCAGTACCACGGCCACGATGGCGCCGGCCTGGATGACGATGTTGAAGAAGTCCGAACGGGCACCCAGCCAGTGCTGGGCGATGAGCAGGTGGCCGGTGCTGGAGATCGGCAGGAACTCGGTCAAGCCTTCGAGGATGCCCAGCAGCAGGGCGGAGAGCAGGTCGGACATGGACGGTGCGTGCACGCGCGGCGGAAGGAAGAAGGGCGAGAGGATAGACGATCCGTGCTGCACCAAACGGGTGCGTCTGGTGGCGGGCGCACCTCATTGGTGCGCACCAATTTGCACCGGTCCGGGGCACTCTTTTTGAAATCAATGACTTGCGGGCTGTAAAAAGTTGGCACGGTCGTTGCTCTACCTCAGCAGGCATTCATCCCCATCCGAGGTCGTACCGATGTCCGTGGAAAACGTTGAGAAGCTGATCAAGGACAACCAGATCGAATTCGTCGATCTGCGCTTTGTCGACATGCGTGGTGTCGAGCAGCACGTGACCTTCCCGGTCAGCATCGTCGAACCGTCGCTGTTCGAAGAAGGCAAGATGTTCGATGGCAGCTCGATCGCCGGCTGGAAGGGCATCAACGAGTCGGACATGGTGCTGCTGCCGGATACCGCCAGCGCCTACGTCGACCCGTTCTACGCCGATCCGACCATCGTGATCAGCTGCGACATCCTCGACCCGGCCACCATGCAGCCGTATGGCCGTTGCCCGCGCGGCATCGCCAAGCGCGCCGAGGCCTACCTGAAGTCCTCCGGCATTGCCGAAACCGCGTTCTTCGGCCCGGAGCCGGAATTCTTCATCTTCGACTCTGTCCGTTTCGCCAATGAAATGGGCAACACTTTCTTCAAGGTCGATTCCGAAGAAGCCGCCTGGAACAGCGGCGCCAAGTACGACGGCGCCAACAGCGGTTACCGTCCGGGCGTGAAGGGCGGCTATTTCCCGGTTCCGCCGACCGACACCCTGCACGACCTGCGCGCCGAGATGTGCAAGACCCTGGAACAGGTCGGCATCGAAGTGGAAGTGCAGCACCACGAAGTGGCCACCGCCGGCCAGTGCGAGATCGGCACCAAGTTCAGCACCCTGGTGCAGAAGGCCGACGAACTGCTGCGCATGAAGTACGTGATCAAGAACGTCGCGCACCGCAACGGCAAGACCGTCACCTTCATGCCCAAGCCGATCGTCGGCGACAACGGCAGCGGCATGCACGTGCACCAGTCGCTGTCCAAGGGCGGCACCAACCTGTTCTCCGGTGACGGCTACGGCGGCCTGAGCCAGCTGGCGCTGTGGTACATCGGCGGCATCTTCAAGCACGCCAAGGCCATCAATGCCTTCGCCAACTCGGGCACCAACAGCTACAAGCGCCTGGTGCCGGGCTTCGAAGCGCCGGTGATGCTGGCCTATTCGGCCCGCAACCGTTCGGCCTCGTGCCGCATTCCGTGGGTCTCCAACCCGAAGGCGCGCCGTATCGAAATGCGCTTCCCGGACCCGATCCAGTCCGGCTACCTCACCTTCACTGCGCTGATGATGGCCGGCCTGGACGGCATCAAGAACCAGATCGACCCGGGCGCACCGAGCGACAAGGACCTGTACGACCTGCCGCCGGAAGAAGAGAAGCTGATCCCGCAGGTCTGCTCCTCGCTGGACCAGGCGCTGGAAGCGCTGGACAAGGACCGCGAGTTCCTGAAGGCCGGTGGCGTGATGAGCGATGACTTCATCGACGGCTACATCGCGCTGAAGATGCAGGAAGTGACCAAGTTCCGCGCGGCCACCCACCCGCTGGAGTACCAGCTGTACTACGCCAGCTGACCGGATGCGATGGCGGTGGGCTTCCCCCTCCCACCCGCCGCCATCGCTTCCGTTTTCGCGGCTGGGGAGCCGCAAGGCGGGCGCAGGCCCGCCGTTGTAGAGCGGACTGTCAGTCCGCTGCATTGGAACGCGGGCCTTTGGCCCGCTTATCCAGGGGCAAGAGAGAGACCGGATACGCGACCAGGGCCGCCCTCCCTCCCGCGTCGGTCGTGCAAGGAGAGAGGCACGGCCGTCCCGGCCCTGTACGTGTCCGGTGCAACAGCCACGGTCATCATCCTGATGACCCGTGGTTGCCTGATGCCAACGCGCACTGGCGCGCTGGCCCCATCCACCCTCGGGACATGCGCATGAAACTGATCTCCGCCATCATCCGACCGTTCAAGCTCGACGAGGTCCGCGAGGCCCTGTCCGATGCAGGCGTGTCGGGCATCACCGTGACCGAAGTGAAAGGCTTCGGCCGCCAGAAGGGCCACACCGAGCTGTATCGCGGCGCCGAGTACGTCGTCGACTTCCTGCCCAAGATCAAGATCGAAACCGTGGTCACCGACGAGCGTGCCGATGCGGTGATCGAAGCGATCCAATCGTCGGCAGGCACCGGCAAGATCGGTGACGGCAAGATCTTCGTCACCGCCGTCGAACAGGTCATCCGTATCCGCACCGGCGAAATCGGTGCCGACGCGCTGTAACCCCCTTCCGGAGACTCCCCCATGAAGATGCGCCTTCTCACCGGGTGGCAAGCCCGGTTCCATATCGTGTGCCTGTTGATGCTGCTCAGCGCGCTGGCCGCGGGTGCCTGGCCGGGCAATGCCCACGCCCAGGCGCAGGTGTCGCCGCTGCCAAGCGAAAGCGTGGCCGTTGAACCGCTGCAGGACCCTGCAGCTGCAGCCGCTGCACCGGCCGTGGCCGAAGCGGCCGCCGCCTATGATCATGGCGACGTGGCCTGGATGCTCACCTCCACCCTGCTGGTGCTGTTGATGGTGGTGCCGGGCCTGGCCCTGTTCTACGGCGGGCTGGTGCGCTCGAAGAACGTGCTGTCGGTGCTCAGCCAGATCCTGGTGGTGTTCTCGCTGGTGCTGCTGCTGTGGGTGGCCTACGGCTACAGCGCGGTGTTCAGCGCGGGCAATCCCTTCTTCGGGTCGTTCACCGAGTTCGCCTTCCTCAAGGGCTTCACCCCCGAGTCGGTCGGCAACACACCGATCAAGGGCCTGCCGGACTATCTGTTCGTCGCGTTCCAGTCGACCTTTGCCGGTATCACCACCGCGCTGATCGTCGGTGCCTTCGCCGAGCGCATCAAGTTCCGCGCGGTGCTGCTGTTCTCGGCGCTGTGGTTCACCCTCAGCTACATCCCGATGGCCCACATCGTCTGGGGTGGCGGCTACCTGGGTGAGCTGGGTGCCATCGACTTCGCCGGCGGTACCGTGGTGCACATCAACGCGGGCGTTGCAGGCCTGGTTGCCGCGTGGTTCGTCGGCAAGCGCCTGGGCTATGGCCAGACCGCGCTGAAGCCGCACAACGTGCCGTTTACCTACATCGGCGCAATGCTGCTGTGGGTGGGCTGGTTCGGCTTCAACGCCGGCTCGGCGGCGGCGGCCGATACCGTGGCCTCGCTGGCCTTCCTCAATACCGTGCTGGCTACGGCAGCTGCGGTGCTCGGCTGGACGCTGGTGGAAGCAATCAGCAAGGGCAAGCCGTCGGCACTGGGCGCGGCCTCGGGCGCGGTGGCCGGCCTGGTCGGCATCACCCCGGCATGTGGCACCGTCGGCCCACTCGGCGCGATCATCATCGGCTTCGTCGCCGGCGTGGTCTGCGTCTGGGGCGTCACGGGCCTCAAGCGCCTGCTGAAAGTGGATGACACCGCCGACGTGTTCGGTGTGCATGGTGTCGGCGGCATCGTCGGCGCGATCCTTACCGGTGTGTTCAGTGCACAGTCGCTGGGTGGTACCAAGGCGGATCTGGATATCGCGCACCAGGTCTGGGTGCAGGTGGTCAGCGTCGGTCTCACCGTGGTGTGGTCGGCGGTGGTGACCACGCTGATCCTGCTGGTGGTGCGCAGCGTGGTTGGCCTGCGCGTGACCGAAGAGGCCGAACGCACCGGCCTGGATGTGACCTCGCACGGCGAATCCGCCTACGAGGCCTGAAGTAGCGGCGGAGCTACTGCATTGATGTTGTGGGTGCCGACCGTTGGTCGGCACTTCTACTGTTCTGGTGGGTGCCAAGCTTGCCTGGCACTGCTCCTGCTCTGGTGGGTGCCAAGCTTGCTTGGCACAGGGTCTGGGTCTGCTCTGGTGGGTGCCGACCGTTGGTCGGCACAGCGGGTAGCCCATCCACGCATGGCGTGGATCTACCGCATCCTCTCTGGTGGGTGCCAAGCTTGCTCTGCACGGCGGCATGCATCATCGCGCCTGATCGCGCACAATCAGGCCATGCACCCGATCCGCACTGTCCTGATGCTCTCGGCCTGCCTGCTGCTGGCTGCCTGTGCCTCCGCGCCGCAGGAAACCCGCAACCCGCTCGCCACCTGGGTGCCATCACCCAACCAGAACGCGCGCACGCCGGTCATCATCGTCATCCACCACACCGAGCAGAAGTCGGTGCAGCAGAGCCTGCATACGTTGCGTACAGCCAACAGCGGTGGACCGGTCAGTGCGCATTACCTGGTCGGCGCCGATGGCCATCGTTACCAGCTGGTGGCCGATGAGCGCCGCGCCTGGCACGCCGGCGCCGGGCGCTGGGGCACCATCACCGATCTCAACTCGGCTTCCATCGGTATCGAGCTCGACAACGATGGCCGCAGCCCGTTCAGTGCGGCGCAGATCGAATCGCTGATCGTGCTGCTGCGCGATCTCACCACCCGCCTGAACATTCCGCCGCGACAGGTGATCGGCCATGCCGACCTGGCGCCGACGCGCAAGCAGGATCCGAGCCGCTTCTTCCCCTGGCAACAGCTGGCCGAGGCTGGCTTCGGGGTATGGCCGCGCGCCGCTGACGGCGCGGCACCGGAAGGCTTCGACGCGTGGAATGCGCTGGCCCGCTTCGGTTATCCGCTGGACAACCGTGAAGCCACTGTCGCTGCATTCCACCGCCGCTTCCGCGGCCGCGACGACCTGCCAAAGACGCTGGATGCCGAAGACGCGCGCATCCTGCATTCGCTGCTGCTGCAGACACCGTGACCCCGCGCATGAACGCTTGACCCCGCGCTGGGTTGCCGCCCAGCGGCCGGCCCGCCACCATGGCGGCATGATCGATTCCGCTACCTTCTTTAAGCGCAAGCACTGGACCCTGTTGGCAGCGGCGGTGCTCGCCGGTTGCGCCACCACCGCTCCCCGCACGGGTTCCGAAGCGCCCACGCCGACCTCACCGCCGGCGGCCACCTACGCCAGGGTCGACTGGAAAGCCCTGCCAGCGGTCTCAAACAGCGATCTGCAGGCCGGTTTCGTTGCCTGGCGCAGCAGCTGCACCCGCCTGAAGAACGATGCGGTCTGGGCCAAACCCTGCGCCACCGCCGCAGCGGTGTCAGACAAGGACCCGGCCGCGATCCGCCAGTTCCTGCAGCGCGACCTCGATGCCTATGCGCTGCGTGCCGGTGGCCACCAGGCCGACGGACTGATTACCGGCTACTACGAGCCGATCTATGCCGGCAGCCTGACCCGTACCGCCACGGCGACCGTACCGGTCTACGGCACGCCGGATGATCTGGTGGTGGTGCAGCTGGAGAGCCTCTACCCGGAACTGAAGGGCAAGCGCCTGCGCGGTCGCGTCGAAGGCAAGGTGCTCAAGCCCTATGACGACGCCGGCACCATCGCGGCCAAGGGCGCCAACGCCCCGGTGCTGGCCTGGCTGACCGACCCGATGGACCTGCAGCTGCTGCAGATCCAGGGGTCCGGCCGCGTGCGCCTGGCCGATGGCAAGCAGGTGCGTCTGGCCTATGCGGAACAGAATGGCCACCCCTACCGCGCCATCGGGCGCTGGCTGGTGGACCAGGGCCAGCTGAAGAAGGAAGACGTCACCATGGACGCGATCCGCGCCTGGGCACGGGCCAATCCCGCGCGCGTGCCGGAACTGCTGCGCAGCAACCCCAGCTACGTGTTCTTCGTGCGCAACCCGGACAGCCCGGAAGGCCCGCGTGGTTCGCTGAACGTGCCGCTTACCGCCGGCTACAGCGTGGCGGTGGACCGCAGCGTGGTGCCGCTGGGCAGCCTGCTGTGGCTCTCCACCACGCGCCCGGACGGCACCCCGGTGGTGCGCCCGGTGGCCGCGCAGGACACCGGCGGCGCCATCGCCGGTGAGGTGCGCGCCGACCTGTACTGGGGCAGCGGGGATGCCGCCGGCAAGCTGGCCGGCGACATGAAGCAGAAGGGCAATATCTGGATGCTGTGGCCGAAGGGCGTGCCCCTGCCGAACTGAACCAGCAGGGGGTCGGATCCCTTTCCAAAGGGAAGGGCTCTGACCCCGGATGCCTGATAATGGCGCCATTCCGAACTTTCCGGCCGCGCCTGCGGCCAGGACCCCTGCAATGACCTACGCAAAGCACAACGCAAAACCCGGCGCGAAATCCGCCGCAAAGAAGTACTACAAGCACTGGGCCGAATCGGGCCTGGGCAAGGGCAACGTGCTGATGGAAGCCCGTGGCGAGAAGATCGTGCGCCAAGTGGAAATCTACGGCACCAGGATGGTCTGGGCCGACGAGCATGCCCACAGCGACGACCGCTTCCTGCTGGCCGACCAGCCAGTGTCGTTCCTGGATTTCGACGAGGACGACGAAATCTCCGCGCGTGAATTCGAAGCCGCCTGGAAGAAGGCACGGGAAGCCACCGGCTACCCGGTGTAATCCAAGCCCCCGGCACCCGCCCTTGTAGCGCCGAGCCTTGCTCGACGCTGCAAAAGTGGGCATGTGAAATGTTATATGATTACATTTCACCGCAGCCACCCCTTCCCATGAAGACTCCCACCCTTGTGGCCGCCCTGGCGGCCGCGCCGCTCGCCCCTGAAGCTTTCGCACAGTCCGCCGATGCCGCGCTCACCCTCGGCAAGGTGCAGGTGCAGGTGCAGGTGCAGGTGCACCAGCACGGCGAAGGCCAGCTCAGTGCGCACCAGGTGCTGACCTCGGTGGACGTCCTGGGTGCAGACCAGATCGAAAACCGCAACGTCTCGCACAGCTGGGAACTGCTCGGGCAGATGCCCGGCATCCAGCTCACCGAAACCCGGCAGGGCGCCGAATCCGGCAAGGTCAGCTTCCGCGCCTTCAACGGCGAGGGTTACCTCAATGCCATCAAGACGCTGATCGATGGCATCCCCAGCAACGTCAACAGCGGCAACCAGCGCTTCATCGACATGCTGTTCCCGCTGGACATCAGCTACATCGAAGTGGTGCGCGGGACCAACGACCCGCGCTATGGGCTGCACAACATCGGTGGCAACGTGAACTTCGGTACGCGCCAAGGCGGCAGCTACACCGATGCGCGCCTGGCCTACGGCAGCTACAACACCCGTGATGCACAGCTGGCGGTTGGCCGCGAAGCCAATGGCTTCGCGCAGAACTATTTTGTCGGCACCCAGGCCAGCGATGGCTATCGCGACCACGACACCTCGAAGAAGTACTCGCTGGGCGGCAAGTGGTTCTTCGGCACGCTGGACGAAGGGCTGCGCGTGGGCCTGACGGCGCGCGCCTACCACCATGAGGCCGACGAACCGGGCTTCATGACCGCCGAGGAACTGCGCACGCTCCGCCGTGGCAGCGAGCTGCGCAACGGCAATGATGGCGATGACCGCGACATGCGGCAGATCGCCGCGCACGTCGACCTGAAGCTGTCCGACGCACTCACCTTCGGCACGCGGCTCTACTACAACCGCTATGAAGACGACCGCCGCGTGACCTTCAGCGACCTGCCCACCGGCAACCTGCCGCGCCAGCGCCGCATGTGGGACGAGCGTCAGGCCGGACTGCTCAGCACCCTGACCTGGCAGGCCAGTTCCGCGCTTACTGTCGAGGGCGGCCTGAACTACGAGCAGCAGGACAACGGCTACATCCGCGAGCGCTACGCCTACGCCGAACCCACTGATTTCAGCCAGCCGCCGGCGCGGGTGCAGAACAACGATCGCCACAGCTTCGACAACTGGGGCGCTTACGTGCAGGCCATCTACCAGCCGGTCGAGGCCTGGAAGATCGTGCCGGCCTATCGTATCGATCGCTTCAGTGGCAGCACGCACCTGATGAACGGCGTCCGCGGACGCCTGCAGGACTACGGCACCATCGGTCAGCCCAAGCTGAGCATCATCCACAGCCTGGGCCAGACCACCCACGTCTACGCGAACTGGGGCCGCACCTTCCAGGTACTGACCGGGTCCACCGCGCCGGCCTACCTCACCCCCGGGCAGGCACCGATGCAGCCGTCCACCAACACCGGCATGGAGCTGGGCCTGAAGTTCCAGCCGTTCCAGGGCGCCCAGGCGCGCCTGGCGGTGTGGCAGCAGGACGCGGAAAACGAGGTATCCAACATGCCGGCCACTGGCACCACGGTCACCCTGGGCAAGACCCGCCGACGAGGCGTGGATGCGCAGTTGAGCCTGCAACTGGGCGACGACTGGACGGTATGGGCTTCGCACGCCTACCAGGAAGCGAAGATCACCCGCGACGACCGCGATGCCGGCATTTCCCTGCAGGGCCGCGAAGTGGCTGCCACCCCGCGCCATATCAGCAATCTGGGTGTGGATTACCGCGCCACGGATGCGCTGCGGCTGGGCCTGCAGGCGCGTGCACAGGGCGATTACTACCTGGAAGAACGCAACGTGGCCGGCAAGTTCGGTGGCTTCGCCGTGCTCGACCTCAGTGCGGCCTATCAGCTCACCCCGCGTTTCAGCGTGGACCTGCAGCTGAAGAACGTCACCGGCCGCCAGTACGCCTACGCCTGGTACGACAGCTTCTTCTGGGACCGCGCCCGCCCGATGTTCTCGCCGGCCCCGGGCCGCAGCGTGTTCGTCGGCCTGAACATGAAGCTGTAACCGGCCACGCATCTGGTAGTGGTCGAGCTTGCTCGACCTGCGGCAGGGGTCAGAGCCCTTTCCTCACGGAAAGGGATCCGACCCCGGACCCCTGTTTTGCACTACATTGGTGCAATGTCCGACCCCGCACCCCCGCCGTCCCTCGATGCCCTGGGCACGCCGCTGGCCTGGGCCGGGGCCGATGGCTGCATTGCCGGCTGCAATCCGGCCTTCGCCCGCTGGCTGGGCGTCAGCGTCCGGCGCCTGCTGGGTCGGCCATTGGTCGCCTTGGAAGTGCAGGGCGAGGCGTTGGCCCATTTCCTGGCCCGCGACGAGCGCGACAGCCTGCGCCTGAACCGGCTGGCGCTGGCGGTGCCCGGCGAGGCGCCGCGCTTCGCCGAGGGCTGGATGAGCCGCCGCGACGATGGCGGCTGGCTGCTGGAGGCGCATCCGGTCGATGAGTTCCCAGGACTCGATCCCACCCAGGCGCTGCCCAGCGCGCTCAGCGCGGCGCTGAAGGGGCTGGCCCACGAACTGCGTAATCCGCTGGCCGGGCTGAAGGGCGCGGCGCAGCTGCTGGCGCGGCGTGCCGCTCAGCGCGACGCCGGCGAACGTGAGCTGATCGAACTGATCGGTTCGGAGATCGAGCGCCTCAACGGCCTGCTCGACCAGCTGTTGTCGCCGGCCCCGGCCGCGCCGCATGCCGAACTGAACATCCATGCCGCGCTGGAACGCGTGCTGCGCCTGGCCGAGAGCGAAGCCGGCTGGGCGGTGCGCCTGCAGCGTGACTACGACCCCAGCATCCCCGAATTCCATGGTGACGCCGACCGCCTCACCCAGGCGGTCTGGAACCTGGTGCGCAACGCGATCCAGGCCGGCGCCGGCAACATCACCCTGCGCACCCGCGTGGAGCATGGCGTGCGCATTGCCGAGCAGCTGCACACGCTGGCGTTGCGCCTGGAAATCGCCGACGACGGCCGTGGCGTTCCCGAGGAACTGGCTGAACACCTGTTCCTGCCCTTGGTGAGTGGCCGTGCCGAAGGCACTGGCCTGGGCCTGGCGCTGGCCCAGCAGGTGGCGCGCGAGCATCGCGGCACGCTGACCTACCGCTCGCGCCCGGGCCATACCGTGTTCACTCTGCTGCTGCCGATCGTCAGCGGCGCCGCCCCGGCCGAGGAGGTCCCGCGCGATGTCTGAGTCCTCTTCGTCCCCGCAGTGCATCTGGGTGGTCGATGACGATCGGGCCGTGCGCTTCGTGCTGTGCACCGCGCTACGCGAGGCGGGCTACCAGGTCCTCGATTTCGACAGCGCCGCACCCGCCCTGCAGGCGTTGAGCGAAGGCCCGCCACCGGCGCTGCTGTTCACCGATGTGCGCATGCCCGGCGACGATGGCCTGGTGCTGCTGGACAAGCTCAAGGCCGCGCTGCCGCAGCTGCCGGTGGTGGTGATGTCGGCCTATACCGATGTAGCCAGCACGGCCGGCGCGTTCCGCGGTGGCGCGCATGAATTCCTGTCCAAGCCGTTCGATCTGGACGATGCGGTGGCACTGGCGCAACGGGTGCTGCCGGCCGTCGCACCGGCATTGGCGGCGGCCACACCTGCGGCCGAAGCGCATAGCGACCAACCGCCGCAACTGGTGGGCGATACCCCGCCGATGCGCGCGCTGTTCCGCGCCATCGGTCGCCTGGCGCAGGCACCGCTGGCGGTGCTGATCACCGGCGAGACCGGCACCGGCAAGGAGCTGGTGGCCAATGCGCTGCATCGCGAATCACCGCGCGCGCAGGGGCCCTTCGTCGCGCTCAATACCGCTGCAATCCCGTCCGAGCTGCTGGAAAGCGAGTTGTTCGGCCACGAAGCCGGCGCCTTCACCGGCGCGCAGCGCCGCCATATCGGCCGCTTCGAGCAGGCCGATGGCGGCACGCTGTTCCTGGATGAGATCGGCGACATGCCGCTGCCGTTGCAGACCCGGCTGCTGCGCGTGCTGGCGCAGGGCGAGTTCTTCCGCGTCGGTGGCCGTGAACTGATCCGCGTCGACGTGCGCGTGGTCGCCGCCACCCACCAGGACCTGGAAGGGCTGGTTGCACAAGGAAAGTTCCGCGCCGACCTGCTGCACCGCCTCGACGTGGTGCGCCTGCAGCTGCCACCGCTGCGCGAGCGCCGCGAGGACATCGCACAGCTGGCCAGTACGTTCCTGGCCGCCGCCGCGCGCAAGCTGGATACGCCGCCGAAGCGCCTGACCGCGGCCGCACTGCAGGCGCTGCGCGAACACGACTGGCCGGGCAACGTGCGCGAACTGGAAAACGTGTGCTGGCGGATGGCGGCGTTGGCGGCCGCCGACACCATCGGCGTGGCCGACGTCGATACCGCGCTCAACCGTACGCGCGGTCGTCGCAGCAGCACCACCAGCGCCGATCCGGGGCAGTGGGAAGCGCTGCTGGCCGAATGGGCACGCCGTCAGCTGGCCGAAGGCGTGGAAGGGCTGCACGCGCAGGTGCGCGAGCGGGTCGACCATGCCCTGCTGGAGGCCGCGCTGCAGATCACCCACGGCCGCCGTGCCGAAGCCGCGGCCCGCCTGGGCCTTGGCCGCAATACCCTTACCCGCAAGCTGGGCGCCGGGCGCCGCCGCGGGGGCCATTGAACGGCCCCTGCACGCGATCCTCGCGCCCGCTTGCCGAACCGTTGATCGTTCATGGACGATGCAACGCTTAGTGTCATCTGCAAGGAGTCTTTGATGCGTCTGTCCTTTGCCATCCTGCCGTTGTCCGCCGCCGTGCTGCTGTCTGCCTGTGGCAGCGCGCCGAAAAAGACCGAACCTACTCCGCCGCCGCCGACCGTGGTCAGCGCAGCGAAGCAGGGCGAGGCCAATCTTGCGCCGGCCTCGGCCAGCATTGTCAGTGGCCGCATCGCACTGATGGTGGAGCCCGGCGGTATCCACATCACCGGCCTGATCGGTGGCCTGCAGCCGATGCAGCAGGCTGGCTTCCACATCCACGAGCGCGGCGACTGCAGTGCGGTGGATGCCAGCAGTGCCGGCAACCACTTCAACCCCGGTGGCGCCGCGCATGGCCGCGCCGGCACCGGCAAGCACCACCTGGGCGACATGGACAATCTGCGTGCCGACGCCCAGGGCCGCGCCAACGTCGATATCCACCTCAAGGGAGTTACCCTTGGCGGAGGCGCCGCCACCGATATCGCCGGACGTGCACTGGTCGTGCATGCCAACGCCGACGACTATCGCAGCCAGCCCGCCGGCAATGCCGGCGTCCGCATCGCCTGTGGCGTGATCCGGGTTGTCCGCTGATCACTGCAGGCATCATCCAGGGAGAGATTCCATGCGCTTGATCCACACTTCGCTGTTCGCAGCCATTGCTGCGCTGGGCCTGGCGGCCTGCAACCAGCAGCCGGCCGCGCCGCAGGCTGAAACCCCGCCGGCCGCGCCGGCCGACGGTGCCACCACCGAACCGGCTGCAACGCCGGCCCCGGCGGCTGCACCGGCTGCAGATGCTACGGCCAGCGCCGAGCTGGCACCGACCCAGGGCAACGAGACCAAGGGCAGCGTCACCTTCAAGGTGGTCGATGGCAAGGTCCACGTGACCGGCCAGATCAGCGGCCTGAAGCCGGGCAGCGAGCACGGCTTCCACATTCACGAGAAGGGCGACTGCAGCGCCCCGGACGGCATGAGCGCCGGTGGCCACTTCAACCCGGGCAAGCAGGATCACGGCAGTGTCGCCACCGATCCGCACCACGGCGGCGACATGCCCAACATCAAGGCCGACGACAAGGGCGTGGCCACCATCGACGGCCCGGTGTCGAGCAACGTGAACATCGGCAAGGGTGATGACTTCGACATCATCGGCCGTGGCCTGATCGTCCACGCCGATGCGGATGACTACAAGACCCAGCCGACCGGCAATGCCGGCGCGCGCCTGGCGTGTGCGGTGATCCAGAAGGCGCCGTAAGCGCGCTCCTGCTGGAAATGGAAAACGCCGGCGCAAGCCGGCGTTTTTCTTGCATCCCTTCCTGTAGAGCCGAGCCGATGCTCGGCTGCCTTTGCTGCGGTCAGGGGGATCGCAGCAATGTGTCGCGTCGCTGCCGCAGTTCAGCGCATTCGGCAGGGCCGCTTTCACACAGGATCGAGATATCGGTCTGCATGTGGGCCTTGCCCGTCTTGGCATCGATCACTTCGCGCTTGAAGGTGCGCACCACGGCCGGTGCCGTGCGGTGGGGCGGCACCATCACCAGCCAGTGGGTCATGGTCACCGGCTTCAACCGTCCCTCGGTCATCTCGATTTCCCGCATGATCGCGCCAAGACTGGTGTTGTAGAGCGTCATCCCCGGCTGACTCGACTGATCCGGCGCAAGATCTACACCCTTCATCTTCGGCAGCGCTTCGACGAAGCCGGCGACGGTGCCGAATTCCAGCAGGGCATCATTTGCAATCACCACATCATCTGGCTCCGGCTCTGATGCCTCCGTGGCCGCTGGCTGGCGCCGCGGTTCGAAGTTGAATGACTGGGTGAAGCTGATCCAGGGGTGCTTCACGGGCGCGTCCGGCGGGCAGGTCAGCCGCCAGTTCCGTGCGGCGTTGAGCACCGTGTCATCAATGCGTGCATCCCCGCTGCTCCGGCCGATCTTCACCTCCGTTTTTGCCGGATCGCCGGCCACCGGGCGCAACCAGACTTCCGCCGAGCCGCGCAAACCGCTGGACCGCACTGCGCTGGAGAACCTGGGTTCGTTGTCCGCCCAGCTAAGGCGGTCCAGCCGGCAAGCCGGTTCCGGAACAGGCACGACCGGTTGCGCGATGCCGCCCAGGCCCTTGCACTGATACTTCCAGCTGAGGGCCGCCTGCCGGGCTGCATCATCCAGCACCCGGTTGTGGGAGCCGTTCAGCACGCGCGCATCGTGGGCGCGGCCCTGCGCATCGACGTTGACCTGCACCTTGACCGTGTTGCTGAAGCTGATATGGCTGTCATAGACCTCGGGCTCCGCCACGGCAGCAGCGAAGGCCGGCGCAACTGTGCAGGTGGGTGTCGCGGCAACCGGTACCGCTGCCTGGGCCATGATCGGAAGGCCACAGACGGCTGCGGCAAGCAGGGTCAGCCCTGCGCATTGAAGTGTATACAGCATGCAGTTCGTCCTTGATCGCGCATGAGTGATCCATGCACAAGCCCGCAATGGTGGCACATCGCGCCGCCGAACCGGTTGGCGGCGCGTGGTGCGGCTTGATCAGCGCGCCAGCAGTTCGCGCGCGTCCTGGCCGGCCTCGCAGTGCACGAACAGTACCGGCACGCCATGTGCTTCCAGCACCGCGGCCATCTGTCGCTGGCGCATCAGGAACTGCTCGTAGATGCCCTTCAGGCGGTCGCAATCGTTCTTGCCGTAATCGTAGTGCGCGCACCAGCCGGCCGGATCGAACAGCGCCATGCGTGCTTCGCCATGCGTGTAACGCAGCAGCGGCTCGGGCGCGGCGTTGAGCCATTCGTCTTCACCGGGGGCCATGATCGCGGTCTCGATCAGCGGCCACAGCGCAGCCAGACCCTGGTTGTCGTACTGCATCGACATCATCGCGGCCAGATCATTCACGGTGAAATAGCGCGCGTGCTCGATGCGGGCACCGAAGGTGTTCTGCGCCATCAACGCAGTGTCGGCATGGGCCATGCCGTTGGCCAGCAGCGTGTCTTCCAGCGCCTCGGCCACCGCATTGGTCGTCGCCACGTCGCTGCCAGTCAGCAGGAACGGCACCACGCGCAGGCCGCCGCCCACCAGGCTGGCGTCGGCCTGGAACGGTAGCGGCACGTCGCCCTGGGCGTCGGTACCAAAGGCCAGCAGGCGCGGGCCCTGGTTGCGGCCCGGCGCACGCATCTGCAGTTCTTCCAGGCGGCGATGGATCGGCCAGCCCGGGCGCAGCACCTCGGCCGGGTCGAAATGGGCGGCGGCGAACACCAGGTCCAGCTCGGCCACCTGCGGCACTAGCTTGGACAGGTCGCGGCCGACGCGATCGGCCAGTTCACCGGCCTGTTCGGCGCTGAGTACCGCCTGGCGGGGGATTTCACCGCCGGCCAGTTCCAGGGCCAGCACGCCAAGGGCATTCATCGCGGGGTCGGGTTTGCTCATGGTTCCACGGTTGGCCCATCACAGGGCGGCAGCTACACTTGGCTCCATTATGCCTGCTCCGCCGTGCAGGCCATGTTGCAGACACCCTCATCCATGCCAGGTATCTCCATGCCCAACGCTCGTCCCGTCGCCATCCTCGGTGGCGTCCGCATTCCGTTCTGCCGCCAGAACACCGCGTATTCGGATGTCGGCAACCTCGGCATGTCGGTCCGTACGCTGGGCGCGCTGGTCGAACGGTTCGGCCTGCACGGCCAGCAGCTGGGTGAAGTGGCGATGGGTGCGGTGATCAAGCACTCCAGCGACTGGAACCTGGGCCGTGAAGCCACGCTGTCGTCCGGCCTGTCGCCGCTGACCCCGGGCATCACACTGCAGCGCGCCTGTGGCACCTCGCTGGACAGCATCATCACCGTCGCCAACAAGATCGCGCTGGGCCAGATCGAATCGGGCATCGGCGGCGGTTCGGACACCACCTCCGACGTGCCGATCGTCTACGGCAAGAAGCTGCGCGCGCGCCTGCTGGCCGCCAACCGTGCCAAGAGCACTGGCGACAAGATCCGCGCGCTCACTTCCGGCTTCAAGTTCTCCGAGCTCAAGCCCGAGTTCCCGGGCGTGGCCGAGCCGCGCACCGGCAAGAGCATGGGCGACCACTGCGAGGACATGGCCAAGGAATGGAACATCTCGCGCGACTCGCAGGACGAGTGGGCGGTGTCCTCGCACAAGAAGCTGGCCGCTGCCTATGAGCGCGGTTTCTTCAACGATCTGATCGCACCGTTCCGTGGCGTCGAGCGCGACAACATACTGCGTCCGGATACCTCGCTGGAAAAGCTGGCCACGCTGAAGCCGGCCTTCGACAAGGTCTCCGGCCGTGGCACCCTGACCGCCGCCAACTCCACGCCGTTGACCGATGGCGCCGCCGCGGTGCTGCTGGCCAGTGAAGAGTGGGCGCGTGCGCACGGCCATGAGCCGCAGGCGTACCTGCGCGATGCGCACGTCTCTGCGGTGGACTTCGTGCATGGCGAAGGCCTGCTGATGGCACCGACCGTGGCCGTGCCGGAGATGCTCAAGCGCAATGGCCTGACCCTGCAGGACTTCGACATCTACGAGATCCACGAGGCCTTCGCTGCACAGGTGCTGTGCACCCTGCGTGCGTGGGAGAGCGAGGATTACTGCCGCAACCGCCTGGGCCTGGATGCGCCGATGGGCCGTATCGACCCGGACAAGATCAACCTGCTGGGCTCGTCGCTGGCCACCGGCCATCCGTTCGCCGCCACCGGTGCACGTGTGATTGCTACCGCAGCCAAGCAGCTGGCCGAACGCGGCGGTGGCCGCGCGCTGGTGTCGATCTGCACCGCCGGCGGCATGGGCGTGGTGGCGATCGTCGAACGCTGAGCATCACGGTAGTGCCGGCCGCTGGCCGGCAGCGCTGGTACGAAAACGCCGCCCAATGGGCGGCGTTTTTTTTGTTGCTCCGGTGGGTGCCGACCGTTGGTCGGCACGCCTCACGGCAACCGCGGGTTGCCGAACTCGTCGCGCTCTTCATTGGCGTCATACACTGGCGGCTGCACCGCGATCGGCTGCTCTTCCACCGTGGCACGTAGCGGCGCCTCGCTGCCGCGCACCAGCGCCACGCTGTCCTCGCCGCGCTGCAGTCGCAGCGCATTGGCCAGGCACTGCGCGGCCAGCGCGTGCTCGCCACGCTGCGCGAACAGTTCGCCCAGCGCTTCCCACGCCGGGGCACCGGCGCCGGCGGCGATGGCCTCGTGCAGGAACGTATCGGCGGCATCCCACTGCTGCTGGGCCAGGGCCACGCGGCCCTGCGCCAGATGCAGTGCGGCCGAGCCATCATGCACATTGCGCCAGCGCGCCAGGTTGGCCTGGCGGGTGGCCAGGCGCTCGGCCGGCAGGCGGCCGTACAGCGCCACCAGTTCGTCGTCCCAGCGCTGGTCCAGCGCCTGTTCCAGCGCCAGCAGCGCCGGCTCATCCCAGTTCAGGGCCACCGCGCGGCTGGCATAGGCGCCCACCACGTCCGGGGTCGGCCGCAGCGCCTTCGGCGTGGCTTCCCACTGTGCGGCCAATGCGTTGACGTCGGCCGCTTCCAGCAGCGCCTGTGCGGCCAGGCGGGCTTCCAGTTCGCTGTTTGATTCGGCCGGCAGTACCTTGCTCTGGCGCAGCGCACCCAGCTGGCCATAGGCCTCGTGTGCGCGGCCGGCACGCGCCAGCGCTTCGGTACGCAGCCACAGGCCGCGCGGCGGCAGCGGCTGGATCGCCGCCACGTCCAATGCATTGATCGCATCCACCGGCAGATCGCGCGCCAGCAGCTGTTCGGCGCGCAGCAGTGCCTGCAGGGTGGCATCGCTCTCGCCAAGACGCTGCAGCAGCGCTTCACCGGCGGGGCCGTCGGCACGTGCCTGTGCGCTGCGCACGGCATTGGCCAGCGCCACCGCGCTCACTTCCGGGTCCTTGGCAGCGCCATCCAGTAGCTTCTCGGCACGCTGCCACTGGCCGTGCTCGTAGGCCTGCAGGCCGTCGATCAGGCGCACCCGGCCCTGCTTGCGGCGGTAGCGGCCCCAGGCGCGGAACGGTGCGGCAATCAGGCTCCACAGCAGCCACAGCACCAGCACTGCGATCACCGACAGCAGCGCCACCTTCGGCAGGTTGCTGTGGTAGTCGTAACCGCCGTAGCGCAGGGTCACTTCACCGAAACGGTTGAGGTCATCGGCGCCCAGCCATTGCGCGGCCACCACGCCGATGGCCACCGCCAGCAACAGCACAACCAGGGATTGCAGGGGTTTCATGCGGGATTACCTCCGGTCGGTCTGGGTGCGCAGTTGCTGCAGGGTGCTGCCAAGCACGGTGTTGCTGGCCTGCAGCGGAAGCTCGCGCAAGGCCTTCAGTTCAGCACGTTGCGCGCGCAGGGCCGGTGAATCCGGCCAGCGCCGCTGTGCCCAGTGCTCCACGCGTTCCAGTGCGGTATCGCGGCCCGTGCGGTCGCCGCGTTCGATCGCGGCGCGCGCCAGGGTCAGTTCCAGCTGCAGGGCGTCGTCGGCATTGCGACGTTCGGCGGCGGTCAGCGGGCCATTCTGGCGGCTCGGGGTGATGTCCACGAACGGGGCCAGCGTCGATTGCCACCACGGTTTTGCGGTGTCGGTCGCAGCGTTGCCGGTCACCTGCGACGGCAGCCCCTGCAGTGCCCTGGCCAAGGCATCCAGCCGCTGCAGCGACTGCACGCGCGGGCCGGCGCCCAGCGCATCGAGTGCATCGCGCTCCTGCACCAATGCCTGGCGCAGGTTCAGGCCATCGCTGTCGGGCAGATCGGCCAGCGCGGTGGCGGCCTGTGCATACAGGCGGCGCGCGCCTTCCACGTCGTCGGCATAATTCAGCCGTTGCGCCGCCTGGGTCAGCAGCAGTTCGGCCTCATCGCGCTGTACCGCCTGGCGGCCCTGGTTGGCGCTGTCGGCCAGCTTGGCCAGGTTCTCTTCCAGCAGCGCACTGCGCTGCGAAAGGCCCAGCATCTCGTCGCGCAGCACGCGGTTGGTGGTCGCCGCATCCTGCAGGCGCTGGCTGGTCGCGCGCTGGTCGCGGCGCAGTGCATCCAGCGTCGCCTCCAGGCCCTGCAGCTGCACGGCCATGGTCTGTGCCTGCGCTTCCTGTTCGTGCTGTTGCTGCTGCCAGACGTACCAGCCGGCATAGCCGCCCACGCCAAGCACGACCACCCCGGCCAGCGGCAGCAGCCAGCGCACGGGTCGACGGGGCGGGGAAACGGGCGGAGTCTCGTTCATGGGGCTTCCTTGTCGGCAACGTCGCCGGTCAGGATCCGGCAGGCCGCGTTGTGCACAGCATCACTGTTGCCGACCACAGCGGCAAGCGTGACCCACGTCCCTGTTCAGGTCGCTGCCGGGACGGTGAGCATGGCGTGTGCAGCGGCCACCAGCTGTGCCGTGGTGGGCCCGGCCGCGCGCACCACGCGCTGCAGCCCCAGTGCATGCGCCTGATCGCCCAGCCGTTCGCTGGCCACGACGACGGTGGCCTGGGCCTGCAGGCGTTGCTGCAATGCCGGCGGAAGCTGCTGCCAGAAATGCAGCAACGCCTCACCACTGCTCACCGCCAGCACCCACGGCTGCGCTGAATGCGCCAATCGAGCCAGCGTGCGGGGCGACAGGCGCAGCAGGCGGCGCTGGTAGACATCGGCACGTTCGATCGTGGCGCCTGCGGCCTGCAGGTGGGCAGCAATCAGGCCGCGTCCGCCGGGGGCGGTGACCAGTCCGATGCGCAGGCCCTGCACCTCGGCCAGCACCGGCAGCGCCAGCAGGCCCTCGCTGTCCATCCGCTGCGGTGCATGCACCTCGCCGACGCCCTGCGCCCGCAGTGCGCGCGCGGTGCCTTCGCCCACGGTCAGCCACGGGCTGCGTTGCGCCTCGGCCAGTGGCAGCAGGGACGCGGCTGCGGCAACGGCGGCCGGGCTGGTGAACACCACCCGATCGCAGTTCAGCGCGCGTTGCAGCTGGCGCACCACTGGCGTGCCCTTCAGGCGCTGCAGGCGCCACGGCGAAAGGGCCAGCACATGCCCGCCCAGCCCAGCAACGGCGCGGCGCAGCGCCACATGCTGGCCCTGCGGGCGCAGTGAAACCAGGGTCCAGCCCGCGTCGGAACCGGCGGCGCCAGTGGGTATCGTATGGTCGGCCATTGCCTGCATTATGCGGGCCCTTCGTTGTCGTGGTCTCTGCTCCGATGTCCGTTGATGCTCTGACTTCCTCGCTGGCCGCCCTGCAGGACGTGCTGGACTGCATGCCGGCGGTGCGCGCCATGCAGATCCAGCTCGACGGCTATGCCGACGGCGTGCTGCGCATCACCGCGCCGTTGGCCGCCAACGTCAACGACAAGGGCAACGCCTTCGGTGGCAGCCTGGCCTCGGTGCTGACCCTGTCCGGCTGGGCGCTGGTCAGCCTGCGCCTGCGCCTGGCCGGCCACGATGCCGAGGTCTACGTGGCCGACAGCAACCTGCGCTACCTGGCCCCGGTCTACGAAGACCTGCACGCCCACGCCGAAGCGGCCGAGGCCACCGGCTGGGACGCCTTCCTGAACACCTTCCGCCAGCGCCGCAAGGCCCGCATCAGCATCATCGCCACCCAACCCGGTGCCGATGGCAAGCCTGCCGCCGAGTTCAGCGGTCGCTTTGTTGCCTTCGCCAAAGGGTAGGATGGCAGGCTGACGTTCTGGGGAAACCACCGATGCGCCGCCTCATCCAGTTCCTGATGTGTTCCCTGCTGCTGGTCAGTGCCGTGGCTTCGGCCGACGACCTGAGCCGCAAGCAGCGCAAGCTGCTGGAAGAGACCCAGATCGCCTACGGCGCCACCATCCGCTGGGGCAGCATGGACGATGCCATCGGCTATCTGGATCCCAAGCTGCGCAAGGAAAAGCCGCCCACCGAGTTCGAGCTCAACCGCTACGCGCAGCTGCGCGTGTCGTCCTACCGCGAGCGCAGCAGCGCGGCGCTGGAAGGCGGCCTGGTCGAGCGCCGGGTCGAAATCGGGGTGATCAACCAGAACACGCAGGCCGAACGCACCGTGATGGTGGTCGAGCGCTGGCGCTGGGATCCGGAGGCCAAGCGCTGGTGGCAGACCGCCGGCCTGCCGGACCTGTGGAAGGGGCAGTGACGGGCCGCGTCCGGCTTGTGCGACAATCGGCGCCCGCTTAATCGACCCGTGACCTGAGTGAATTACGAAGAGTTGCTGGCCTTTGCAGGCCGAAACCCGATGCTGTCCGCGGCCCTGGTCGGCCTGACCGTGGCCATCATCGTCACCGAGATCCGCCGCCTGTTCCGGGGCTTCAAGGGCATCAAGCCCGCCGAACTGACCCAGCTGATGAACGCGGGCGGCACGGTGGTGGTCGACCTGTCGGCCAGCGGGGACTTCGAGAAGGGCCACATTGCCGGCAGCCGCAACGCCCAGGCCAGTGCCTTCGGCCCGGACCACAAGCTGGTGGCCAACGCCAAGCAGTCGCCGGTGGTGCTGGTGTGCCGCAGCGGCAACGCCTCGGAAACCGCCGCCAAGGCGCTGAAGAAGGCCGGCTTCGAGAAGGTCTACGTGCTCGACGGCGGCATTCCCGCCTGGCAGCAGGCCGAGCTGCCGCTGGTCAAGGGCCGCAACTGATTGCCGCAGGTGGCGGATCCGGCCTTGTATGGGCCTGATCCCGCCCCCATCGCAGTAATTCGACCATCGTTTTCATTGCATTCATTGGAGTTACTGGAAATGTCCGAAGAGATCACCAACGGCGCTGCTGCGCCGGTCGATGCCGCCACCGGCCCCGCTTTCACCGTCGAGAAGATCTACGTCAAGGACGTTTCCTTCGAGTCGCCGAACGCCCCGACCATCTTCAATGACCAGGTGCAGCCGGAGCTGCAGCTGAACCTGAACCAGCAGGTGCAGCGCCTGGGTGAGAACGCCTTCGAAGTCGTGCTGGCCGTGACCCTGACCTGCCAGGCCGGTGAGCGCACCGCCTACGTGGCCGAAGTGAAGCAGGCCGGCGTGTTCGGCCTGGTCGGCCTGGACCCGCAGTCGATCGACGTGCTGCTCGGCACCCAGTGCCCGAATATCCTGTTCCCGTACGTGCGCCAGCTGATCAGCGACCTGATCCAGGCTGGCGGCTTCCCGCCGTTCTTCCTGCAGCCGATCAACTTCGAAGGCCTGTACGCAGAAACCCTGCGCCAGCGCCAGGAGCAGGGCGACGCACCGTCGCTGGCTGACTCCGAGCCGGCTGGCAACGCCTGATTCCTGCCGCGACGTCACGGATGAGCACTACCGCTGACAAGATCGCCGTGCTTGGCGCCGGTTCCTGGGGAACCGCGCTGGCCAGCCTGCTCGCACGGCACGGTCATCCGACCGTGCTGTGGGGGCGCGATGCTGCCGTGGTCGAAGCCATCGACCAGCGCCACGAGAACCCGCGTTACCTGCCGGGCATCCCGCTGCCGGACAGCCTGCGTGCCACCACCGACCTGGCGTCGGCGGTGGAGGGCGCGGCCTGGATCCTGGTGGTGACCCCCTCGCATGCCTTCGGCGAAACCGTGCGTGCGCTGGCGCCGCTGCGCCCGGCCGGTGCCGGCGTGGCCTGGGCCACCAAGGGCTTCGAACCCGGTTCGGGCCGCTTCCTGCATGAAGTGGCGCGCGAAGTGCTGGGTGAGGACGTGCCGCTGGCCGTCGTCACCGGGCCGTCGTTCGCCAAGGAAGTCACCCAGGGCCTGCCGACCGCGATCACCGTGCACGGCGACGTGCCCGAGTTCGCGCAGACGGTGGCCGAGGCGATGCATGGCCCGGCGTTCCGCGCCTATACCGGCGACGACATGGTCGGTGCCGAGCTGGGCGGCGCGATGAAGAACGTGCTGGCCGTGGCCACCGGCGTGGCCGATGGCATGCAGCTGGGCCTCAACGCCCGTGCCGGCCTGATCACCCGTGGCCTCAACGAGATGCTGCGCCTGGCCGCTGCCATCGGTGCCAAGCCGGAAACGCTGATGGGCCTGGCGGGCCTGGGCGATCTGGTGCTGACCTGCACCGGCGACCTGTCGCGCAACCGCCGCCTGGGCCTGGCCCTGGGCCGTGGCCAGACGCTGCAGGATGCCGTGCGCGAAATCGGCCAGGTGGTCGAATCGGTGCAGACCGCCGACGAAGTGATGCGACAGGCGCGCCGCCATGGCATCGACCTGCCGATCTCCGACCGCGTGCGTGCCGTGCTGCATGGCGAGCAGACGCCGGAAGAAGGCCTGCGCGCATTGCTGGCGCGGGAACAGAAACCGGAATACCCGGACACGCTGTTCAAGTGAATCGAAAAACCCCGGCTACGTGCCGGGGTTTTTTCATCAGGGAGTACACGCGGGTGCCGGACGGGAGACAGGCTTTGGTGGGTGCCAAGCTTGCTTGGCATCACGCGCGCTGCATATCCACGCATGGCGTGGATCTACTGCAACGCCGATCACCGCGCCCGTGGCGGCGCGCTGGTGTTGTCCATGTCCGAAAAGATCAGCCACGGCCCATCCCCCACGCGCTTCAACGTGAGCGTGAACTTGCCGGTATCGCCCACGTTGTTGCCGTAGCTGTACGCACCAATGATGTAGCCCGTATTCCCCTCCACCGCATACGCCAAGGCACGCAGCCGCAACGGACTGCTGCCCTGGCCGGCATACGCGGCCTCGATCGCACTGCGGCCTCGCACCGGCGGCTGGTTGCTCTGCAGCACAAAGCCATCCTCGGCGAACAGCGCACCCAATGCCTTGGCATCACCCGTGCGCCACGCCTGCTCGTAGTCGCGCAGTACACGGTCCAGCGGTGCGGGCAGCGCGATATCGGGAAGCGGCTGTGCGGGCTTCGCGCCTTCTGCATCGTGGGCAATTGCCGGCGATGCCATCAGCAGGGCACTGCAGAAGATCATGGCGAGTCGTGTGCGGCGCATGCGTCCAGGCCCTGGCGATGATGGGAAGGCTTCAGACGCATCCTAGCGCGCCGCTGGTTAGAATCACGCGGCCGCCGATTCGGCGGACGCAGCGCAGATCAGACAAGGACACGGAATGAAGATGCGAATCACAGGGATGGCGATGATGGCCGCGCTGCTGGCAGCCTGCGGACAGGCACCGGAGAAGACTGGCGAGACTGCACCTGCTGTGGCGCCGGCACCGACCGCCGAAGCACCGGCCGCCGCGGCGACGGTGGTCGAGAAGGAACCGTCCGCCGAAGACGGTGTGGACCCCTCGGTGTGGGACAACGAAGGCGAACCGGAAGACCCGAGCGCCGGCGGGGAACTCACCTGCGCGGACAACCCGCTGGCGACGCATTTCTTCACCCTGGTGGGCGGCAATACCGTGGACGACTGCGGCCGCAAGGATCCGAAGGTGCTGGCCGCGTTCAACGCCCTGATGAAGAACACGGCCGCAGCCGAATCCGCTGACAAGGAGATTCCATCGCTGCGCGAACGCCTGTTGAGCGGGCCCAGCGGTCCTGGCGAACTGGTAGTGCTGCAGGGTGAGCCGTGGTGGTTCTACACCGCCTGCCAGGCCCACGACTGCCCTGGCACCGCGTTGGCGATGTTGTACTCGCCCGATCAGTCGAAGCTGGTCGGCCGTCTTACCGCGCGCTGCCGTGTGTGGTGGCTGGGCGAGCCGACGGCGGAACAGCGTGCGCAGATCGAACAGCGCCAACCACTGCAGGATGCCGCGTTGAAGGAAGACAGCGCGCTCTGCGAGTGATGTGGCGCGCGCCGCAGCGCCGGGCCGCGCACGGCGCTGCAGTGTGCGTTGTTCCCCGTATTACCCTTCCGGCCGCATGCGTGCGCTGACCTGTGCGGCCAGCGACAGGCTGGCCATCATCAGGCCCTCCATCACGCGGTCGCCCACGTACTCCTCGTCGGGTCCGTTCTGGCGCACGCGCTCGGCAGCCAGCAGCATTTCCAGCGCCACGCGCAGCCCGGCCAACGCACAGTCCGCGTCGGCCAGCGCCATGCGGCGCCCTGGCATCTGATGACGTTCGGGCCAGGGCTGGCCGTCGGCGGCCGCGCCCTTGCCGATGCGGTCGAGCGTGGCGATGAAACCGTGCGGATCGTGCGGGTGCAGTGCTTCCGAAGGCGCGTCCGCGCTGGCGGGCACGTACTGCGTGCGTAGTCGGGAGGATTCGGGTGTGCTCATGGCAATGCTCCGTGCAGGACAGACGGCAGCCGCCACGCAAAGGTGGCGGGCGGAGACGTGGCTCGAAAACCGGGCGCTTGTTGAAACCGGCAGGCACAGGGCCTCCACGCTCCGCCCGCCATAGCCGGCAGACGGATTGTCCGCCGGCGCCACGAGGGGTGACGCCGGCGGGCAAGCGTTGTCAAACAAGCGCACGGGTTTTCGAA
Source organism: Stenotrophomonas sp. YJH_SMC_25 (assembly GCF_059369595.1). Taxonomy (NCBI): domain Bacteria; kingdom Pseudomonadati; phylum Pseudomonadota; class Gammaproteobacteria; order Lysobacterales; family Lysobacteraceae; genus Stenotrophomonas; species Stenotrophomonas sp. YJH_SMC_25. The sequence goes on along the minus strand of NZ_JCAFSV010000002.1, from coordinate 184,621 downwards.
GCCCGGCCATCCTTTTTCGATGGCACGTCATCTGTACGCGTGCTGCTGCGCGGTGCCAATCAGAACAGTTGCATTCAACGCTTGATCAAAGACGCTTTTGGCATTTTTGCACGCTGTTAAGCTGTCGCAGACGCAGGCGCCGCAACGGCCGTAGCGGCATGGGGAATATGCGACATGGGTCGAAGTTGATGACGTGGCGTACGGGCACCCCACCAAGTCGATGACGACAGTGCGGGGCGAAGAACGTAAATCGATTCCCACACACTTTGATCTGTCAGTGCTCTTCGCGTCTCTCGTACCAGGCTTGTGTACGGTTCACGATCCGCACCACGGACAGCATGACCGGTACCTCGATCAGCACACCCACCACGGTGGCCAGCGCCGCTCCCGAGTGCACGCCGAACAGTCCCACCGCTGTGGCCACAGCCAGCTCGAAGAAGTTGCTGGCCCCGATCAGCGCTGACGGGCCGGCCACGCAATGCGCCACGCCCAAGCGGCGGTTGAGCAGGTAGGCCAGGCCTGAAGTGAAGTAGACCTGGATCAGGATCGGCACTGCAATCAACGCAATCACCAGCGGTTGCTTCACGATCTGCTGGCCCTGGAACCCGAACAGCACCACCAGCGTCAGCAGCAGCGCGGACAGGGACAGCGGCCCCAGCCTTCGAAGCGCGAGTTGCAGGCCCGCTTCGCCACTGTAAGAAAGGATCCAGTGCCGCAGCAACGCCGCCACCAGCACCGGCACCACGATGTAGAGGCCCACCGACAGCAGCAGCGTATCCCAGGGCACGGTGATCGCCGACAGGCCCAGCAGCAGTGCAACCACCGGCGCGTAGGCAACCACCATGATCGCGTCGTTCAACGCCACCTGGCTCAGGGTGAAGTTGGCATCGCCGCGGCACAGGTTGCTCCAGACGAACACCATGGCAGTGCAGGGCGCGGCCGCCAGCAGGATCAAACCGGCGATGTAGCTGTCGATCTGTGCTGCGGGCAGCCAGTCCGCGAAGGCATGGCGCAGGAACAGCCAGCCCAGCAGCGCCATCGAGAACGGCTTGACCGCCCAGTTGATGAACAGTGTTACCCCGATGCCCTTCCAGTGCTGCTGCAACTGGCGCATCGCGCGGAAGTCGACCTTCAGCAGCATCGGGATGATCATCAGCCAGATCAGCGCGGCAACCGGCAGGTTGACCTTGGCGACTTCGGCGGAGGCCAGCACCGCGAAGGCACCGGGTAGGACGTGGCCCAGCAGCGTGCCGACCGCAATGCACAGCACAACCCACAGGGTCAGGTGCCGCTCGAACAGGCTCATGGCAGTGGCACCGTTACTGCGCGCCGTCGGCCGGCAACAACTGGCCGATCTGGTCCAGCGCGTGCCGCAGCGTCTCGCGGTCGGACCACAATGATGCAGGCAGTGTGAGCAGCGCACGCAGCCGCGCCTTCACGATGGCATGGGCCAGCGCGAAGGCTGCGGTCTTGTCGGCATCGCTGCCTGCCACGGCGGCCGGATCGGGCAGGCCCCAGTGGCTGCGGACGAAGTCACCGAACACCACAGGGCAGGCTTCCGCTGCGGCTGCATCACACACGGTGATCACCAGATCCATCGGTGCCGCATCCACGAACTCATCCCACGACTTGCTGCGCAGCCCTTCAATGGGCATTCCTTCGGCATGCAGTTGTGCCAGCGCGAACGGATTGACCTGGCCGGTGGGCTGGCTGCCGGCACTGAAGGCGGTGAAGCGATCGCCGCCCCATGCACGCAGGGTGGCTTCGGCCAGCACGCTGCGGGCGCTGTTGCCGGTACAGAGGAACAGGACATTGCGGGTCATGGAGCAATTGCCTTGAGTGGAGAGGATCTGTGTGGGGTCAGCCCTTGCAGGCGGGCGCCGTGGGCATGCATTGCTCGGTTGGCGAGCCCGCGCAGCAGTTGTGCGTCAGGTACTCGATCAAGCCGTTCATCGCATTGAAGTTGGCGCGGTAGCAGACATGGCGACCCTGGCTTTCGCTCTCCACCAGGCCGGCCTGCACCAGCTCCTTCAGGTGGAAGCTGAGCGTGGCTGGGGGGACCTGCAGGGCCGTGGCGATGTCGCCCGCCATGCGACCTGCCGGGCCAGCCTCCACCAGCAGGCGGAAGGCAGCCAGGCGGGTGGCATGGCCCAGGGCAGTCAGGGCAGCAATTGCATTCAACGTTTCCATATTTCTAGAATAATCGAATGAATAAGCCCATCACAAGCCCTCATCTACCGAATCTGGTAGACGCCTCGCTGCCCCAGCCCGATCACCACCAGCTCGCCGCGGCTGATCCTGGACCGCCACGCATCCTCCTGCTCTACGGCTCGCTTCGGCCGCAGTCGTTCAGTCGCAAGCTGGCGCTGGAAGCCGAGCGATTGTTGCGTCACCTGGGGTGCGAGACCCGCGTGTTCGATCCGCATGCGCTGCCCATGCTGGACAGCGTGCACCCGCACCACCCTGAAGTGCAGCGACTGCGCGAATGGTCGCAGTGGTCGGAAGGCCAGGTCTGGGTCAGCCCCGAGCGGCATGGCACGGTCACCGGCGTGTTCAAGAACCAGATTGACTGGTTGCCGCTGGAAGATGGCAGCGTGCGGGCCACGCAGGGCAGGACGCTGGCGCTGCTGCAGGTGAGTGGCGGCTCGCAGTCGTTCAATACGGTCAACACGTTGCGCGTGCTCGGCCGTTGGATGCGCATGCTGACCATCCCCAATCAGTCGTCGGTGGCCAAGGCCTGGCAGGAATTCGATGACGACGGCCGGATGAAACCCTCGCCGTACTACGATCGGGTGGTGGATGTGATGGAAGAGCTGGTGAAGTTCACGCTGCTGACGCGTGGCAGGACGGACTACCTGGTGGACCGTTACAGCGAGAGGAAGGGCGATGCGCATGCCGCTGCATTGGTGCGGGCGGCGGGCGCTGCGGCTTCCTGACTTCCGGTACGCAAACGCTTTCCACTACCGACTTCTACTTGCTTGCGCGCCGCGCGCCTTTCTCGTCTTCGTCCTTCGCATCGCCACGGCTCTGCGCGAACTCCGGGAACGTCTCCGCGATCGAATCCTTGTCCGGCAGGATGTAGAACACACCGCCCTTCTCGAACGTGGACTGCACGATCTGCTCGTAGAACGCGGGCGAGACGTTGATGCAGCCGTGGGTGACGCGGTTGTCGTCCGGCGTCGGCGTTGCCAGCCGTTGGGCGCGTTTCTCTTTCGGGGTGCCTGGCGGCAGCGGGTGCATCGAGACGGCGGAATCGTAGTCCACCCACAGCACGCGCCCGGCATCGTCGGAGGGGCCGTAGCCACCAATGAAACGGCCGGCAGGGGTGGTGCGGTCATGGCCGGGAATCGCGCTCAGTGCGAGCTTGGCAACACCAGGGGCCGAGTGATCACCGATGGCCGAACCGAACAGCGCCGGTGCCGCGCCGCGCAGCTTACCGTCGCCGCCGAAGATCAGGACCTGCGCGGCGGCCTTGTCCATGATTGCGAACGGGTAGCCCTGGTTGTCCTTGCTGGCAACCACCCAGCCGGCCAGCTCGATCACTGTTTCGGACACGCTCTGGTCGGGTGGAAGTTCATCAACGGCGGCAATTCGCTGTTCAGGCGCTTCCTTGTCCTTGCCCTTGGCGCTGGCTGCGCCGCTACACGCAACGACCAGTGCCATCGCCAGTGCGGCATGGAGGACGCGGCGTTCAGGGGAGGAGGAGGTACGAATGGGACGGCTCCTTGCAATGCAATCCTGGGTGGAAGGATGCCAGTGGCCGGCGAAGGCCACTGGTTCCCGATACAGAGGTGGATCAATTCAAAGGATGAGGGAGCTATCAGCCGCGCGGCTTGCGACCGGCCGGTGCCCTTTCAAGCTGCTGTACGCGGCCTTCGATCTGGTCCAGACGCTGGTTGGCCTGCTGCGCCGACTGGTTGGCGGACTCGGCACTCTGGGCAGCGCCCTGCACCTTTACGTCGAGCTGATCGAGGCGCGAGTTGATGGTTGCGAACTCGTCCTTGTAGGTGGCGCAAGCGCCGAGGCTTACGGTGGCCACGATGGCGACGGTGATGGCGCGTGCTGCGTTGATGTGCTGCTTGGTCAGTTTCATTTCCAACTCCCTCCTTCGTCTGGGGAAGCTGGAATATAGCGGCGTTTGTTCCCGGCGCTAGCCCGTGCTTTCAGCTGGAATTTGAGTACGTGGATGGGCTGTGAAGGCCTGTAGATCAACAAACCTTAACAAGCGGGATCAAGCGAACTGATCTGCATCGGCGGGGCGCCTTGCGCCTGTTAAACGTTACCCATTCACCTGCATGAAGCCGGCATCACGGCATGCGCGTCTGCGTGCTTCCGCCTGCTCCGCACGCAGGTTGCCATCCACTTGCTTCCAGCAGCGCTGCAGCGTTCCCAGGCTGGACATCCAGCAGTTCGGCGACGCCGCTGCGCGTGTCGGCCGCGCGCGCAACGTAGGCATGGGCGATGCGATAGCCGATCCAGTAGCCGAGATCTCCGCGGCGCGCATCGTCGCCGGGACCGTTGTACAGCCACCTCGAAAGATCGGTACCCGTGCTGTCCTGCAGGAACGCGCGCTCCAGCGCACACTCGCGACCCTGTGTCCAACGCTGCAGATGCGCGTTGGCCGGTTGCCCGGAGATCCGTTCGGCCACGTATTCGGCGCCCCCTTCCAGCAGGGTCTGATAGAGCAGGGTGGGCTGCTCGATGTCCACGCGTGCACCGGGCTGTTGCACGTGCACATACTCATGCGCGATCAGATGCACGAAGCGGTCACCTACGTCGGTCTGCATCCAGTCGGCGTTGCACAGTGCTTCCAGTCCGATGACCACACCCGCTTCGGTAGTCACGCCACCACTGTTGCCGCGGCCCACCAGTACGGTGACCGGGGGAAAGCGCGCAGACGGCAACAGGGCGCCAAGTCGATCGACGGCAGCGGCGACGCGCGTGCGGATCGATGGCAATGCGGTCGCGCAGGTTCTCGCTTTCGCAAACAATGCCGGCTTGTCCTGGATGGCCCTGGCCAGCCGCTCCATCGAGCCGATACGGCGGTCGGTGAAGCTGCGCAGGGCATCCGTACCCGCATCCAGATAGCCGTGTTGCAGATCATCGGCGCTTGGGCGCCCTTGGTTGGCGTCCAGCACCTTGAAGAAGCGCGTGACATCGTCTGTCTGTACGACGATGTGCCCGGTAGCAACGATGCGCTCAGCCGCCTGTGCCTGCGGCAGCGCAACCGGCGAGGCGATCAGGATCAGTGACCGCATCAAGCATCGAGCGTGGTGCGCGCAAGAAGCCGACAGCGGTCCCATGCGGAGTTCCCTGAACGCCAGCCTTATTTATACACCAGTCAGTTCAATATTCAGGGTTGATTAGACCCCCTAACGGATAATTCACACCTGTCGACCGCCTCTTCTCTCTCCCCCTCCCGGGAGGCGGCCGACGAAACCAAAATAATTAAAGGTGTGTCCCGATGAACAAGAATTCGCTGCTCGCCCTGGGTCTTCTGGCTGCTCTGCCGTTCGCTGCATCGGCAACCGATGGCCTGTCGTACAACTATGTTGAAGGCGGCTACGTGAACACCGATGCCAAGGGCGGCGACGCCGACGGCTGGAAGGTGAAGGGTTCGGTGGCGGTGCACCCGAACTTCCACATCTTCGGCGACTACAGCGCGCAGGAGACCGACAAGTTCAAGAATGACGTCGACCAGTGGCGCATCGGCGCCGGCTACAACTACGGCATCGCACCGAACACCGACCTGGTGGCTCGCGTTGCGTACCAGAAGTTCGACATGAAGCATGGCCTGGACTTCAACGGCTACTCGACCGAAGTTGGCGTGCGCACCGCGTTCAACCCGTACGTGGAAGGCTACGTGATGGCCGGCTACGAGGACTACACCAAGAAGCACGGCATCAACCCGGACGGCGAGTTCTATGGCCGTGTCGGCGCCACCGCCAAGTTCAACCAGAACTGGGGCCTGAGTGGCGAAGTGAAGCTGGCCAAGGCCGGCGACCGCGAGTGGTTCGTGGGCCCGCGCTTCACCTGGTAACAAACGCCTGTCGTTAGTGCGTGTTGTGCTGGCGTGTGACTCTCTCTCTCTCCCACACGCCAACCGAAGCCCGGCCTCGCGCCGGGCTTCACTTTTATGGGCCCCGTGGCGCCACAATGCGGCATGGGCGCCCCTTCCTCTCTTGCAGGCACCGGCACGACCTACCAGGAGCATCTGGCGCCTGCGCCGCTGCGCGGCCAATTTGGCCAGCTGTGGCAGAGCCAGCTTCCTGCCGATGCCGATGGGCACATCACCGTATTGCCCGATGGCTGCGTGGATATCCTCTGGCGCGACGGTGCGCTGTTCGTCGTCGGCCCGGACCGCGTGGCCGCGCACCCGGCGCTGGCACCCGGTGCGCAGGTGCTGGGCGCACGCTTCCGTCCCGGCCAGGCATTGGCCGCGCTGGGCCTGCCCTTGGCCGGGATCATCGGCCAGGCCGTGCCACTGGCCGACCTGACGGGCGCGTGGGCGAACAAGGCGGCGGCCTCCATCGGCGACACCGCGCCTGCACAGCGCCTGCAGCGAATGGCGCACTGCCTGCAACAGCACATGGGTGCGGCCGCGCTCGATATGCCGGCGCAGCGCGCCCATGTCCTGTTCCAGGCGCTCGCCGCGGGTAATGCCACGCTGGATACGCTGGCGGCGCACCTGGGCCTGAGCCCGCGCAGCCTGCGGCGTTTCAGCCAGTCGCAGTTCGGCTACGGCGCCAAGACGCTGGAGCGGATCCTGCGGCTGCAACGTTTCCTGCGCCAGAGTCGCGCGCTGCCACTGCATTCGTTGGCGATGCTGGCCGCTGATGCCGGCTATGCCGACCAAGCCCATCTCAGCCGCGAGGCGCGTGAACTGGCGGGCATGACCGCCAGCGAGCTGCGCCTGGAGTGGGGACAATGATGGCCGTTTTGTTCAAGACCACTGTGCTGCATTGATCGATGCTGGGCTCCCACCACGGAGCCACGCCATGAATCCTGCCGCGCCCCACGATGCCGAACGCCGCATCGACAACATCGAATTCAACGTCGCCGACATTGACCGTAGCAAGCGCTTCTACGGCGAGGTGTTCGGCTGGCATTTCACCGACTATGGCCCGGCCTACACCGAGTTCGACGACGGCCGTCTGAAAGGTGGCTTCGTGGCCGACGCGGCGGTGCGTGCCCACGGGGGGCCGCTGGTGATCCTCTACTGCGCGGACCTGGCCGATGCACAGCAACGCGTGATCGCCGCCGGTGGCGAGGTGGTGCAGGCGGTGTTCGCCTTCCCGGGTGGTCGCCGCTTCCACTTCCGCGATCTGGATGGCTACGAACTGGCGGTCTGGAGTGATGTGGACTGAGGCCTTCGTAGCTTCGCCGGTGGACGGAACGAGAACCGCTCCGTCCCCGGTCAGGCGGTTCCGCTATGATCGCCCGCACATCGCCACACGCGATGCGCCCGCCTCAAGCCAGCAGGAACCGCCGTGAACTCCCAGCCCGCACCGATCACCGCCGTCAACCACACGCTCGACAACGAGCCGCAGCAGATCACCGCGCCACTGACCCATTCGGCGGCGTTCCTGGTGCTGAAGGTGAAGGATGACGAGGCGTCGATCGCCAAGGCACGCGAGGTGCTGGCCAGCACCGACGACCTGATCAAGAACACCGCCATCCGCGAGATCGAACGCACCTTCACCTGCAACGTGGCCATCGGCCACCGCGTGTGGCAGCCGCTGGTGGGCACCACGCCGCCGCGCGAGTTGCAGCCGTTCCGCGAGATCAAGGGCGCGACCCATACCGCTGTGTCCACGCCGGGCGACCTGCTGTACCACATCCGTGCACGCACGATGGATCTGATCGTGGCGTTCGAGCGCAACCTGCTGATGGCCTTTGGCGATGCGGTGGAGACGGTCGATGACGTGGCCGGCTTCCGCTATTTCGATGGCCGCGACCTGCTCGATTTCGTTGACGGCACCGCCAACCCGGAAGGGCTGTCACTGCCGGAAGCCACCATCGTGGGCGAGGAAGACCCGGAGCATGCCGGCGGCAGTTACGTGGTGGTGCAGAAGTACCTGCACAACCTCGATGCCTGGCGCGCGCAGAAGACCGAAGCGCAGGAAGCGATCATCGGCCGCACCAAGCACGACAACATCGAGCTGGACGATGCGCCGGCCGATGCGCAGAAGTCGCACAAGACGCTGTGCACCATCGAGGATGCCGACGGCGAGCACGAGATCCTGCGCGACAACATGCCGTTCGCCAACCCGGGTCGCGGCGAGTACGGCACCTACTTCATCGGCTACACGCGCCGCCTGTGGGTGATCGAGAAGATGCTCGAGCGCATGTTCATCGGTAATCCCGCACCGCTGCATGACCGCATCCTTGATTTCTCCACCGCCACCACCGGCGTGACCTTCTTCGCGCCCTCGCGCAAGGTGCTGGCCGACCTGGGCGACTGATCGCGGCTCTCGTCCTTGCGCATGCTACTGGCCGCTCTGTTCCAGTAGATCCACGCCACGCCACGCCACGCCACGCATGGCGTGGCTCTACTGTGCCGCCATCTGCCTGTCATCTACCGCGCCGACCATCAGCCGTTGGATGAGAGCGCAGGGGCGGGCGATGGCGATGGCAAGGAACACAACCGGTGCACGCCGCTGGTGGCGGCCACTGGCCGCGTTGTTCGGCGCGTTGGCACTGGGGAGTGCCAGCGTTTCCGCGCAGGAAGCCCCTGCACACTGGATGGCCTATGCCGCCGCCGTGGGGGGGCTGCTGCAGCAGCGCCTGCAGCAGGAGCAGGACCCGCAGGCGCAGCGCGTGCTGGAATGGCTGCAGGCACATCCGGACGCACCCACGCCGCTACCGGTGAGCGTGTGGATCGCGGCGGATGGCCGCATCTCGAAGCTGGAATTCGACAGCCTGGGCGATGCCCAGGTCGACGCCGACCTGCGCGCGACCCTGCAGAGTGCACCCCTGCAGGCCGCGCCACCGGCCGACATGCGCCAGCCGCTGCGGCTGGGTTTGGTGCTTACCCAGTAGATCCACGCCATGCGTGGATGTTCTGGGTAGATGCCGACCTTGGTCGGCACGCACGCCAACCAAGGTTGGCGACTACCGGTAGCCCAGCCACGCATGGCGTGGCTCTACTGCGTTGCCACCTGTGGCTCGCGAGCGGCGGCGCTCCATGCGCGCAGGCCGAACACGGCCAGGCCGAGGAAGAACACGTACAGCGCGGCGGTCACGTGCAGCGACTTGAACAGGTACGCACCCACATAGACCACGTCCACTGCGATCCACACCCACCAGCAGGCCACGTGGCGGCGGGCCTGCCACCATTGCCCGACCAGGCTCAGACCGGTCAGCAGCGCATCCAACCACGGCAGGGCAGCGTCGGTGAAGCTGTGCATGGCTGCACCCAGCGCCACGCCACCGGACAGGCCGATGGCCAGGTCGCGCAGCAGCGTGCCGCGTGCCAGCGGCACGATGCGGATGCTGCCCTCATCGGCGGCATGCTGTCGCCAGTTGAGCCAGCCATAGACCAGGAAACCACCGAAGGCGATCTGCAGCAGGGTGTCCGAGTACAGCTTGGCCTCGGCGAACACCAGGCCATACAGCGCCACCGACAGCAGGCCCACCGGCCACGCCGCCAGCCGGCGCCGGGCCATCAGCCAGACGCCGAGGATGCTGCACAGTGCGGCGGTCCACTCGAGCATCACGCCGCTCACAGCGCGAACGTCACCGACAGGCGGGCCTGTCGCGGTGCGCCGGGGAACAGGTAGTAGTCACCGCCGCTGCTGCCGGTATCGCGCCAGTAGAAGCGGTTGAACACGTTGTCCACCGACAGGTTCCAGGTCACCGCGCGTTCGTGCAGGCGATGCTGGAAACGCAGGCCGGCATCGAACACCGAGTAGTCCGGTGCGCGTACGCCGCCGTCGGCGCGGGCCACGTTGGCACCGGCATAGCGCCAGCCGCCGGTCACATCCAGGCCCTGCACGAACGGGAGCGCATAGGCCAGGTGCACGCTGGCGCGCACCTTCGGCACGTTCACCAGCTGATGGCCTTCATAGGCCGGGGTGCCGGTGTCGCGCGCGCGCGCCTGCAGCACGCTGGCGCTGGCCACGATCTGCAGTGCGTCGGTCAGCTGGCCGTTGGCGGTCAGCTCCAGGCCGGTGTGGGTCTGCGTGCCTTCCTCGACGAAGGTGTAGCCGACGTCGCTGCTGTCTGGCCTGGCGTACTGGTACGGCTGCGAAATGCGGAACACGGCCGCGCCCAGGGTCAGCGCTTCGACCGGCACGTACTTCACGCCCACTTCCAGCTGCCGCGACTGCACGGACGGCAGGAAGGTGTCGGCGTTGCTGGTCCAGAACGGCGCTTCCTGGCCCAGCGAAATGCCGCGCACGTAGCTGGCATAGGCATTGAGCTGGTCGGTGGCCTTCCACACCACCGCGGTCTGCGGCAGGAAGCGCGACAAGCGGCTGTGCCGCTGCGGGGTGCCACGCTTGTCGTAGGCGCGCTCATCGAGGCGCACGAAGCGGCCACCGGCCAGCCACTGCCAGTCATCGCCGAAGCTCATCCGGTCCAGCGCGAAGAACGCGGTCTGGCGGCTGTCCAGGCGACGTGCGGACGGTCCCGGCATCTTCGGCGACGGCGCGAATACCGGCACCGGTGCTTCGTGGATGTTGCTGGTGCCGACGTACTCGTTGACGCTCGGGCGCTTGTCCACGGTGCGGCGGAAGTAGTCGGCACCGACGGTCAGCTCATGGCCGACGCTGCCGGTCTCGAAGCGGCCACGCAGCTCGGCACGGGCCTGCTGGTTGCGGCGGGTGTCGTCCGGGCTGCGGTAGTCGTAGACGTCGTAGTCGCCGTTGGGCGCGAAGTAGTTGCCCGGCACGCTGCCATCGGCGCACTGCACGGCGTAGTAGCAGCCGTAGGCGAAAGCGACGTTGTCATCGATCACCGAACGGCTGTGGCCGACCGAGACGCGCGACTGCCAGGCCTCGTTGAAGTCGTAAGTATGCAGCACGGTGATGTTGGTGCTGGCGATATCCACCGGGCGCTGCCACGGCTGGTAACCCAGCAGGTGTTCGCGGTCGACGCCACGCGGCAGGTCGCGTGCGCCCAGCAGTTGGTAGCCGGACACCGAACGCTGCGAGCTGGTCTGGTAGTTGGCATCCACTTCCAGCTTGCCGCGCTCGCCAATCAGCCAGTCGGCGGCCAGCGAGTAGAAGTTGCGGCGACCGTCGGCGTGCTCGACATAGGAGTTGCTGGAATCCCATGCGGCATTCAGGCGCAGGCCGAAACGCGGGGTGATCCAGTGGCCGACATCGACGGCGACGTAGCGCGAGCCTTCCGAATCGGTACTGAGCGTGGCGGTGCGCACTTCGGCCGGGCGCTTGCCGATGTAGTTGATGATGCCGCCCGGCGCCATCACGCCTGCGGCCAGGCCGGCTTCACCCTTGAGGATCTCCACCGACTGCACGTTCTCCAGCGCCAGGCGCTGTTCGCCGGCGATGGACAGGCCGTTGAAGCGGTAGCCGGTGGCGGCGTCCAGGGCAAAGCCACGGATGGCGACGTTCTGGTAGTAACCCACCGGCGCATACGCATCACCCAGCGAGGCATCGTTGCTGGCCAGCTCGGACAGCGAACGCACCTGGCGACGGTCCAGGTAATCGCGCTCAAGCACGTTCACCGAGGCCGGCGTGTCCTTCCAGCTGCCGCCACCGAAGGCGTTCACGTGTGAGGTATCGGCCTTCGGCTTGCCGGCCTGCACGCGTACCGCCGCCAGTTCGGTGGGCGAGCGCTCGGCGCCGGTGGCAGCCGCATCAGGGGACGCATCGGCCTCGCTGGCGTGCAGTGGCAGCGCAGCGCAGAGGGCGAGGGAGAGCAGGGTGGGGCGCAGGCAGCGGTTCATTCGGTTCGTCTTCGGACAACAAGGGAGACGAAGCGACGGCGCGCAGGTGCACAGGGCCCATGATGGGGGTGTGGCTGCGGCTCAAAGCTCCCTACGCCGGTGCAAACCGGATCAGGTTCCAAGGGACTCTCTCAGCCTGGCAGATCCAGGCACCCCCGCTTCAGGTGACCATTTCACTACAAATGGTACGGATTTGCGAGCCGGCGTCCTTCAGGCTGCGGGGTCCAGGCTGCGGGGTCAGATCCCTTTCCGCAGGAAAGGGATCTGACCCCAATGGTGCGCCAACCGGGTCACGCCGCCGCGTGCAGCGCCTGCAGCAGTGCCTGTCCCGGCGCGCTGTGGAACCACGCCGGATGCCCCAGCATGAAGGGCTGCCACGCGACGTCGGCATTGGCGGTCGAGCCGGTGACGCCTTCGAAGTACTCCACTTCGGACAGTGCGAAGTCGAAATGAACCATCGGCAGCAGGTCGGCCAGCAGGTGCACGCGTGCCGCCGACAGCGGCAGCACCTGGCGGTAGCCGTCGAGCAGGGCCAGCGCGATATCGATGCGCACCGCCTCCATGCCGCGCTCCAGTTCCAGCCACGCCACCGCGTTGCGCTCGATCGCCGTGGCGAGGTCGAACAGCGCACTGGTGGGCGAGGCCAGGCCGAAATCCAGCACGGTACTGATCTGCCCATCGCGCCACAGCAGGTTGGAAACGTGCCAGTCGTTGTGCGCCCACAACCGTGGCTCATCGCGCAGGCGCTCGGCCAGGCCGGCATGCCACGGCAGCACGTCGCGCTGCAGCTGCGCTTCCCATGGAATGCGCGCGAGGTAGCGGGCCAGCCCGGGACGCTCGTGCAGCCCTGCCTTGATGGCCGCGATCGGATCGTCGGCACGGATCAGATCGTCGCGCGCGACCAGCACATGGGTGCTGCGCTGGGGCGCGTGGTAGCTGGCGGCGGCCCGGTGCAGCTGCGCGAGTGTGCGCCCGCCTTCGCGGGCCTGCGCGACATCGGTCAGCAGCGACCACGACACGGCGTCGCGGTACAGGTCCTCGCCGACGCCGATCGCATGCAGCTCGAACGTCCATTCGCCATGTTCGGCCGCCGTGTGGCCATCGGCCGCTGGCAGCACCTGCACCACCGGTACGCCCGCTGCGGCGAGATGGGCGATGAAGTGGTGCTCTTCTTCCAGGCAGGCCGCACTGCGCACGCTGTGGTGATGGCGCTTGACGAACACCGCTCCGTTCGCGCCGTTGACGATGGCGGCAGCCGACAGCGGCCGCGGGCTGTGCCAGTGCGGTTGGCTGCGCTCGTCCAGCTGCGGGTAGTGCTGGCGCAGCCACGCGATGTCCGCCGCGCTGATCGGTGGCCAGTCGGCAGCGACCTCGTCGTTGTTGAGGCCCTGCACGCGGTGGGAGGAAGACGTCATGCCGAAGCCCCAGTGGGGAAAGTCACATCCAAGGCTGCGCATTCAACGCCATGCACGCGGCCAACGCAAACGGGCGGGTCATCGACCCGCCCGTCCGTGCATCGGCATGGGAGATGCCGCGCTGCTTACCAGCCGCGATGGCGACCGCGGTCGTGGTAGTAGCGGTTGTCGTAGTAGCGCTCGCGCTGCCAGCGACGGTCATCACCGCGGTCGTAGTAGCCGCTGCGGTAGTAGCCACGGTCGTAACGGCGATCGTAGCGGTCGTCGTAACGGCGATTGTCGTAGTAACGGCGGTCGCGGCGGTCGGAGGTGGTCAGGTTGCCGATCGCGCCGCCGGCCACGGCACCACCGACGGTGGCCGCAGGATCGCCGTTGGAGAGCAGGTTGCCGGCCACGCCACCGACCACGGCACCGACCAGGGTACGCTTGTCCTTCCTCGACATCGCGCTGGCATCGCTGACCACGGCGACACCGGCCACCAGTGCCAGGGCCATCGCCAGACCACGGAAGCTGAGTGTGGAAGTACTGAGCATGTTCGTTCTCCTGTGAGGTGCATGCCACGCTGGGCAGGGAGGGCGCGGGCGCCCCGGCTGCCGTGGAGACCACGCTGACGTTCCAACATTGCCGGAACATTGCCTGGTCCACCGTGCGGCTTGCGCATTCATCTAGCGGCAGGCGGCATGAAGCAAGGCTGAAAGCGGCCTCGGCCGCTCAGCTGGCAGAAAGGGAAAAGGCCACGCGGACGTGGCCCTCCCTTCTCTGCCAAGGCGTTGCGGGCTCAGACGCCCATCGCCTTCTGCGTCTGGCGGGCCTGTTCCTGCTGCGCGTCCTGCTGCTGGTGCAGCACGTTCGGCGCGCCCTGCACGGCACCGCTGCTGAGCGCGATGCTCTGCTCGCTGGCGGCTCGGGCCTCCACCGCCACGCGGCTGGCCGCCGGGTCACCGATCGTGCCCTGCACGGCAAACAGGCGTTCACCGTTCGGGCTGGGCACCACCGTGTCGATGCGCTGCAGGCCGGCGGCGTGCGCCTCCTTGGTCAGGGCCGCGGCGGCGCTTTCCAGCGCGTGGCGATCCTTGAAGGTGCCGGCCGGCAACAGTTCCAGACCCTTGCTGGCCTGGATGAAGAGCGGATTGCGCGGGTGCCGTTCGTCGTTCAGCAGCGGGCGCTCGCGGGCTTCCTTGATGGCCTCCAGCGTCTTCGCCCCGACAATGCCGTCGGCCACCAGGCCGTTGTCCTTCTGCAGCTGGCGCACCGCCGCGTCGGTGTTGCGGCCGAAGCGGCCATCCTCGACCAGCGGCTTACCATCGGCCCCGACGTAGCCCAGGTGGCCCAGCTGCTCCTGCACCGTGCGCACGCCCTCGCTGTGTGCGCCCTGCTTGTACAGTTCGGCGTGCGGGGTGGCAGCGGCCTTGTGCTCGGCGGCAGGCTTACCCTGGGTCTGCTCATGCGACTGGGTGCGGCTTTCCAGCAGGTCGCGCGCCTTGGACAGCGGATCGGAGGCGTACAGCTTCCAGTTCGGGTGGTCCTTCACCTGCTTGAGGTAGTCCTCGACGGGCATGGTGTGCACGCCTTTGCTGCCGGTGGACTGGCTGATCAGCAGCTTGTCGGTGGTGGGGTCGCGCACCACCATCACGATGTGGTCGATGCCGTTCCAGTGCTCGTGGCGGGTCCTGGCCGTATCCAGGCCGATGATCATGCCTTCCTTCAGCGCACCGGGCTTGAGGATCGCGTCGCGGTCAAGCAGCACGCCGGACTGGTCGAATGCCTTGCGCACGATGCCGCCGGAACCCAGGTTGCCCAGGTCGATACGATCGGCCTTGCTGAAGACCGCATGCCCGGCCTTCTGGTTGATCTCGTCCATGGTGCGGTTCTGCAGCGTGCCGACCCAGCCGGAACAGTCGATGTAACCCTGCTCCACGTTCTTGCCGGTCTTGCCCGGTACGTACAGCGCGTGACCCGGAATGTTGATGGCGTACTTCACGTGGTCGTACTTCACGCCGGCCTCGTAGGCGGCGTGCAGTTCGATGCCCGGCTTCGGCGCGGTAGCCGCCGCTGTGGTTGCCGCCAGCGTGGCTGCACCCGCCGCCACGGCTGCGCTGGCCTGTGCAGGCGCTGCCGGGGCCTGGCTTTGGCCCGGCGCCACTGTCTGCGGGGCGATGTTCTTTTCCGGAATGCTGATCGCCGCGTACTTGTGGATGTAGTAGCTGGAGAACGCCCGCGCCAGTTCGCCATCGTTCATGCCGCGCATCTCGGCCAGGGTGTGGCCGGTCAGCGCCTTCGCGTCGGAACCGATCTGGTTCAGCACGTTGCGGCGCATGTTGATCTCTTCGCCGTGGCCGTTGCGGACCACGCCGAAGGTGCCGGTGGCAATCGCGGTCTGCACCGAGCCATAGCCGGCGCTGCCCTGCTGGTGGGCCAGGTACAGGTCCAGGCCGGTCGGCGTACTGCCTCCGGACAGGTACGGGTGGCCGGTGCGCTCGTTGCGGCGTGCCATCGAGTCCAGGTTGTCCTGGTACATCTTTGCGGCCGCTTCGGTGTTGCGGGTCGGGTCGAACTCGTGGCCGGTCAGGTGGTACTGGCGCGCGGAGCCGGGCACGAACTGGAACAGGCCCTTGGCGCCGGACGAGGTGTTGTGGGCGCGCTCGTTGAAGGTGCCGCCGGTCTCGATGTGCGCGAAGCGCATGAAGTCATCGACCGGAAGGCCTTTCTGCCGGGCGACCTGCTCGACGATGTCCAGGACTTCCTTTCTGCTGTAGTCATGCTGTGCCATGACGTTTTCCTCGGGGTTGATGGAGCGGCGCATGCCGCGAATCGCCAACCGGACTCATCCGTGAGTCAAGAACATGTCGGTCAACAGGAAACCCGCGCGTGGGCGGGTGCTATCAGGGCGCGACGTACTGCTGGGTCGCGCTGTCGAAGGTGTAGTGCACGGCGTCGCCGGCACCCAGCGCACGGGTCTTGCCGGGGCCTTCGATGGTGGTGCCCTTGAAGGTCACGGTCAGTCGCGGCAGGCCGTTGCCGTCGGCAGCGAAGGCCAGTTCGCCATCGCTGTCGGTGCAGGGCATTACGTTGCCTTCGTCGCAGGCGGCGCTGTTGTCCTCGCCCGTACGCACCGAGCCGACATAGCGCCAGACCTTGCTGTCCACGTCGTCTTCGCTGCGCTTGGGGTTGAACAGCAGCAGTGCATAGCCGGTGCTGCTGATGCCGCGGTCGAAGCTGCTGGTCGGCACCGCCAGCAGCAGGCGACCGTCGGCGGTGCGATGTTCAAGCGGCTTGCGCCGGGTATCGACATCGTCGGCCTTGTCGTACGCGCCCAGCGCGCCGATGGTCCATTCCTGGCCGCGGAACTTCCATGGCTTCTTCGCGTCGGCGCCGGCCAGCACGAAAGTGGCCTCGGCGAGGTTGGCGCGATCATCCGGACCGGCCGGCGACTGCTCGCCCGGCTTGCCGTAGTGCTCGCGGGTATCCCAGGAGAAACCCGTGTAATACGTGGTGCCATCGAGGGTGAAGGTGTGGCCGAACCAGAAGGTCGCCACGCTGCCGTTCTGGACCTCGTAGGAGGTCGCGCCATCACCGTCCACCTGGTAGGTGAAATACATCACGGTCGGCGCGTCGGGCGGGGTGACGGCGGTGTCGGGAGAGGTGTTCTGCATCGGGGCAACATCCTGTCGGGGCGCATCGGCAGCCTGCACGGGAGCGCCAGGCTGGGAGGACGAGGGGGCCGGATCGGCGGCGCTGCAGGCCGCAGCGGAAAGAGAGACGAGCAGGCACGCCGCGAATGCGCGCAGGGGCCGCAACGGCAGGGTCCAACATGGCTCGGGGGGGTGATGCATGCGCCTCTCCATGGTCAGCGTTGCCGGGCCAGACGGCCGGCAGGAAACCGCACCCCATCCACCTGGGACGGGAGCGAGGACATGAGCCGGTCGATTCCTTCGACCTCGCATTGAAAACCCATGCCGGGTCATCTTGGCACAGAACGACGGCCGGTCAAAGAGGGCGGTGACAGATCCCCTCACAGTGTGATCTGGTTCTCAGATCTTGCCGTCGCGCAGGTAGTCGAACAGTTCGGCGTCGCCCTTCAGGCCCAGTTTGAGCATGGCGTCGCCTTTCTGCCGGCTGATGGTGCTGACGCTCTTGTGCAGCTGCAGCGAGATCTCCTTCACCGTCATGCCGGTGCCGAGCAGCCGCAGCACTTCCACCTCGCGTGGCGACAACGGCTTGCCGTCGCCCTCGCGCATGCGCCAGCTGCCCGCAGCCTCGACCCGCTCACGCAGGCTCCGGCTGATGTAGGGCTGGCCCCGATAGACCGCCTGGATGGCCTGCGGCAGTTCGTCCATCGACGAGCTCTTGTCGACCAGGCCGAGCACGCCGCTGTCGAGCACCATGCGCAGGATCGCCAGGTTGTTGGAGACGCTGAGCATCAGCACCGGCAGGTCGGGGAAGCGGCGGCGGATCATGCCGATCATGGCGAAGCCGTCGGCCTGTGGGCTGCCCGGCATGGAATAGTCGGTCACCAGCAGGTCGCAGGGTTGGCTGCCGAGCAGGGCCATCAGCGCCTGCGCGCTGTCAGCCTCGCCGACCACGCGGCCGACCCCGCTCGATTCGATGACGGCGCGGGTACCGATACGGACCACAGGGTGGTCGTCTGCGATGATGATGCGCAAGCTCATTGCTCTAGTATGGCCACCGGGCAAGCCGGGCCGCGACCATCGCGGCCCTGTCAGGATTCTAGGAGATCGACGCCGATGCGTAGCTGGGCTGTTCGCGGGCTGGTCCTGCTGCTGGCCGTGCTGGTGCTGCCCGTGGCGCTGGCACAGGCAGTGCCCGGGCTGTTGCCGCTCAGTCCCCTGCAGCGCGAGTACCTCGCCGCCCATCCAAGCATCGTCGTGGGCCAGTATGACAGCGGCTGGCCGCCGTTCGAGTCCCTCCGTGATGGCCACCAGGTTGGCCTGGGGCCGGATTATCTGTCGCTTCTCGCCCGTCAGCTGGGTGTGAAGGTCGAGGCGAGGCGTTATTCCGACTGGACATCCGTGCTGGATGCGGCCTGTCGTGGCGAGATCGACGTGGTAATGAATGTCGGTCTCAGTGCCGACCGCACCCAGTGCATGGTCTATACCGCTGCCTATGGCGAGGCGCCGTTGGCGCTGGTGGGGAGGCCGGGCGATCTGCGTGCTTCGAACATGCCCGACCTGGACGGATTGCGGGTGGTCATCGAGCAGGATTTCCTGACCGGACCGCAGGTGCGGGCACGTTTCCCGCGTGCGGTGCAGCTTGTCGCAAACAGCTCATTGGCTGCGCTGCAGATGGTCAGAGACGACAAAGCTGATGTCTACATAGGCAATGCCTACGTTGCCACCGAACTGATCGCACGCCAGCACCTGCAGGGTGTCGTCCTGCTGCGTCCGAGCGACCTGCCCCCCGAACGGATGCACTTCGGCGTTCCCAACAGCAAGCAACCGCTGGCCGAAGCGCTGGACCTGGCGCTGGCCGCGACCAGCCAGGCCCAGCGCGATGCACTGGCACAACGCTGGCTGCCCCTGCCGCAGTGGTCGGCATCGGCGCAGCTGGCGCTCAGCCAGGCCGAGAAGCGGGTTCTGCAACAGCCGTTGAAGATCGGCTTCGCGCCGAACGCCGCCCCATTGTCGTTCGCTGACGAGGATGGCAGGCCCAGCGGCCTGGCCAGCGAGTACCTGGCGCGGCTGATGCAGGCCGGTGCCAACCTGCAGGCGCAGAACAGCCATGACTGGTACGAGGTGCGCGAGAAGGCGCGCCGCGGCGAGTTGCAGGCGGTGATGGGCATTCCGGTCGATTCGCACTATCTGGGCCCGGACTGGGTGTACAGCCAACCCTTCATCAGCGTGCCGAACGTGATCGTCAGCCGCCACGACAGCCCGGCGCTGCTGGGCCTGTCCGACCTCCAGGACAAGCGCGTACTGCTGTCGGATCCGGAGCGCGTACGCGGTTACGTGCTGCAGCAGGCGCCGCAGGCCAGGATCGTCGCCGCGCGCAGTGCCGAACAGGCCATGCAACGCCTGATCGATGGCGAGGCCGACGCCTACGTGGGCAATCTGGCCCTGGTCGACCACCTGCTGCGCACGCGTTTCCCGGGGCGCCTGCAGGTTGCCGCGCCCGCGGGCTTCAACGACCAGCTGGCACTGGCCGTGGAGCGCCGGCATGCGGCGCTCGCCACGACCTTCGATCGCTTGCTGCTGCAGATGACGCCACGCGAGCGCGAAGCGCTGCGCGGCGACTGGCTGGCGGTGGAGTACCACAACGGCATCGACTGGCGAAGCACGCTGCGCTGGGGTGTACCGCTGCTGCTGGTGCTGCTGACCGCGCTGCTGGTGCATGGCATCGGCTACTGGCGCCTGCGCCGCGAGGTGGCCGGGCGCCGCCAGCTGGAGCAGCGCCTGGCCGAAGTGACCGACAACCTGCCTGCCGTGGTCTACCAGGCCCGTCGCGAGGTTGATGGCACGCTCCGCTTCCCGTTCATTGCCGGTGACCTCCAGGCGCTGTTCGGGATCACCCGGCAGCAGGCTGAGCAGGACGCCACAATGTTGCTGGAACGCGTCGAAGAGGACGATCGCGCGCGCATCCTGCAGGCGGTCGAACAGGCCGCGCACCAGTTCGCACCGCTCATGCTGGAATTCCGCCTGCGGGGCAATGGAGCAGGCCCGCGTTGGGTGCGCACCCAGGCGCAACCCTATGCCGCCGAAGCCGGTGTGGTGACCTGGAGTGGCTACTGGGTGGATGCCAGCGAGGCTCGTGCACAAGCGGATGCCCTGACCGCAGCCAAGGCCGAGGCCGAGCAGGCGGCCGAGGCGAAATCCCGCTTCCTGGCCACCATGAGCCATGAGATCCGCACGCCGATGAGTGGCGTGCTGGGGATGCTGGAAGTGCTGGCGCACTCACCGCTGGATGCAGAACAGAAACGCATCCTTGGCGTGATCGAGGATTCGGCGCAGATGCTCCGGCAGATCCTTGACGACATCCTTGACTACTC
Source organism: Stenotrophomonas sp. YJH_SMC_25 (assembly GCF_059369595.1). NCBI lineage: Bacteria > Pseudomonadati > Pseudomonadota > Gammaproteobacteria > Lysobacterales > Lysobacteraceae > Stenotrophomonas > Stenotrophomonas sp. YJH_SMC_25. The sequence goes on along the minus strand of NZ_JCAFSV010000002.1, from coordinate 164,289 downwards.
GCGGCTGGAGGCCAACGCATTGCGGCTGGAGCCGGTACCGCAGCCGCTGCGGCCGTTGCTGGAAAGCGTGTGCCGGTTGTTGTCGGCGCAGGCCAGTGCACGTGGGCTGGACCTGCACGTGCAGATTGATCCGCAGCTGGCAGCCGCGCACGAAGTGGATGGCGTGCGCCTGCGCCAGATCGTGTTCAACCTGCTCAGCAACGCCATCAAGTTCACCGTGCGCGGCGAAGTGCGGCTGCAGCTGGAAGTGCTGGGGCCGACCGCCGAAGACGGCAGCCAGCCGCTGTGCCTGAGCGTCACCGATACCGGCATCGGCATCGCACCGGAACAGCTGCAGCACCTGTTTGCGCCGTTTACCCAGGCCGGTGCGTACATCCAGCGCGACCACGGTGGAACCGGCCTGGGCCTGAGCATCTGCCAGCGCCTGGTGCAGATGATGGACGGCGAGCTGGAACTGCACAGCACGCTGGGCGAGGGCACCCGCGCCGAGGTGCGGCTGTCGCTGGTGGAAGCCGGCAGCAGTGATGTTGAAGCGCTGGTCGCCGAGCAGGAACAGGCGGCGCTGCTGCCGCCGGCGCTGCGCCAGGCACGCGTGCTGGTGATCGAAGATCATCCGACCAACCAGGCGATGATGGCCTGGCGGCTGCAGCAACTGGGTGTACCGCATGTGCTGGTCGGCGATGGCCAGCAGGGGCTGGATCGCCTGGCATCGGAGCACTTTGATCTGGTCATTACCGATTGCCGGATGCCGGTACTGGATGGTTTCGCCTTCACCCGCCTGCTGCGCGAACGCGAAGGCCGCAACGGCCAGCCGCGGCTGACCGTACTGGCGCTGACCGCCAGCGTGCTGGACGACGATGCACGTCGTTGCCGTGAAGCCGGGATGGATGAGGTGCTGGCCAAGCCATTGTCATTGGCGACACTGCGCGCGGCACTGCTGCGCTGGTTGCCGCAGGCGCAGGGGCAACGGTTCGAGGAGCCGCTGGCCGAGTCCGCTGCCGTCGATGACAGGACGCTGCCCGATCTGGACAGCCTACAGCGGCGCTTCGGCTCACGTGCGGTGGCCGAGCAGTTGCGCGACAGCCTGCTGCAGGCCAGTGCAGGTGACCTGGCCGCTGTGCAGCGCGCGCTGGAGGCCGGCGACCGTGAGGCTGCCGCGCTGCACCTGCATCGCCAGGCCGGTGGCTTGGGCGCGGTGGGAGCGACGGTGCTGGCCGCGCAGGCCAATGCCCTGGTCGAGCGCCTGCAGGATGCGGCCGAGACCGATCCGGTGCCGTTGTTCACCGCGGTGGCGGCATTCGTGGCGCGGCTGCAACAGCAGTTGCAGCGCCTGGCTCACTGAGCCGACTGCTGCTGCAGGTAGGCGATCACCAGCGCACGGCGTTCGGCGCTGGGGAAGGCGTTGTACATGCGTGTGCCCGGTACAACATGGGTGGGCGACTGCAGGAACGCATCCAGGGTCTGCGCGGACCAGGTGATGTCGGCGCGGCGCATGCCGTCGGAATAGCCGTAGTCGGGCAGGCTGCCGGCGCGCCGGCCGATCACGCCGTGCAGGTTCGGGCCGAAGCGGTGGATGCCGCCAGGCTGCACGGTGTGGCAGCCGGCACACAACTCGAACGCGCGTTGCATGGCCTGCTGCTGCGCCTGTTCCGGCGTGGCGGGCGCTGCAGGCGGGCGCTGGCAGGCCGTGGCGGCCAGGGCCACGGCAACAGCGATGAGCAGGAATGATGCACGCATGGGCGGGCAGGATAGCGGTGCGTGGCAAGCGACGGGCTGCGACGCTCGGTCGCAGCCCGTGGCGTTCACATGCCCGAGTAGTTCGGGCCGCCGCCGCCCTGCGGGGTCACCCACACGATGTTCTGGGTGGGGTCCTTGATGTCGCAGGTCTTGCAGTGCACGCAGTTCTGCGCGTTGATCTGCAGGCGCGCGCTGTCGGCTTCGCCGACGAACTCGTACACGCCGGCCGGGCAGTAGCGCGCTTCCGGGCCTGCGTACTCGGCCAGGTTCACCTTCACCGGAATGCTCGGGTCCTTCAGCGTCAGGTGGCTGGGCTGGTTCTCGTCGTGGTTGGTGCTGCTCAGGAACACCGAGCTGAGCCGGTCGAAGGTCAGCACGCCATCCGGCTTCGGGTAGGCGATGCGGGTGTGCTTGGCGGCCGGTTCCAGGCAGGCGTGGTCGGGCTGGGTGCGGTGCAGGGTCCACGGCGGGTTGCGCACGCCCAGCTTGGGAAGCAGCCACTGCTCCACGCCGGTCATCAGCGTGGCCACGGTCTGGCCCTTCTTGAACCACTGCTTGAAGTTCTTGGCCTGCTGCAGTTCGGTGAACAGCCAGCTGGCTTCGAACGCCGTCGGGTAGGCACTCAGTTCATCGTGCTGGCGGTCGGCGGCCAGTGCATCGAACGCGGCGTCGGCACACAGCATGCCGGTCTTGATCGCGGCGTGGCTGCCCTTGATGCGGCTGGCGTTGAGGTAGCCGGCCTCGCAGCCGACCAGCGCGCCACCGGGGAACACGGTCTTCGGCAGCGACAGCAGACCGCCGGCAGTGATCGCGCGCGCGCCGTAGCCGATGCGGGTGCCGCCTTCCAGGTGCTTGCGGATGGACGGGTGGGTCTTGAAGCGCTGGAACTCTTCAAACGGGCTCAGCCACGGGTTCCTGTAGTCCAGGCCGACCACGTAGCCGATGGCGACCTTGCCGCCGTCGGCGTGGTACAGGAACGCGCCGCCGTAGGTGTCGCTGTCCAGCGGCCAGCCGGCGGCATGCACCACCAGGCCCGGCTCATGCTTGGCCGGGTCGATCTGCCACAGCTCCTTGACGCCGATGCCGTAGGCCTGCGGATCCTTGCCTTCGTCGAGTTTGTAGCGGGCGATCAGCTGGCGGCCCAGGTGGCCGCGTGCGCCTTCGGCGAAGATCGTGTACCTGGCGTGCAGCGCCATGCCGCGCTCGAAGGCCGGGCCGATGCTGCCGTCCTTCTCGATGCCCATGTCGCCGGTCGCCACGCCGATCACTTCACCGTTGTCGCCATACAGCACTTCGGCGGCGGCAAAGCCCGGGAAGATCGCTACTTCCAGCGCCTCGGCCTGCTGCGCCAGCCAGCGGGTCACTTCGCCCAGGCTGATGATGTAGTTGCCTTCGTTGTGGAAGCACTCCGGCAGCAGCGCGTTGGGCGTGCTGCGTGCGCCGGTTTCGCTGAGGAACAGGAATTCGTCGCGGGTGACCTTCTGCTTCAGTGGTGCGCCACGCTCGGCCCAGTCCGGGAACAGTTCGGTCAGCGCGCGCGGATCCATCACCGCGCCGGACAGCACGTGCGCGCCTGGTTCGGACCCCTTCTCCAGCACGCACACCGACAATTCGCGGCCGGCTTCGATCGCGCGCTGGCGCAGGCGGATCGCGGTGGCCAGGCCGGCGGGGCCGGCGCCGACGATCACCACGTCGAATTCCATTACTTCACGCGGGGGCAGGGCGTTGGCTTCAGCGCTCATCGATTGCATGACTCGTGGGTAGGGCCGGCATCGGGGCCACCGGCGGTGCCTGGGAATCGCGCGTGCGGCCACGGGCGAAACGGTTGTTTGAATGTGTCAGGGTACCGGGACGCGCGTGATCGAGCTAGATCGCCGATGTTCACGTCATGATTGCTGCGGTGCAGCGTAATGCTCGTGGCCGGGTAGGTGCCAACCTTGGTTGGCACATTGTTTCACCGCCCGGACCTGCATCCGTGTGGACCAAGGTCCACACCTACCAGACGCGATGCTTGCGGATGACCGACAATGGCCCGGTCCTGACTGCGCGTGAGTGCCATGGCTTTGCATCCGTACGATCTGTTCGATGTCCGTTCCCTGCTCAACGAGGAAGAGCGCGCGGTGCAGGAGAGCGTCGCCCGTTTCACCAACGAGCGCGTGCTGCCGATCATCGGCGATGCCTTCGACCAGGCCCGCTTCCCCGATGAACTGGTGCCGGAGATCGCGTCACTGGGCCTGCTCGGTGCGACCCTGCCGACCGAGTACGGCGGTGGTGGCCTCGGCGCGGTCAGCTACGGCCTGATCTGCCAGGAGCTGGAGCGCGGCGATTCGGGCCTGCGCAGCTTCGTCTCGGTGCAGAGCTCGCTGTGCATGTACCCGATCTACGCCTATGGCAGCGAGGAACAGCGCCAGCAGTGGCTGCCGGCGATGGCGCGCGGCGAACTGATCGGCTGCTTCGGCCTGACCGAGGCGCATGGGGGTTCCGATCCGGCCAGCATGAAGACCCGCGCGGTGCGTGACGGCAGCGACTGGCGCATCAGCGGCAGCAAGATGTGGATCACCAGCGGCCCGGTGGCCGACCTGGCCATCGTCTGGGCGCAGACCGAGGACGGCATCCAGGGTTTCGTGCTGGAAAAGGGCATGGCCGGCTTCACCACGCAGGAGATCAAGCACAAGATGAGCCTGCGCGCATCGCTGACCGGGGCGCTGTTCTTCGATGACGTGCGCGTGCCTGACAGCCACCGGCTGCCGAACGTGAAGGGCCTGAAGGGGCCGCTGGGCTGCCTGACCCAGGCCCGCTATGGCATCAGCTGGGGCCCGATCGGTGCGGCGATTGCCTGCCTGGATGAAGCACTGGGTTATGCCAAGGAGCGCGTGCTGTTCGGTCGCCCGCTGGCGGCCACGCAGAGCGCGCAGATCAAGCTGGCCGAGATGGCCCGCCGCATCACCACCGCGCAGCTGCTGGCCCTGCAGGTGGGCCGCCTGAAGGAAGCCGGCCAGCTGCAGCCGCAGCAGGTCAGCCTGGCCAAGTGGAACAACTGCCGCATGGCGATCGACATCGCCCGCGAATGCCGTGACCTGCTGGGTGGCGCCGGCATCACCACCGAACACGTGGCGATCCGCCACGCGCTGAACCTCGAATCGGTGATCACCTATGAAGGCACCGAGACCGTGCACCAGCTGGTGATCGGCCGCGAACTGACCGGCATCAACGCGTTCTGAGTGCACCGGTAGTGCCGGCCGCTGGCCGGCATTGAGTTGGTAGTGCCGGCCGCTGGCCGGCATTGCCCAGTAGCGTATTCGCAGGCGAGCGATCGGTGTACCGAACCGCGCACCGTACCGAGATGGGTTCAAGGACAGCCTGTACCGCGCGGCTGTTGGGTCCGCCTTGAAGCGAGCCGAGCACCGCAGGTCCGGCGGGGGCGAAGAGGCGCGGGTGTCTGAGCGCAGCGAGTTCCGCGCCGTCCCCCGGCGGGCCGAGGAGCGCAGGGCACCGGTGCGCAGCACCGGCTCGCGGATGGCGGCGCGTTTCTTTTGGTTACTTTTCTTTCCGCGCGGAAAGAAAAGTAACGCCCATGAGCGCATGCGCCCGCCACAGCAACGACCAGGCAGAAGAGAGACGCGTGGCGTTACGCGCCGCCGGCAAACCCATGCTGCCGCCACGCTTCGTACATCACCACGGCAACGGTGTTGGAAAGATTGAGGCTGCGGTTGTCCGGCCGCATCGGCAGGCGCAGGCGGCGGCCATCGGGCAAGGCATCGAGCACGTCCTGCGGCAGGCCGCGGCTTTCCGGGCCGAACAGGAAGGCATCACCGTCTTCGAACGCCACGCTGTCATAGCGGACGCTGGCACGCGTACTGAGGGCGAACAACCGCTTCGGTGCGATCCGCGCCAGCGCGGTGTCCAGGTCGGGGTGCACCTGCAGGCGCGAATACTCGTGGTAGTCCAGGCCGGCGCGCTTGAGCTGCTTGTCTTCCAGTGCGAAGCCGAGCGGCTCGACCAGGTGCAGCTGCGCGCCGGTGTTGGCGCAGAGCCGGATCACATTGCCCGTGTTGGGCGGGATTTCCGGTTGGAACAGGATCACGTGGAACTGGGGCGCGGCATTCATCGGCGCAGTGTACCTGCGACGACCGCCGCCTTTACGGCGCACGCCCTGCGCGAGGCAGGGCGGCACCGCTTACGGGCGCAGCAGGACCTGGGCGGTTTCGGTGGCCAGGGCCTGCAGGTCGGCGGCGCTCGGACGCACCTGCAGGGCCGGCAGGTTGACGATCACCTGGTTGGCGACGCTGGTGGCGGCGGCAGCCAGGGTCGCGGCGTAGCGCTGGGCTTCCAGTTCGGCGGCCAGGGCGACGCGCTGTTCCAGGCTCGGGCGCACTTCCACCGAGGCCAGGGTGGTGATCGGCATCGCGGCGGCGACCGGGGCGGCGACGTAGCCGCTGCGCTCGGCCAGCTGGTCGGCACTTGGGCGCACTTCCACGGTGGCCAGGGTCGGGATGCCGCTGGCCTGTTCCCAGGCCTGCTGGGCCAGCTGGTCGGCGGCCGGGCGAACCTGCACGGTGGACAGGGTCTTGATGGATTCGGAGGCCTGCACCGACGAAACAACCGCGGTGCCGGCGATCAGGGCGATGGCGATGGCAATGGTCTTGGCGTTCATGACGGGGCCTGTTTAGTGTTGGTGATCAGTGGTGTGGTAGTAAGGTAGTACACCAATTCTGGGCTTGCAAGGAAAATTTTCGATTTCCTGCGTTTGTTCAGTCTTCAGTCAGCTTTTGTCTGAAGCCCTTCCTGGTGCAGGAAGTACCAAGCAATCCCCGTGCCAACTTTTAATTATTGATTTGCAAGGGTTTTATGGTCATCGAAAAGTGTCCGGCGGGCGGACACCTGTCCATTCGATGTGCTGCGGACACTGTCCGGACGTTGCTGGCGGGTGCTTGTGACGGCTCGGACAGGGCAGATCGGCGCTGCGGATGGCGCACAGGGGCAAACACCCCCAGTGACTGGCGACCGATTCCTGCCGTTGCGCGCGCACGCTAGGATCGGGGTTCACCTATGTGACCAAGGATCCGGATATGTCTCTCGCCCTTCGCCCGCGCACTGCGCTGCTGGCCGTTGCCCTCAGCACCGCCCTGGGCACGCTTGTGCCTTCCCATGCGTTGGCGGCAAAGCCGGCCGCACCGGCCAAGGTCGATATCCCGTATGAGCAGTTCACCCTGCCCAACGGCCTGCGCGTGATCGTGCACACCGATCGCAAGGCGCCGATCGTCGCGGTCAACGTCTGGTATCACGTCGGCAGCAAGGACGAACCGGCCGGCCGCACCGGCTTCGCGCACCTGTTCGAACACCTGATGTTCCAGGGCAGCGAAAACCACGACGGCGAATTCTTCGAGCCGTTCAAGCAGGTCGGCGCCACCAACCAGAACGGCACCACCAATACCGATCGCACCAACTACTTCGAGAACGTGCCCACCACTGCGCTGGACATGGCGCTGTGGATGGAATCGGATCGCATGGGCCATCTGGTCGGTGCGATCGACCAGGCGGCGCTGGACGAGCAGCGTGGCGTGGTGCAGAACGAGAAGCGCCAGGGCGAGAACCAGCCCTACGGCCAGGCCTGGGACCAGCTCAACAAGGCGCTGTATCCAGTTGGCCACCCGTACCACCACGGCGTGATCGGTTCGATGAACGATCTGAACGCGGCGTCGCTGGATGACGTGAAGACCTGGTTCCGCACCTGGTACGGCCCGAACAACGCCGTGCTGGTGCTGGCTGGCGACATCGACCTGGCCACCGCCAAGGAAAAGGTTGGCAAGTACTTCGGCAGCATCCCGGCCGGCCCGACCATGGCGCAGCCGGCGGTGAACGTGGCCAAGCGCAGCACCGATACGCGCGAGACGATGACCGACAAGGTGCCGCAGGCGCGTATCTACCGCGCCTGGAACGTGCCGCAGGTCGGTACCACCGAGGTCGATCAGCTGCAGCTGTTCGCGCAGGTACTGGGCGGCGCCAAGTCCTCGCGGCTGAGCCAGCGCCTGCAGCACCAGGACAAGCTGGTGGACAGCATCGCGGCAGGCCTGTCGACGTCGCAGCTGGGTTCGAACTTCGTGATCATGGCGACGGTCAAGCAGGGCCAGGACCCTGCCAAGGTCGAGAAGATCATCGACGAGGAACTGGACCGGCTGATCAAGCAGGGCCCGACCGCGGCCGAGCTGGAACGCGCCAAGACCGGTGCCCGCGCCGGTTTCATCCGCGGCATCGAACGCATCGGCGGCTTCGGCGGCAAGGCCGGCGCACTGGCCGAGTGCGCGGTGTTCACCGGCGACCCGGGCTGCTTCCGCACCTCGCTGGCCAACATCGAGAAGGCCAGTGCTGCTGATCTGAGCCGTCTGGGCGCGCAGTGGCTGGACAAGGGCAGCCACACCCTGGTGATTGCACCGGGTGAGCGCGTGGCGCTGAAGGAAGACCCGAGCCAGGCGCCGAAGCCGTTCAACGTGCCGGCGGTGGACCCCAAGTACAGCACGCTGCCCGAGCAGGTGGACCGCAAGGCCGGCGTACCGCAGACCCGCGAGTTCCCGCAGCTGAAGTTCCCGGCGCTGCAGCGCGCCACGCTGAAGAACGGCACCCAGGTGATCCTGGCCGAGCGCCACGAGATTCCGGTGGTGCAGTTCAGCTACCAGTTCCCGGGTGGCTTCAGCGCCGACCAGGGCCGCAAGCCGGGCACCGCCAACTTCACCATGAGCCTGATGACCGAAGGCGCCGGCAAGCTCGGCTCGCTGGCCTTCGCCGATGCCGCAGACGCACTGGGCGCCAGCTTGGATGCCTCGGCCGGCCTGGACTCCATGAGCGTGGACCTGTCGGCGCTGAAGGAAAACCTGGCACCGTCGCTGGCGCTGTATCGGGACCTGCTGCGCGAACCGCGCTTCGAGCAGGGCGAGATCGACCGGGTCAAGGCGAGCTGGATTGCCGGCATCCAGCAGGAGAAGGTCAACCCGGGTGCGGTGGCGATGCGCGTGCTGCCGCCGCTGCTGTACGGCAAGGGCCACCCGTATGCCATTCCGTTCACCGGCAGCGGTGACGAAGCAGCGATCAACGGCCTGACCCGCGAAGACCTGGTCGACTTCCACCACGACTGGCTGCGGCCGCAGAACGGCACCCTGATCGTGGTCGGTGACACCACCCTGGCCGAGATCGTGCCGCTGCTGGACAAGCAGCTGGGCGACTGGAAGGCTGCGGGCGACGCCCCGCAGGTGAAGGCCGCCACCGATGTGGCATTGCCGAAGGGCCCGCGCGTGTTCCTGATCGACCAGCCGGGTGCGGTGCAGGCCAACCTGTTCGCAGGGCAGGTGGTGGCGCCGTCCAGCGCCACCAGCTCGACCCGCTTCGATATTGCCAACGGCGTGATCGGCGGCGACTTCACCTCGCGCCTGAACATGAACCTGCGTGAGGACAAGCACTGGTCATACGGTGCGCGCAGCAGCGCGATCAACTCGGTGGGCCAGCGCCCGTGGATGGCCAGCGCGCCGGTGCAGATCGACAAGACCGGCCCGGCGATGGCGGAAATGCGCAAGGAAATCGCCGCGTTCGCCGATGGCAGCAAGCCGGCCACCGCCGCCGAGGTCAACCGCATCCGCAACATCCAGACCCTCAGCCTGCCCGGTGCCTACGAGACCGCCAGCGCGGTCGCCTCGACCATCGGTTCGATCGTGCAGTTCAAGCGTCCGGACGACTACGTGCTGCGTCGCAAGGCCGAGATCGAGGCGATGACCCCGGCGCAGGTGCAGCAGGCCGCCGCCGAGATCAAGCCACAGGCGCTGACCTGGGTGGTGGTGGGTGATCTCAAGCAGACCGAAGCGGCCGTGCGTGCGCTGAACCTGGGCGAGGTGACGGTGATCGACGCCGAAGGCAACCCGGTCAAGAAATGAGGGATGCGCCTGCCCGCCCCCGCGGGCAGGCCTCCCCAGGTAGTGCCGGCCGCTGGCCGGCAACCTTGCTCTGGTAGTGCCGGCCGCTGGCCGGCAACGCCGTGACCCGAAGGCGGGGTCACAACCCCCTGCGGGGGATCCGTTCCCCCACCGGCTACCCCCGATTCAGGCGGTTCAGGCAGAATCCCTCCATACCCTTCCAGGATCTGCCCATGCGCGTTCTGCTGCTTTCCTCCCTGCTGCTCACCGTCACCGCCTGTACCTGGGTGCCGATCGAACCGGCCGGCAAGGCGACCCGCGTGCTGCCGGCAGGCCCGGTTCCCGCTGGCTGCATTGCCAAGGGCGAGGTGGTGGTGACCGTGAAGAGCAAGGTCGGCTTCTACAACCGCAACCCGCTGCGCGTGCAGGAAGAGCTGGAAACCCTGGCCCGCAACGAGGCCCCGAGCGCCGGCGCCAATGCCGTGCAGGCCGCCGCGGCCCCGGCCGATGGCAGCCAGCGCTTCGCCGCATTCCAGTGCCCGCCGCGCTGAACGCTTCACCATACGGCCAAGGCTGAATTCGTAAAGATGCGGTGAAGGCCCCGGGGGTTATAGAATAGCGCCCCCTTTTGCCTGAGCCTTGGCGCTAACCTCGATGCTCTTCAAGAATGTCTCGATCGCCGGCCTGGCACACGTCGACGCGCCGCATACGCTGACCACCAAGGAAATCAACGAACGCCTGCAGCCGACGTTGGATCGCCTGGGTATCCGCACCGACGTGCTCGGCGACATCGCCGGCATCCACGCGCGCCGCCTGTGGGACAACGGCGTGCTGGCGTCCGACGCTGCCACCATGGCAGGCCGCAAGGCACTGGAAGACGCAGGCATCAATGCGACGCAGGTTGGCCTGCTGGTCAACACCTCGGTCAGCCGCGACTACCTGGAGCCGTCCACGGCTTCCATCGTCTCGGGCAACCTCGGCGTCAGCGACGAGTGCATGACCTTCGACGTCGCCAATGCCTGCCTGGCCTTCATCAACGGCATGGATATCGCCGCGCGCATGATCGAGCGCGGCGACATCGACTACGCGCTGGTGGTGGACGGCGAGACCGCCAACCTGGTGTACGAGAAGACCCTGGAGCGCATGACCGCCCCGGACGTCACCGCTGACGATTTCCGCAACGAGCTGGCCGCCCTGACCACCGGTTCGGGTGCCGCGGCGATGGTGATGGCGCGCTCGGAGCTGGTGCCGGACGCGCCGCGCTACAAGGGCGGCGTGACGCGCTCGGCCACCGAGTGGAACCAGCTGTGCCTGGGCAACCTGGACCGCATGGTCACCGACACCCGCCTGCTGCTGATCGAAGGCATCAAGCTGGCACAGAAGACCTTCACCGCTGCCAAGATCGCCTTGGGCTGGGCCGTGGAAGAGCTGGACCAGTTCGTGATCCACCAGGTCAGCCAGCCGCACACCGCCGCGTTCATCAAGAACTTCGGCATCGACCCGAAGAAGGTGATGACCATCTTCGGCGAGCACGGCAACATCGGCCCGGCCTCGGTGCCGATCGTGCTGAGCAAGCTCAAGCAGCTGGGCAAGCTGAAGAAGGGCGATCGCATCGCGCTTCTGGGTATCGGCTCGGGCCTGAACTGCTCGATGGCTGAAGTGGTCTGGTAAAAGAGTCACCGCTGACCTGCTGCACGACGGGCAGCGATGATTTTTCCAAGTGTTCAAGGGCCGGTTTACCGGCCCTTTCTACAGGTGCGATCCGATGTCCCAGCTTCCCGGTTACCCCGCCCACCCGCAGCGCTTCGAGGTACGCCCCGGCCTGTCGATGAACTATCTCGACGAAGGCCCGCGCGACGGCGAGGTGGTGGTGATGGTGCATGGCAACCCGTCGTGGAGCTATTACTGGCGCACGCTGGTCGCCGGCCTGTCGGACACGTACCGCTGCATCGTGCCGGACCACATCGGCATGGGCCTGTCGGACAAGCCCGATGACAGCCGCTACGAGTACACGCTGCAGTCGCGCGTGGACGACCTCGATGCGCTGCTCAAGCACCTGGGCATCACCGGTCCGGTGACCCTGGCGGTGCACGACTGGGGCGGCATGATCGGTTTCGGCTGGGCGCTGTCGCACCACGACCAGGTCAAGCGCCTGGTGGTGCTCAATACCGCTGCATTCCCGATGCCGGCGGCGAAGAAGATGCCGTGGCAGATCGCGCTGGGCCGCCACTGGAAGATCGGCGAGTGGATCATCCGGACCTTCAACGCGTTCTCCTCCGGTGCCTCGTGGCTGGGCGTGGAGCGGAAGATGCCGGCCGACGTGCGCCGCGCCTACGTGTCGCCGTACAACAGCTGGGCCAACCGCATCAGCACCATCCGCTTCATGCAGGACATCCCGCTGTCGCCGGCCGACAAGGCGTGGTCGCTGCTGGAGCGTGCCGGCAAGGCGCTGCCGTCGTTCGCCGACCGGCCGGCCTTCCTCGGCTGGGGCCTGCGCGACTTCGTGTTCGACCACCACTTCCTGAAGGGCTTCCAGGCCGCGCTGCCGCGGGCCCAGGTACATGCGTTCGAGGATGCCGGGCATTACGTGCTGGAAGACAAGCACGAGGTGCTGGTGCCGGAGATCCGCGCCTTTCTGGACAAGAACCCGATCTGATCGGTGTGCCGACCAACGGTCGGCACCCACCCCTTCCTCTTCCGGTGGGCGCCGCCCGTTGGTCGGCACACCCGAACGGTTGATGAGGTTGCCGGCCAGCGGCCGGCACTACCATTACGCGGCGACCGGCGCCTGCGGCGGCGAGGAAGGGCTGTTGCCGTTGTCGTCCGGATGGTCGTCGTCGTTGTCGGCGTCATCGCGCCAGCGCCAGTCGGCCGGCGTCAACGGATCCAGGCCATAGGCGATGCGCGCCTTGTCGCACTGCGGGCTGGCCTTGCCGTACTCCCACGATGCATCCACCTCGCGGCACACGCTGGGCCGGTTGGGATGGATGGTGCAGCGTGAATACACGCCGATCTGCGCATCCAGCGCCACGCAGCGCACCGGCTTGGAATGGGTGCCGCGCATGCACAGGCGGTGCGGGTCCAGCACCTCGGTGAGCTGGTGCGGCACGCCGCCGGGGGTGACCTCGTCTGATTCCATCCAGTGGAAGGCCACGCGGTACTGGGTGCAGCAGGCGCCGCAGGTCATGCAGGGATGTTGCATGGGCAAGCCGCCTCGGGCGGCAGTCGGAATCAGGAACGAGGGTGCGGATTTTCCACGAAGTGGGCCGCCGCGCAAGAAATTCCGTAAGCGGCGACAATGAACGGATGAACCGACCCTGCAATATTGCCGCCCGCTTGCCTGAACTGGCGCGTGAACGGCCTGATCAGATCGCCATCCGCTGCCCTGGCCGCCGTGGCGCCGGCAACGGCATGGCCGCCTACGACGTGACCCTGGATTACCGCCAGCTGGACGCCCGCAGCGACGCCATGGCGGCCGGCCTGGCCGGCTACGGGATCGGCCGTGGAGTGCGCACGGTGGTGATGGTGCGGCCGTCGCCGGAGTTCTTCCTGCTGATGTTTGCCCTGTTCAAGCTGGGCGCGGTGCCGGTGCTGGTCGACCCGGGCATCGACAGGCGCGCGCTGAAGCAGTGCCTGGACGAGGCGCAGCCGGAGGCCTTCATCGGCATTCCGCTGGCGCACGTGGCGCGGCTGGTGCTGCGCTGGGCCCCCTCGGCGGCGCGCCTGGTGACCGTGGGCCGCCGCCTCGGCTGGGGCGGGACCACGCTGGCCGCGCTGGAGCGCGCCGGCGCCAAGGGTGGGCCGATGCTGGCCGCCACCGACGGCGAGGACATGGCCGCGATCCTGTTCACCAGCGGCTCCACCGGCGTGCCCAAGGGCGTGGTCTACCGCCACCGCCACTTCGTCGGCCAGATCCAGCTGCTGGGCAGCGCCTTCGGCATGGAAGCGGGCGGGGTGGACCTGCCGACCTTCCCGCCGTTCGCCCTGTTCGATCCTGCGCTGGGCCTGACCTCGGTCATCCCGGACATGGACCCGACCCGGCCGGCACAGGCCGACCCGGCCCGCCTGCATGACGCCATCCAGCGCTTCGGCGTGACCCAGCTGTTCGGCTCGCCGGCGCTGATGCGGGTGCTGGCGAAGCATGGCCGGCCGCTGCCGACGGTGACCCGGGTGACCTCGGCGGGTGCGCCGGTGCCGCCGGACGTGGTCGCCACCATCCGCAGCCTGCTGCCGGCCGACGCGCAGTTCTGGACGCCGTATGGCGCCACCGAGTGCCTGCCGGTGGCGGTGGTCGAAGGCCGCGAGCTGGAACGCACGCGCGCCGCCACCGAGGCCGGTGCCGGCACCTGCGTGGGCAGCGTGGTGGCGCCGAACGAAGTGCGCATCATCGCCATCGATGACGCGCCGCTGGCCGACTGGTCGCAGGCGCGCGTGCTGGCGGTTGGCGAAGTGGGAGAAATCACGGTGGCTGGCCCGACCGCCACCGACAGCTACTTCAACCGCCCGCAGGCCACGGCTGCAGCGAAGATCCGCGAGACGCTGGCCGATGGCAGCACCCGCGTGGTGCATCGCATGGGCGACGTCGGTTACTTCGATGCGCAGGGTCGCCTGTGGTTCTGCGGGCGCAAGACGCAGCGCGTGGAAGCCGCGCGCGGACCGCTGTACACCGAACAGGTCGAGCCGGTGTTCAACACCGTCGCAGGCGTGGCGCGCACCGCGCTGGTCGGTGTCGGCGCCGCCGGTGCGCAGGTGCCGGTGCTGTGCGTGGAACTGCTGCGCGGCCAGTCCGACAGCCCGGCGCTGCAGGAAGCGCTGCGTGCGCATGCCGCAGCGCGCACGCCTGAGGCCGGCCTGCAGCACTTCCTGGTGCATCCGGCGTTCCCCGTCGATATCCGTCACAACGCCAAGATCGGCCGCGAGAAGCTCGCCGTCTGGGCCAGCGTCGAACTGGAGAAGCGCGCATGAAGATCCTGGTCACCGGTGGTGGTGGGTTCCTTGGCCAGGCGCTGTGCCGCGGGCTGGTCAAACGTGGCCACCAGGTACTGGCGTTCAACCGCAGCCATTACCCGGAGCTGCAGGTGATGGGCGTGGGCCAGATCCGTGGCGACCTGGCCGACCCGCAGGCGGTCCTGCATGCGGTGGCCGGCGTCGATGCGGTATTCCACAACGGTGCCAAGGCCGGTGCGTGGGGCAGCTATGACAGCTACCACCAGGCCAATGTGGTCGGCACCGACAACGTCATCGCCGCCTGCCGTGCGCACGGTATCGGCCGGCTGGTCTACACCTCCACGCCCAGCGTGACGCACCGGGCCACCCACCCGGTGGAAGGCCTCGGCGCCGACGAGGTGCCGTACGGCGAAGATTTCCAGGCGCCCTATGCGGCCACCAAGGCGATTGCCGAACAGCGCGTGCTGGCAGCCAATGACGCCTCGCTGGCGACGGTGGCGCTGCGTCCGCGCCTGATCTGGGGCCCTGGCGACCAGCAACTGGTACCGCGCCTGGCCGAACGTGCACGACAGGGCCGCCTGCGCCTCGTGGGCGATGGCAGCAACAAGGTCGATACCACCTACATCGACAACGCCGCGCTTGCCCACTTCCTCGCCTTCGAGGCACTGGCGCCCGGTGCCGCATGTGCAGGCAAGGCCTACTTCATTTCCAACGGCGAACCGCTGCCGATGCGCGAGCTGGTCAACAAGCTGCTGCAGGCGGTGGGTGCACCGACCGTGGACAAGGCGATCAGCTTCAAGACCGCGTACCGTATCGGCGCCATCTGCGAGCGGCTGTGGCCGCTGCTGCGCCTGCGTGGCGAGCCGCCGTTGACCCGGTTCCTGGCCGAACAGCTGTGCACGCCGCACTGGTACAGCATGGAGCCCGCCCGCCGTGACTTCGGCTATGTGCCGCAGGTCAGCATCGAAGAAGGGCTGCGCAGGCTGAAGGCTTCATCTGCTGCTTAGATCGCCGTCACTGGTTGCACACCGCAGGATCGGGAGGATGGACCCACGCCATCCAAGGCTCGACCACCCGCGAGGAGCGCCATGCTGCATTACGCCATCATTTTCTTTGTCATCGCCATCATCGCCGCCGTTCTGGGTTTCTCCGGTATCGCCGGCGCCGCAACGAACATCGCCTGGATCCTGTTCGTGGTGTTCCTGATCCTTGCGGTGATCTCGATGTTCC
The DNA here is from genome assembly GCF_059369595.1 of Stenotrophomonas sp. YJH_SMC_25. NCBI lineage: Bacteria > Pseudomonadati > Pseudomonadota > Gammaproteobacteria > Lysobacterales > Lysobacteraceae > Stenotrophomonas > Stenotrophomonas sp. YJH_SMC_25. The sequence continues at coordinate 148,477 of NZ_JCAFSV010000002.1, read as the reverse complement.
GCAAGCGAGGCTAGCCGGTAGTGCCGGCCGCTGGCCGGCATCGCTTTCCGCAGAGTCGAGCCATGCTCGACTCTGCGGGCGATCACCACGTTACACAGCGCTCTGCAGCCCGCGATCGGCCTCATGGCGTTCCAGCGCCAGTTCGATCAGGCGCGTGATCAGCGTGGTGTAGTCAACACCGCTGGCGCCCCACAGCTTCGGGTACATGCTGATGCGGGTGAAGCCCGGCAGCGTGTTGACCTCGTTGATGACGATCTCGCCGTCTGCGGTGAGGAACACATCCACGCGCGCCATGCCCGCACACTCCAGCGCCTGGTAGGCCTGCCGCGCGATCTGCTGGATGCGCGCCTGGGTGGCGGCGTCGATGTCGGCCGGCACCACCACGTCAGCGCCATTGGCATTGATGTACTTGGTGTCGTAGGCGTAGAACTCGTCGTGCACCACCACCTCGCCGCATACGCTGGCCTGCGGGTGCTCGTTGCCCAGCACCGCGCATTCGATCTCGCGGCCGACCACCGCCGATTCCACCAGCACCTTGTGGTCGTAGCGCAGCGCCAATGCCAGTGCCTCGGCAAAGCCCGCCGCATCCTTGACCTTGCTCACACCCACCGACGAACCCTGGTTGGCCGGCTTCACGAACAGCGGCAGGCCGAGCTGGGCGATCACCGCATCGGCATCGACCTCCGCGGCCTGATGGCGACGGATGCACAGCCACGGCGCCACCTGCAGCCCCGCGTCGCGCAGCAGGCGCTTGGTCACGTCCTTGTCCATCGCCACCGCCGAGCCCAGTACCGGCGAACCGACGAAGGGCAGGTTCGCCATGCGCAGCAGGCCCTGCAGCGCACCGTCCTCGCCCAGTGGCCCGTGCACGATCGGAAGCACCACATCGATCTGGCCCAGCGCACTGGCCGTATCGGACGGCTGCAGCTGCGCCTGCTCGGCGCCCGGGCGCACCGCCAGCGACTGGCCCGAGCGATGCAGCGCGATGCGCGACGGATCATCGGCATTGATCAGGAAGGTATCCGGCTGGCTCAGATGCCACTGGCCCTGCTTGTCGATGCCGACCAGCACCGGCTCGAAGCGCTCGCGATCAAGCGCATCGAGGATGTTCTTCGCCGACTGCAGCGAAACTTCGTGCTCGGAAGACTTGCCCCCGAAAATAATGCCAACCCGGGTCCGTGCCATGGGGAATGCGATGTCCTGTGCGTTGCGTGGCCCCATAGCATGAACCTTCATCGGCCCTCCGCGTGAGGCACAGATGAACCACAAATCCATCCACGCATGGCGTGGATCTACCGTCCTCATGGCCCATCAACAGGGGTCGGAGCCCGTTGCGCTACAACGGGATCCGACCCCACGGACGACAGGAAACTGTCGAAGGCGGGGTGGGTCCGGTTGTGGGGGCGTGAGCCGCATGGATGCGGCGACCGAGCTTACATGGACGTACTTGCAGCGTCCCCCGCAACCGGACCCACCCCGCCATCCCACGGATAGCCAGCTTTTGATGTTGATCTTGCCGGCCAGCGGCCGGCACTACCACGGGTGCCGGGCGGCAGCCCGGCAGCCCGGCAGCCCGGCCCAAGCCCCCCACCCACGCAGGTAGAATGCACACATGGCTCTCTCCCTGCTCAAGTCCCTCAAGCCGGTCGCTGGCCGCGCCCTGCAGATCGCCCTGAACCGCGCGCTGGCGCTGGATCCGGATACCCGCCATGCATTGGCCAGCCTCGACGGCCGGCATATCGACCTGACCCTGGAAGCGCCGTCGCTGGCGATGCGCATCAGCGTCGACGGCGACCAGCTGCGGGTCGGCCCGGTGGATGCACAGGAAGCCGACCTGGCCGTGCGCAGCAGCCTGGCCGGCGTGCTGGCGCAGCTGCCGCTGCTGGCCAACGCGCGGCGCGGCGACAACAACGGCAAGGGCCGCGTGCGCGTGGCCGGCGATGCCGAGCTGGCGCGCCGCCTGCAGCAGCTGGCCAAGGGCTTCGATCCGGACTGGCAGCAGCCTTTCGTCAGCGTATTCGGCGAAGTACTGGGCGTGCAGGTCGCCAACACCCTGCGCAGCGCCCTGCAGCACGCGCGCCAGGGGGCGATCGACCTGGCCCACAGCGCCGCTGAGTTCATCACCGAGGAGTCGCGCGATGTGGTGCCGCGCGCCGAGCTGGATGCCTTCCACGACGACGTGGATGTGCTGCGCGATGACGTGGAGCGCCTTGGTGCACGCGTGCAGCGCCTGCGGGGTGCCGCATGAAGGCCGTGCTGCGGGCCAGCCGCATTGGCCGGGTGATCCTGCGTTACCGCCTCGACGACCTGCTGCAGGACACGCCGGCCGAGCGCTGGCTGCGCCTGGCCAAGCCGTTCGTGCCGCGCGCCTCGGCCAGCATCGCCTCGCAGTCGCGCGGTGCGCGCCTGCGCCTGGCGCTGCAGGATCTCGGCCCGATCTTCGTCAAGTTCGGCCAGATCCTGTCCACCCGCCGCGACCTGGTGCCGCCGGACGTGGCCAACGAACTGACCCTGCTGCAGGACCGGGTCAAGCCGTTCGATGGTGAGACCGCGCGCCGCATCGTCGAGGACGCGCTCGGCCTGCCGGTCAGCGAGGCCTTCGCCAGCTTCGACACCGAACCTCTGGCCTCGGCCTCGATCGCGCAGGTGCATGCGGCCACGCTGGCCGATGGCCGCCAGGTGGTGGTCAAGGTACTTCGCCCGGGCATCGAGAAGCAGATCGACGCCGACATCGCCCTGCTCAATTCGCTGGCCGCCCTGGTCGAGCGCACCCATCCGCGCGCCGACAAGATCCGGCCGCGCGAAGTGGTGGCCGAGGTCGAGAACACCCTGGCCGCCGAGCTGGACCTGCAGCGCGAAGGCGCCAATGCCAGCGTGCTGCGCCGCTTCTGGGAAAACAGCGACGACCTGTACGTGCCGGAAGTGATCTGGAGCCATACCGCCGAGCGCGCGCTGACCCTGGAGCGTGTTTGGGGCATTCCGTCCGATGACATCGCTGCGCTGGACAAGGCCGGCATCGACCGCAAGGCGCTGGCCGCCAAGGGCGTGCGGGTGTTCTATACCCAGGTGTTCCGCGACAACTTCTTCCACGCCGATGCGCACGCCGGCAACATCTGGGTCGACACCGATCCGGCGCGCCGTGCCAATCCGCGCTTCATCGCGCTGGACTTCGGCATCATGGGCCAGCTCTCGCAGGAAGATCAGTACTACCTGGCCGAGAACTTCATGGCCATCTTCAACCGCGATTACCGCCGCATCGCCGAACTGCACGTGCAGGCACGCTGGATGCCCGACCACGTACGCATCGACGATCTGGAAGCGGCCGTGCGTTCAGTGTGCGAGCCGTACTTCACCCGTCCGCTGTCGCAGATCTCGCTGGCCGAAGTGCTGATGAAGCTGTTCCGGGTGGCCCAGCGTTACCAGCTGACGCTGCAGCCGCAGCTGATCCTGCTGCAGAAGACCCTGCTGAACATCGAGGGCGTCGGCCGCCAGCTGGACCCGCAGATCGACATCTGGGCGGTGGCCAAGCCGGTGCTGGCGAAGATCCTGCGCGAGCGCTACAGCCCGCGCCGGGTGGTGCGCGAGCTGGGCAAGCGCCTGCCGGAAATCATGACCCATGCGCCGGACATGCCGCGGCTGGTGCACGCCTGGCTGACCCAGCAGGTGGAAGGCCGCCACGAACTGGCGATGCGTTCGCGCGATCTGGTCGCGCTCGACGCCAGCCTGCAGCGCCTGCAGAAGCGCGCCGTTGGCGCGATCACCGGTGTGGGCCTGCTCGCCATCGCTGCACTGATGTATGTGCTGCAGCCGCCGGGCTGGTACTGGGGCGACGTGCCGGCGTGGAGCTGGCTGTCCGGTGCGGTCGGCGTGGTGGCGCTGGTGCGCGCGTGGTGGCGCTGACCCCGGCAGATTGAAGATCGGCGGCACGGTACGCCGCCGATCAATTACAGGCTCACCAGTGGTAGCCCAGGCCCAGGTGCGACTGCACACTCTGGAAGCTGTCCAGGCGCGTCTTGTGCCAGGTCTTGCCGATACCCACGTCCAGCACCAGATGCTCACCCAATGGCTGGCTGCGGCGCAGGAAGGCACGCCGTGCATCGTGCTCGCGCAGCAGCAGCGGATCGGACTCGGCGGTATAGCCGGACGTGCCGCTGCCCAGCCACAGCTGGGTCGAACCACGGCCTTGCCCATCCTTCAGCCGCAGCGACAGTGTGGTGCCATGCCCATCCGGTCCATTGGACTGGCGGTGCCGCTCGTGGCGCAGTGAGGCAGTCACGCGCGGAAAGTAATGCGAGGCACCCACCGACCAGCCGCTCACATGGGCGCCGGCATGGTACTGGGCGTATTTGCCGCCCACGCTCAGTACGGTCTGCGGTGTCACTTTCCACTGGATGTCCTGGTTGACCTGGCGGTTGACGAACACCGGATCATCGTTGGATGCCGTGACAGCGGTGCGGGTGGACAGGCGCGGGCTCCAGCGATGGTGCAGCGAGCCCTGCATGCGGTTGCCGCTGAATCGCCTGCTGCCGTAGTCACGCTCGCCATGGGCCAACCCCAGGTGCCAGCGGCTGCCGCCACTGCGTCCGGCCACGTCCACGGTCTGTACGTCGCGCTTGCCGAAGCCATCGCTGTAGTCGGCATGGTCCAGCTGCACCGTGACACGGTCGACGCCGGCGTGGGCGCTGCAGACAGCCAGCAGCAGGGCGCATGGCAGTGCGCCACGGATGATCAATCGCATGGGGTTACTCCAGGGGTTGGGAATGCAATGACTGCAGCAGCCGGTAGCGGCCGGGCGGCAGGTTTCGTTCCACGGTGATGCGCGGCCCGAACTGGCTTCCCGGCGCGACGATGCGGCCGGGCAGGATGATCACGCCGACGCCCAGCGCGGCACCTTCGCCGATCCAGGCGCCGAGCTTGTCGCGCTGGCTGTCGATGACGGTGTCGTCGATGTGGACGGTGACCGTTGCCCCATCCAGGCGATGGTTGCTGGTACGCACCAGGGCGCCGAGATAGACCCGGTCATCGATGCGGCTGTCGGCGATGAAGCACTGCGGGCCGATGCTGACCTGGTTGCCCAACCGTGCGTTCTTCAGTTCGCTGGCAAAGCCGATACGCGTGCCGTCACCGATGCACAGCGGGCCGCGCAGCAGTGCGTTGTTGCCGATCAGGCAGTCGCGGCCGATCGACACCGGACCCTGGACATGGGCGCCGTCGCAGATGCGACTGCCGGCACCGATCCGTACGGCGCCCTGCAGGGTGGCCCGTGGCGAGACCCCCGCGTGGGGATCAGTGTGGGGCGCAAGTGTCGACAGTGCCTCGGCCATCGCGGCGAGGTCATTCCACCACATGCGGGTACCTCGTCGGTTTGTCGCGCACGGGTTCGCGGCCGGTGAACAGCCCCGCCAGGCCATGAAACAGCCAGATCGCATAGGCGAGCAGTACATACAGCATCGAGAAGGCCGCCGCCGGCACCAGCCACGCGCGTCGGTGGTGGATGGCACTGATCACTGCCAGCAGCATGACGATGCCGGTCCAGAACAGCGGCATCACCGACAGGGCAAGGCCACCCGGTCCGTGCAGCCGGGCCGCGCCGAACCATACCTGCAGCGACAGCATGATGCCGGCCAGGGCGAGCAGCATCATCGGCAGGATGCTGAAAATGCCGAAGCGTGTCAGCAGCAGGTGGCGATGCAGGCGCATGCATACCGCATAGCCGACGATCCAGCGTCGCCAGCGCCGCCATTCCTCCACCAGCGTGTTGCATTCCTGCGGGTAGACCACGCAGCGGATGCTCTGGCGAACCCGATAGCCCTGCGCAACCAGCGACCAGGACATGTCGAGGTCTTCCACGCGGGTGCGATCGGAAAATCCGACCTTGCGCAGCACCGAAGTACGGAACAGGCCACACGAGCCGGAAACGATGAACGGTGCGCCGCCCAGCCATTGCTGGAAGCTGCGCTTGATCACGATCATCGGCAGTTTCAGGCTGGCGCGCACATGGGGGAGGAAGCCGGCGCCCTGCAGGCTGGACGAGGGGACCCCGCCAACCGCATCGGCGCCGCGCTCGATCTCGGCCAGCAGATAACCCAGGCCATGGCTGCGCGGATCGATATGGGTATCTGCATCGGTCAGGAACACCTGCTCGGCGGTTGCGTGCTGCAGCCCGTGCATCAGCGCACCGCCCTTGCCGGTGTTGGCCTGGTGCACGGCCACCAGGCGCCCGGGCCAGCGCGCCTGCAGCGCATCAAGCACCTGAGCCGTGTTGTCGGTGGAACCATCGTTGACACAGATCACCCGCGCCACGTACGGGTTTTCCAGCAGGCTGGCCAGCGAGCGCTCCAGGCATGGGGCTTCGTTGTAGGCCGGCACGATCGCGTCGATGCTGTACAGGCGGGTGCTGGGCCGGCGCGAGGCCTGCACGCAGATTCGTACCAGGATGAAAGCGCACATGGCCAGGAACAACAGCGTCTTCATCAAAGCACCAGACGGTAGGGCAGGAAGCCCTCGCTGGGACCGATGCCGATCTGCTGGCCACGGAACTGCGCATGGCAGCGGAGGTGGCTTTCCTGCATGTAGTGGCGATCGCCCTGGCTGGCATGCTCGCGCAGCGCGTGGATCTTCAGCTCCAGCTGCGCGCTGATGTCCTCGAACACCTGCGGCGCGAACTGCGGCAGGGTGCTGGGGCTCTCATAACAGAGGATCTGCGGAATGTGGCGGCAGGCGATGATCGACGCTTCGTGAACGGTGCGATGGTCCTGGTGATGATCCTCACCACACATCGTGTAGATGCGGCCTGGTTCGATCAGCGTGCAGACCTGTTCGATCGACGCAATGATGTCGTTGCGGCAGGCGGGGAATCGCGTGTCCGGGAAATCCTGCTGGATCACCTCGGCCACCCCGAGCCGGCGCAGGGCGCGATGCGATTCATCGCTGCGATCGATGCCGGCGTGGCAGCCCCGGCCGCCGCGGCTGAGTACCAGTGCATGGATGCGTGAGCCGGCGCGAGCGAGCTTTGCCAGGCTGCCACCGCAACCGAGTTCGATGTCATCTGGATGGGCACCGATTGCCAGAATGTTCAATGTCATGGCCGTGTCCTAGCGGAAGCCGGGTGCGCGGCGGCCAGGCATGCTGTCCCCGCGCGAAGGAGGCGGAAACTATCTCAGCGTGAAAATGCAGCAGCTCTAGGATTCATACGAAATTCCGGGATTCGGGTAAGAATGGACGCTGCGTCATGGCGAGCTCAGCGGAAAATGGCCCTGGAACTGTCGGAACTGAAGAACGAACTGGCCCACTTCGGTGCCGAAAACGACGCCCGTGAAGTCGAACGCGGCCGCCGCATGCTCAACATCACGCCAGATACGGGCGAATTCCTCGCGGTGCTGGTGCGCTTCGGCACTGCGCGCCGCGTACTGGAGATCGGCACCTCCAACGGCTATTCGACGCTGTGGCTGGCCGAGGCCGCCGCCGCCATCGACGGCCACGTGACCACGCTGGAATACGCCGAGGACAAGGCGGCGATGGCGCGTGACACCTTCGCGCGCAGTGGCCTGGCCGATCGCATCACGCTGGTCCACGGCGATGCCGGGCCGTGGCTGGCAGAGGCCGCCGATGCCAGCATTGACCTGCTGTTCCTCGATTCGGACCGCGGGCAATACGCCGGCTGGTGGCCGCAGCTGCGCCGCGTGCTGCGGCCGGGTGGCCTGCTGGTGGTGGACAACGCCACCTCGCATGCGGGAGAGATGGAACCGCTGCGCGTGCTGCTGGAGTCTGACGCGAACTTCAGCACCAGCCTGGTGCCGGTGGGCAACGGCGAGCTGCTGGCCGTACGCAACGCCTGACCGCCGTGCTGCCCGCGCCTGATCCGGTAGTGCTGCCCGCGCCTGATCCGGTAGTGCCGGCCGCTGGCCGGCAAGCCCAGCAGCCAGACGATCCGCAGGCAGCCGGCCAGCGGCCGGCTCTACCGTATTCAGTGCCCAGCCTCGATAATCCCGCCGTGAGCACCGAACCCGATACCCTCGCCGCGGTCGAGACTGAAACCGCGCCCCTGCAGCTGCTGCACCTGGATGAGCGCCTGGCTGTGGTCAACAAGCCTGCCGGGCTGATGGTCCACGACAGCAAGCTGGCCCGTGGCGAAGACGACTTCCTGGCCGACCGCCTGCGCGAGCAGCTGGGCCGCCCGATCTTCCTCGTGCATCGCCTGGACCGGGCCACCAGTGGCTGCCTGCTGCTGGCCTTTGACCGCGAGACCGCCAGTGCGCTGGGCAAGGCGCTGATGGGTGGCGAGGTGCTGAAGGACTACCTGACCGTCTGCCGGGGCTGGCCGGCCGAACTCGCCTGGCAGGTCGATCATGATCTGGACGGCGGCCCGGGCAAACCGGTGAAAAAGCCGGCGGTCACCGACTTCCAGCGCCTGGCCACCGGAGAGTTGTCGGTGCCGGTCGGTGAATTCACCAGCTCGCGTTATGCGTTGCTGCGCTGCCAGCCACAGACCGGGCGCTTCCGGCAGATCCGCCGGCACCTCAAGCACCTGTCGCATCACATGATCGGCGACACCAGCCATGGTGATGGCCGCCACAACCGCATCTTCCGCATGCAGGGCGTGCACCGCATGCTGCTGCACGCCGAGCGCCTGCGCTTCCCGCATCCTGAGGGTGGCAACGTGGATGTCAGTGCGCCGCTGGATCGTGAGTTCCAGAAGGCGCTGGACCTGTTCGGCTGGCAGGTGGACCTATAGACGGTAGTGCCGGCCGCTGGCCGGCATCTGCCTGATCCCAACCGTACGAGGTTGCCGGCCAGCGGCCGGCACGACCTCACTTCTTTTCCGGCTCGTTGACGATCGCTTCCAGGTCCTTCTGCAGGTCCGCGAACAGCGGCTGCATGCGCGCCTGGATCGCCACCATCACGTTCTGCATCAGGGCCGGGGTCTTGTCCAGCAGGCTCTGGCCGGCCGCGCTCTCGTAAAACTCGGCCATCGCCAGCACGTCTTCCTTGCTGAAAGTCTTCTTGTACAGGTCCACGTACATCGGCCGCAGCTGCTGCCAGGACAGTGCCTGCCGCAGGGTCTGGCTGGTCCGTGCCTGGATCCGCTTCAGCTGCTCCTGCTGCTGGGCATTGAGCTGGCGCTGTGCGGCCACCTGCTGGAACTGCTGCTGCTGCATCGCCTCGATCTGCGGCAGCATGGTGTCGATCATGCTCTGCGCACGTGACGCGGACAGCAGACGGTTGATGTCGCCATCGGTCGGCGGCGCGGCCAGGGCGGGGACACTGGCCACGGCCAGCGCCAGCAGCAGGGCGGCGCGGCGCAGCAGGGAGGGCAGGGCGGGTGCGGAGCGGGTCATGCGAAGCTTCCTGCGGTACATGGGACGGCCAGCATACCCGCAGCCAAGGCGAAGGCGGCGTGTTCGGTACCTGATCGGCGGCATACGGCGCGCGATGCGCACTCCGACACGTGGCTGCCGCTACAATGCGCGGATGGGCAGTGGACCGGTCACCATCAACGCGCAGCTTGAAATCCCCGACGGCGAGATCGTCGAGCGGTTCGTGCGTGCCAGCGGTGCCGGTGGCCAGAACGTCAACAAGGTCTCCACTGCGGTGGAACTGCGTTTCGACGTGGCCAACTCGCCCTCGTTGCCCGAACCGTTGCGCACGCGCCTGCTGGCGCGGCGTGACCGGCGCATGACCGGCGAAGGCGTGCTGGTCATCGACGCGCAACGTTTCCGCACCCAGGATCGCAATCGCGAGGATGCGCGCGAGCGGCTGGCGGCCTTCATCCAGGCCGGGCTGAGCGTGCCCAAACCGCGCAAGGCCACCAAGCCGACCCTCGGGTCGAAACTGCGTCGTCTGGACGCCAAACGCGGGCGCGCGCAGATCAAGCGCGGGCGCTCATCACGTGACTGGGAGTGATTGCTTGAACAACCCGACTCCGCTGCTGCCGGCCGTGCCGCCGCAGATGCCACAGGTCAAACCCAATGCCTTCCTGCGCTGGCTGGCGCGCTGCACCCTGCGCATGGGCGGCTGGAAGGTGACCGGCACCCTGCCTGACATCCCGCGCCTGGTGTTCATCATCGCGCCGCATTCGTCCAACTGGGACGGCCTGTGGGGCATGGCGGCCAAGATCGCGCTGGGCATGAAGGTGAAGGTGCTGGGCAAGGCCTCGCTGTTCTGGTGGCCGCTGGGGCCGCTGCTGCACAAGCTGGGCGTGATCCCGCTGGACCGCAGCTCGCCGCAGGGCACGGTGGGCCAGGCGGTGGACCTGCTGCGCAACAACGAGAAGATGTGGTTCGCCATCACCCCCGAGGGCACCCGCAAGGCGGTGAAGGAGTGGAAGGCCGGCTTCCTGAAGATCGCCCGGATGGCCGACGTGCCGATCCTGGCCGCCTATTTCCATTACCCGGAAAAGACCATCGGCATCGGCCCGCTGTTCCAGCCGACCGGCGACGATGCTGCCGACATGGCCGCCATCCGCGAGTTCTACCGGCCGTGGATCGGCAAGACCCGCGGCACGGTCTGAGCCGGTCGCAGGCCGTCGCATAGACGCCACGTCCGGCACATGCCGGGCGAGCGCGACAGGAGTAGGGTGGAGGGCTGGTATTCCATACCGTCTGCCCAAGGAGCGTTTTACATGTCGCGTACCGTAGTCCTGGCCGCCGCCATCAGCCTGGCGCTGGCGGCCTGTTCCGGCAAGGAGTCCACCCCCGTGTCCGATGCCCAGAAAGCCCCGGCCCAGCAACCGGCCGAAGCCTCCACCAATCCGCTGCTGAGCGCTAGCACGCTGCCGTTCCAGGCGCCGCAGTTCGACAAGATCAAGGACAGCGACTACCTGCCGGCCTTCGAAGAAGGCATGCGCCAGCACCTGGCCGACGTTCGCAAGATTGCCGACAGCAGCGAGCCGGCCACCTTCGACAACACCATCGTGGCGATGGAGCGCAGCGGCGAGACCCTGACCCGCGTGTCGCGCATCTTCTTCGGCCTGGTCCAGGCCGATACCAACGATGCACGCCAGAAGATCCAGGAAGAAGTGGCGCCGAAGCTGGCCGCGCACCAGGACGAGATCAACCTCGACCCGAAGCTGTTCGCGCGCGTGAAGTCGATCTATGACCAGCGCGACACCCTTGAACTGGATCCGGTGCAGAAGCGCCTGGTCGAGCACTACTACGATGGCCTGGTGCGCGCCGGTGCACAGCTGTCCGACGCCGACAAGGCATCGCTGCGCAAGCTCAACGTGGAAGAGACCACGCTCTCCACCCAGTTCCATACTCGCCTGGTGGCTGCCACCGCGGCCGCCGCCGTGGTCGTCGACGACAAGGCCAAGCTGGCCGGCCTGGACGAGGATGCGATCAACAACGCCGCCAACGCAGCGAAGGAGCGCAAGCTGGATGGCAAGTTCCTGCTGCCGCTGCAGAACACCACCCAGCAGCCGGTGCTCGGCTCGCTGAGTGACCGCGACCAGCGTGCCGCCGTGCTGAAGGCTTCGGAAACCCGCGCCGAGCGCGGCGATGCCAACGACACCCGGCAGACCGTGCAGCGCCTGGCCCAGCTGCGTGCGCAGAAGGCCAAGCTGCTTGGCTTCGACACCTTCGCCGACTACCAGCTGGGCGACCAGATGGCCAAGACCCCGGCCGCCGCGCTGAAGCTGCTGACCGACACCGTGCCGGCCGCCACCGCCAAGGCCCGCGCCGAAGCCGGCGAGATCCAGAAGGTGATCGACGCGCAGAAGGGCGGTTTCCAGGTTGCCGCCTCGGACTGGGATTTCTACGCCGAGCAGGTGCGCAAGGCCAAGTACGATCTGGACGAGTCGCAGGTAAAACCGTACTTCGAACTGGACAACGTGCTGCAGAACGGCGTCTTCTACGCCGCCACCCAGCTGTACGGCATCACCTTCAAGCCGCGTACCGACATTCCGACCTACAACCCGGACATGAAGGTGTACGAAGTCTTCGACAAGGACGGCACCTCGCTGGCCCTGTTCTACACCGACTACTTCAAGCGTGACAGCAAGTCCGGCGGCGCCTGGATGGACGTGTTCGTCGAGCAGGACGGCCTGACCGGCGCCAAGCCGGTGGTCTACAACGTCTGCAACTTCACCAAGCCGGCCGCCGGCCAGCCTGCGCTGATCAGCTTCGACGACGTCACCACCATGTTCCATGAGTTCGGCCATGCACTGCATGGCATGTTCTCGAACGTGAAGTATCCGTCGATCGCCGGCACCGCCACCTCGCGCGACTTCGTCGAGTTCCCGTCGCAGTTCAACGAGCACTGGGCGCTGGACCCGAAGGTGTTCGCCAACTACGCCAAGCACTACAAGACCGGCGAGGCGATGCCGCAGGAGCTGGTCGACAAGATCCTCAAGGCACGCAGCTTCAACCAGGGCTATGCGACCACCGAGTACCTGTCGGCTGCACTGCTGGACCTGGCCTGGCACACGCAGAAGGCTGACGCGCCGCTGCAGGATGTCGGCGCCTTTGAAGCGAGCGCGCTGAAGAAGTTCAAGGTCGACCTGCCGCAGGTGCCGCCGCGTTACCGCACCACCTACTTCGACCACATCTGGGGTGGCGGTTACTCGGCCGGCTACTACGCCTACTTCTGGGCGGAAGTGCTGGACCATGACGCCTACCAGTGGTTCACCGAACACGGTGGCCTGACCGCCGCCAATGGCCAGGAATTCCGCGACAAGATCCTCTCGCGCGGCAACAGCGTGGAGCTGTCGACCCTGTACCGCGATTTCCGCGGCAAGGACCCGTCGGTGGAACCGCTGCTGAAGTTCCGCGGGCTGAAATAAGCGCGACCTGGAGTACGAAAGAAATAACGGCGGGGGAAACCCCGCCGTTTTTCGTTGAATCGATACCATCGACAGATTCCGCAGTTTGCCGCTCATCCACGCATGGCGTGGATCCATGTATCGACCAAGGTCGACACCTACCAAAAGCAGGCCATGCTGTTCCGACAGTTCGCGGAGATCTGTCGAAGGCGGGGTGGGTCCGGTTGCGGGGGTGTCCGCGGCATGGATGCCGCGGCCAAGCTTACAGGGACGTACTTGCAGCGTCTCCGCAACCGGACCCACCCCGCCATCCCCCAGGAAACCGGCTTTGGCTGTTGCTGTTGCTGTTGAGGTTGCCGGCCAGCGGCCGGCACTACCGGGTGCCGGGCACAGCCCGGCCATCACGTCCCCACGTGTACCCGGTTGGCTTGTTCGGCCAGCCCCAGGTGATCCAGCGCGATGTCCAGCGCCAGCACATAGCTCTGCGCACCGTACCCGGCGGCGATGCCCAGGCGCTGGCCGACACCGGCCGGCAGGCACGGCTCGGCCACCGCGCCGTCGTCATGTACTTCCACGTAGGCGTTGTGCAGGTAGGGCAGCAGGCGCTGAAGACGCAGGCTGTTTGCACACGCACCCGGGTCCAGCAGCGTCACCTCGCCGCGGCTGTGGTCGGCCACGCGCAGGGCGTCCAGCAGTTCCTGTTCCGAGCCGCAGGCGCGTATCGCCACGCTGGTGCCGGCGTCGATCGCCCGGTGCACCAACGACTTCAGTACCGGTGCCGGCAGCGGCATGGCGGTACGGATCAGCGCACCGGCGGCTTCCGGGCCACGGATGATGAAGATCGACATGGCTCAGCCCTCCTGCGCCAGGCGGCGGCCGACGATGGCCAGCGACAACGGATAACCGGCCTGCTGGCTGCGCTGGTCGATGACCACCGCCGCGGGGCCATGCTGCAGTCGCAGGCGCGCCTCCAGGCCGGGCTCGCTGGGTGCCTGCAACTCGATGTACTGCGCCGGCAGCCGTTCCAGCGCCGCCTGCAGCGCACCGCCCTCGGCCTGCCATTGCGCCTCGTCGGCCACGCCGACATCCAGCAGCACCCAGTCGGCCGAACGCGCCTGCGGCTGGCACAGGCACTGGCGCACTTCGGACAGGCTGGCGCAGTCGCTGCACAGCACGCGATGGCCGTTCAGCTGCGCCGGCAATTGCGGGCGCGGCGCGGACGAAGATGCGTGGCGGATCACCAGGAGGGTCATACAACACCTTGCGGAATGCGCCCTGCGGCGCGGTGGGCACACGATGCGCGCGCTGGCCGTAAAGGTGCGATGCCCGCGGCCGGTCCCGCGCGTAAAACCTGCGTAACCCGGCACTACCGGGAACCTCTCCCCCCGTGTGTGGTCTGATGCAGCTACCACCCACCCGGAGCCTGCCATGGACGCCGTTGCCCGCCCTCCCTTTTCCGATCGCGCGCTGGCCTGGCTGAAGAAGGAGGCGCTGCCGTTGCTGGTGATGCTTGGCCTGCTCGCCGCCGCCCGCGATACCCTCGCCAACCACTACGTGGTGCCCAGCGGTTCGATGCAGCCGACCCTGCAGCCCGGCGACCGGGTGGTGGTGGACATGCGCGCCTACGGCCTGCGCCTGCCATTCACCAGCAGGGAACTGATGTCCACCGGCACGCCGCAGCGCGGCGAAGTGGCGGTATTCGATTCGCCGGCCGATGGCACCCGGCTGATCAAGCGCGTGGCGGCGGTGGCCGGTGACCATGTGCAGATGCGCGAGGGCCACCTGAGCATCAATGGCCAGCCACTGCAGATCGCCGACCTGCAGGATGTGGAAGCCTTCGGCGAGCGCCATGCCCGCCTGGACCTGGACATGGGCGGCGGTCCGGACATCGCCGATCTGGTGGTACCGGCCGGCAAGGTGCTGGTGCTGGGCGACCACCGTGGCAACAGCTTCGATGGCCGCTTCTTCGGCTTCGTAGATGCCGACAAGGTCTACGGCCGCGCGGTGGCGGTGTACTACCGCCGCGGCGACGGTTTCGAGTGGCAGCGTCTCTAAGCTGAATCAATACGTCAGGCATATCAATCCTGACTTATCGGGTTATGGATCGACTGGATGGACGGGCCTAGTCTGGGCCCGTTCCCTCCCACGCCCGGCCGCCCCACCGGCCCATCGATCCCATGACTGGCGAAACCGCGGCGGCCCTCGAACGCCGCCCCCCCACTGTCGATCCTATCGCCGAGACCCGCATCCAGCAGGGCACGCCGGCCTTCCGTCGCACTGCGCTGGCGCTGTTCCTGGCCGGTTTCTCCACCTTCGGCCTGCTGTATACGGTGCAGCCACTGCTGCCCGAGTTCAGCCGCCACTTCGGCGTGTCTGCCGCCGGCAG
Organism: Stenotrophomonas sp. YJH_SMC_25; assembly: GCF_059369595.1. Classification (NCBI taxonomy): domain Bacteria; kingdom Pseudomonadati; phylum Pseudomonadota; class Gammaproteobacteria; order Lysobacterales; family Lysobacteraceae; genus Stenotrophomonas; species Stenotrophomonas sp. YJH_SMC_25. The sequence continues at coordinate 133,334 of NZ_JCAFSV010000002.1, read as the reverse complement.
CGCGATGTCGCTGTCGTTGACCACTGGCACGCTGGCGGTGGCGATGCTGCTGGCCGGCCTGCTGTCCGACGCGGTCGGCCGTCGCCCGTTGATGATCGTTGCGCTGTTGGCGTCGGCCATGCTGTCGCTGTGCACCGCGCTGGTGGACGACTGGACCACGCTGCTGGTGCTGCGCACCCTGCTTGGCCTGGCGCTGAGCGGCGTACCGGCGGTGGCGATGACCTACCTGGTCGAGGAAATGGACAGCCGTGCGCTGGGCCTGGCGATGGGCCTGTACATCGGCGGCAACGCCATCGGTGGCATGAGCGGGCGCCTGCTGGCCGGCATCATCGCCGATCACTGGGGCTGGCGCTGGGGCATCGGTGTGGTCTCGATCATCGCCGTGGCCAGCACCGTGCTGCTGTGGCTGCAGCTGCCGCCGTCGCGTCACTTCCAGCCCCGCCGTGATGGCCTGCGCCAGTTGCCGTCGCGCTGGCGCACGCTGTTCGCCGACCCGGGCCTGCCGTGGCTGTTCGCCACCTCGTTCGTACTGATGGGCGTGTTCGTCACCCTCTACAACTACCTGGGCTATCACCTGCTGGCGCCGCCCTACCATCTCAGCCAGACCGTGGTCGGGCTGATCTTCAGCGTCTATCTGGTGGGTACCTTCAGTTCGGCGTGGATGGGCCAGCAGGCCACGCGCTACGGACGCGGCCGCATCCTGTCGATCTCGTTCGCGCTGATCGGCGCCGGCATCGCGCTGCTGGCGATGCCGTGGCTGAGCACGATGGCGCTGGGTATTGCACTGGTGACCTTCGGCTTCTTCGGTGGTCATTCCGTGGCCAGCAGCTGGGTTGGAAGCCGCGCCGGTGCGATGCGTGCGGAAGCCTCGGCGCTGTACCTGTTCGCCTACTACCTGGGGTCCAGCGTGCTGGGCGGTGTGGGTGGCCTGGCCTATGCAGCCTGGGACTGGCTTGGCGTGTGTGCGTTCGCCGCCGCGCTGACCCTGATCGGCGGTGGCATCGTCTGGACGCTGCAGCAGCGCGCGCCACAGCCGGTCACGGCGTGACCCAACGCACGGTAGTGCCGGCCGCTGGCCGGCAACCACGGTGTGGCGGGTTTGCCGAGGTAGAGTCGACTGTTAGTCGACTGCTCTTCCATCAGATCGCGAAAACCCCGCGCTGCGCGCGATAGTCGACTAACAGTCGACTCTATCGGCGAATGCCCCGCGCAGCAGCGTGGCGAAATTGCGGATCAACGGGGTTACCCGTTCGCGATGCCACGCCAGCTGCACTTCCGAATGGGCACCGGCATCGGCCAGCGCCACGAAGCGCGATCCTTCCACCCGGATGTGATCGCACGAAGACGGCAGGATCGCGGCGCCCAGGCCCGCGGCGGCCAGGCTGATCAGCGTCGAGGCTTCACCCGCCTCCTGCACGATGCGCGGCGTGAATCCGGCAGCCGCACACAACGCGATCATGTGGTCGTGGATGCCCGCGCCCGCGCTGCGCCGGAATGCCACGAACGGTTCCTGCGCGAAGTCGCGCAGCGACAGCGTGCCCTGCTTCGAAAGCCGGTGCAGGGCCGGGTGCCCGGCATGCACGATCAACGCCAGTGGATCGACGAACAGGCTGTGCGCCACCAGTTCCGGTGGCAACGCGCGCTTGCGGATGATGCCCACATCCAGTGACCCGTCGAGCAGCGCGTCGATCTGCTGCAGGGTGTTCATCTCGCTCAGCTGCAGCCGCACCTGCGGATACTGCTGGCGGTAATGCAGGATCGAACGCGGAATCTGCGGCGACAGCGGCGTGGCGCGGGTCAGGCCGATGTGCAGTTCACCCTGCTCACCGCGCTGCGCGCGCTGTACCTCGTCCACCGCCGTCTCCACCTGCTGCACGATGGCGCGTGCACGTTCCTGCAGCAGCTCGCCCGCAGGCGTCAGCTGCACACGACGATGGCTGCGCACGAACAGGCGCGCACCGATCAGGTCCTCCAGCTGGCGGATCTGCTGGCTGAGCGGCGGCTGCGACATGCCCAGCCGCTCCGCCGCCTGGCCGAAGTGCAGCGTATCGGCAACAGCGAGGAAGTAACGCAGGTGGCGGAGTTCGATGGACATGCGGCCAGTTTATTCATCGTCAGCCGGAAATGAATCAGAGATGGGATCCGATCCCGTGCCGACCAACGGTCGGCACCCACCAACAGCAGCTGGCACCAACAGCAGCAACCAACTGTCGAAGGCGGGGTGGGTCCGGTTGCGGGGGCGTGAGCCGCATGGATGCGGCGACCGAGCTTACAGGGACGTACTTGCAGCGTCCCCCGCAACCGGACCCACCCCGCCAACTCACGGAAGCCCGGCTTTTGACGTTGCAGTTGCCGTTGCCGTTGACGTTGATTCGGCAGGTGCAGGGCGCAGCCCTGCCGAACACCCCTTACCGCTCCGAATGCCCGCTCTGGTCGTAATCGCGCGGGCTGAACAACTCCGGCTGGATCAGCTCGATGAACGCCCGCGCCTGCGCCGAGAGCGCCTTGCCCCGGCGCACGATCACCCCGTAACTGCGTTCCGGGAACCAGCGCTTCATCGACCGCGCCGCCAACCGCTCGCGGTCGGCCTCGTTCAGGCACAGCGCCGGCACGATCGAAATGCCCATGCCCATCGCCACGTACTGCTTGATCACCTCCCAGCCGCCGACCTCCAGTGCCACTGTGTAGGCGATGCGGTGGCGCTGGAACACCTGGTCCACCAGGCGATAGGTGATCTGCCGCTTCGGCGGCAGTACCAGCGGATAGCGCGCGATGTCGGCCAGCTCCAGCTCGCCGCCACTGGCCAGCGGATGATCGTGCGGTGCGATCAGCACCTGCTCGAAGCGGTAGGCCGGGGCGTAGCTCAGGTCGGCCGGCACATCGGTCATCGAACCGATCGCCAGGTCGGCGGCATCCTCGCGCAGCAGGTCGGTGCCGTCGGCGCTGATCGCGTTGTGCAGGGTCAGGCGCACGTCCGGGTGATGCAGGCGGAAGCGTTCGACGATCTTCGGCAGCAGGTAGAGGATGGTGGAACTGTTGGCGGCGATGTTCAGTTCGCCCGCATCCAGTCCGCGCACCTTGTCGCGGAAGCGCGCCTCCAGCCCGTCCAGGTTTTCCACCAGTGGCTGCGCCATTTCATACAGCAGCTGGCCCTCGCGGCTGGGCACCAGGCGCCGCCCGCTGCGCTCGAACAGCGGCACCCCCAGCTCCCGTTCCAGCGCCTGCAACTGAAGGCTGATCGCCGGCTGGCTGACGAAAAGTGCCTCAGCCGCCCGTGAGACCGAACCCAGGCGCACGGTCTGGCAGAACGCGCGCAGCGGCTTCAGCCGGTCGGATTTGTAGGAAAAACGCGGACTTGGCGGGGTGCGTGTGCTCATCGTGTCACGAGTATTAGCACAACTTATGTAGAACATTGCAAAAACTGTTTTGCCAAATACTCCGGCCCAGCGGCACCGTGGAGACGTTCCCCCACCGCTGGAGTCGCCCCATGTCCGCCGTCGCTTCCGCTGTTCCCACCCCTGCCAGCAAGGCTACCCCCGGCATCGCCCTGGCGACCCGCGTGGCCGGCCAGGACACCGTGCTGCCGGCGCCGCTGCTGGCCCTGCTGGTGTCGCTGCACCGTGCGGTGGAACCGGACCGGCAGGCACGGCTGCAGGCCCGCCGCGAGCGCCAGGCGTTCTTCGACCAGGGCGGCCTGCCGGACTTCCGCGAAGACACCACCGCGATCCGCAACGGCGACTGGCGCGTTGCCCCGCTGCCGGCCGCGCTGCAGGACCGCCGCGTCGAGATCACCGGCCCGACCGACCCGAAGATGGTCATCAACGCGCTGAACTCCGGCGCCAAGGTGTTCATGGCCGACTTCGAGGATTCGACCTCGCCGACCTGGCGCAACCTGCTGGCCGGCCAGCAGTCGCTGGCGGCGGCGGTGCGCGGTGACCTGCAATTCACCGCTGCAAATGGCAAGCACTACAGCCTGCGCCCGTACGACGAGCAGGCGGTGCTGATCGTGCGCCCGCGCGGCTGGCACCTGGACGAAAAGCACGTGGCCATCGACGGCCAGCCGCTGGCCGGTGGCCTGTTCGACGCGGCGGTGTTCGCCTTCCACAACGCCCGCACCCTGCAGGCGAAGGACCGCGGCCCGTACTTCTACCTGCCCAAGCTGCAGAGCATGGAAGAGGCGGCGCTGTGGGAGACCGCGCTGTCGCACATCGAAGGCATGCTCGGCCTGCCGCATGGCCAGATCAAGGTGACGGTGCTGATCGAAACGCTGCCGGCGGTGTTCGAGATGGACGAGATCCTGCACGCGCTGCGTGACCGCATCGTCGGCCTGAACTGCGGGCGCTGGGACTACATCTTCTCGTACCTGAAGACCTTCCGCCGCCACGCCGACCGCGTGCTGCCCGAGCGCGGCCAGGTGACCATGACCCAGCCGTTCCTGAAGGCGTACTCGGAGCTGCTGATCCAGACCTGCCATCGCCGCGGTGCGCATGCGATGGGTGGCATGGCCGCGCAGATCCCGATCAACAACGATGCCGCCGCCAACGAGCAGGCGATGGCCCGCGTGCGCGCCGACAAGCTGCGCGAAGTGACCGCCGGCCATGACGGCACCTGGGTCGCGCACCCGGCACTGATTCCGGTGGCGATGGCGATCTTCGATGAGCACATGCCTACCGCGAACCAGCACAGCGTGCTGCGCCAGGACGTGCGCGTCGGTCGCGATGAGCTGATCGCACGGCCGCCGGGCACCATCACCCGTGCCGGCTTCGAAGGCAACGTGGAAGTCTGCGTGCGCTACCTGGCCGCCTGGCTGGATGGCAACGGCTGCGTGCCGATCCACCACCTGATGGAGGACGCGGCCACCGCCGAGATCAGCCGCAGCCAGCTGTGGCAGTGGCTGCACACGCCGGGCCAGCAACTGGACGATGGCACCGCGATCGACCTGGCCCTGCTGGATTCCACGCTGGCGCAGCTGCCGGCGCGGCTGGGCGATACCGCCGCGCTGCCCGGTGGTGCACGCATCGGTGAAGCCATCGCGCTGCTGGCCGAACTGAGCCGCAGCAACGAACTGACCGATTTCCTGACCCTGCCGGCCTACGCGCGCATCGACTGACCGACTGCCCGCAATCCCGCCGTTTCCCTCCCCGCTGCACGCACGAACCGAACTGGAGAAAGACATGAGCAAGCTGCCCACTGCCGAACAGATCCAGCACGACTGGGATACCAACCCGCGCTGGGAAGGCATCAAGCGCAACTACAGCGCCGCTGACGTGGTGCGCCTGCGCGGCACCGTCCACATCGAGCATTCGCTGGCCCGCCTGGGCGCGGAGAAGCTGTGGGCATCGCTGCATGAGCGCGAGTTCGTCAACGCGCTGGGTGCACTGACCGGAAACCAGGCCATGCAGCAGGTCAAGGCTGGGCTGAAGGCGATCTACCTGTCCGGCTGGCAGGTGGCGGCCGACGCCAACCTGGCCGGCCAGATGTATCCGGACCAGTCGCTGTACCCGGCCGATTCGGTGCCGGCGGTGGTCAAGCGCATCAACAACACGCTGCTGCGCGCCGACCAGCTGCACCACGCCGAAGGCAAGGATGACATCGACTTCCTGCAGCCGATCGTGGCCGATGCCGAGGCCGGTTTCGGAGGCGTGCTCAACGCGTTCGAGCTGATGAAGGCGATGATCGAGGCCGGCGCCGCCGGCGTGCATTTCGAGGACCAGCTGGCCTCGGTGAAGAAGTGCGGCCACATGGGCGGCAAGGTGCTGGTGCCGACCCGAGAGGCGATCGAGAAGCTCAACGCCGCGCGCCTGGCTGCCGACGTGCTGGGCGTGCCGACCCTGCTGGTGGCGCGTACCGACGCCGAAGCCGCCGACCTGCTGACCAGCGACATCGACGGCAACGACAAGCCGTTCGCCACCGGCGAACGCACCGTGGAAGGCTTCTACAAGACCCGCAATGGCCTGGACCAGGCGATCAGCCGCGGCCTGGCCTACGCGCCCTATGCCGACCTGGTGTGGTGCGAGACCGGCAAGCCGGACCTGGAGTTCGCCCGCAGGTTCGCCGAGGCGATCCATGCGAAGTTCCCCGGCAAGCTGCTGGCCTACAACTGCTCGCCCAGCTTCAACTGGAAGAAGAACCTGGACGACGCAACGATCGCGAAGTTCCAGCGCGAGCTGGGCAGCTACGGCTACAAGTTCCAGTTCATCACCCTGGCCGGCTTCCACGCGCTGAACTACGGCATGTTCAACCTGGCCCACGGCTATGCACGCCGACAGATGAGCGCGTTCGTGGAACTTCAGGAGGCCGAGTTCGAAGCGGCCGAGCGTGGCTTCACTGCGGTCAAGCACCAGCGCGAGGTCGGCACCGGCTACTTCGATGCCGTGACCCAGGCGATCCAGCAGGGCCAGTCCTCGACCACCGCGTTGACCGGCTCGACCGAAGAAGAGCAGTTCCACGGCGGCCGCAGCGAACGCGCCGCCTGAGCGGGTAGTGCCGGCCGCTGGCCGGCAACTACATGGACTTCGGGAACATCGATGGGTTGCCGGCCAGCGGCCGGCACTACCGGGCCTCAGAGCGATCAGGGTGGCCAGGGAAGGGCCAGGCAACGCCGGCCGGTCGGGGGACCTGCCGGCGTTGTTGTATCGATGGAAACGCGATGAACGCATGCAGCGTCAATCCAGCGCACCCCACAGTCCGGCAACTTGGCCGAAACCCTGTGAAGGTGGCCATCAGATTGATCCGGAACGACTTTTCCCTGGACCGTGGCGGGCAGAACGGCCACCGTGCGCCTTCACACCGGGAAAGCGGACCACACGGCTCAAAATGAGATAGGGCGCACATTTTAAAGCGGTGCTATGCTCCGCGGCTCACCAGGGGACGCTGGCGGCGGGTGCAGGGAATGACCGGCAGGGGTGCGGCCGAGAACAGTGATGTGACGTCAGGTATCGCCCGGGTGGCGATGGCCGAGATCGTGCATGCGCTGCTGTCCGATGCCGAGGTCGCATTGTTCGCCAGATTTGCCCGTCCACGCAAGCTTCATGCCGGGCAGTGGCTGTTCCAGCGTGGCCACCGTGGCGAGCGCATGTACGTGATCCTGGAAGGCCAGATCGAACTGGATTTCGGCGAGGACCTGGTGATCAAGACCCTCGGGCAGCAGGAGTTCTTCGGTGAGCTGGGCCTGCTGGTGGGTGATCACCCGCGCAGCGCCAGTGCGCGCGCCCTGGTGGACTGCGAGGTGCTTGAGCTGGGGCCCGCCGACTTCCATCGTCTGGTGGAATCCGATCCGGGCCTGGTCGCCTACTTCCTGCGCCGCACGATCATGCGCGTGCTGACCAACGAACAGGCCCTGATCAGCCAGCTGCGCCGGCGCAACCATGATCTGGAAACCGCGCTGGACAATCTGTACATCACTACCCACCAGCTGACCCACACCCGTGAACTGGTGCGTACCGATGAACTGACCGGGCTGCACAACCGCCGTGGCCTCACCCTGTACCTGCAGGAATGCCGCGCCGATGGCAGTGGGCTGCCGCAGGCGCTGCTGCTCATCGACTGCGACCGCTTCAAGCAGATCAATGACCGCCATGGCCACCAGGCCGGCGATCGCGTGCTGCAGAGCATGGGCAACATCCTGCGCTCGATGGCTGGCGAGCAGGACCTGGCCTGCCGGCTCGGCGGTGACGAGTTCTGCCTGATCCTGCGTCGTGGCAACCACGAGATCGTGCAGCACGCGGCAGAGTTCATCCTCAGCGCGGTACACGGCCTGCTTGAGCGCAGCCACGGCACGCCGCACGTCAGCCTGGTCAGCATCGGCGCCAGCCTGCTGGACCCGGATGCGGGCTGGAGCGAGTGGTACGCCAGCGCGGATCGTGCGCTGTACCAGGCCAAGCGTGATGGTGGCAACTGCCTGCGTTGGGCAGACGCAGTGGACTCACCCTAGATCGGGAGACATAGGCGATGAATGGCGACAACGGAACGTCGGCGCCGCACAACCAGCAACTGCGCGCCCTGCTGTTCACCGACCTGTGTGACTCACTGCTGCTGGTCGAACGCATCGGCGATGTCGCTGCCGCCGAACTGTTCCGGGAACACGACCGCCTGGTGCTGGCGCTGCAGCAGCGCTGGAACGGCCAGCTGATCGATCGCTCCGACGGGCTGTTCATGCTGTTCGAGCGCCCGATCGACGCGCTTGGCTTCGCATTGGATTACCAGCGTGGGCTGCAGCCGCTGGGGCAGAGACACGAGATCCATCTGCAGGCGCGGGCCGGTCTGCATGTGGGCGATGTGCTGACCTGGGAGAACAGCGCCGAGGCAGTGCGGGCTGGCGCCAAGGCGATTGAAGTCGAAGGCCTGGCCAAGCCGACGGCGGCGCGCCTGATGCAGTTGGCACGCCCGGGCCAGATCCTGCTTTCGGCGGTGGCCGAATCCATCGTGCGTCGCTCCAGTGGGTCGCTGGGCGCGATGGCTGAAGGCCTGCAATGGCGGTCGTTCGGGCGATGGCGCTTCAAGGGCGTGAGCCAGCCAGCCGAAGTCTACGGCGTGCAGGCGGCGGGCATGCCCACCCCGGGGCGGCTGCGGCACACGGCCAAGGCCCGGCGTGATCTTCCGTTGTGGCGCCGTCCGCTGGCGATGGCGGCGCAGGCCGCCGTACTGCTGGCCGCAGTGCTTGGCGTCTGGTTGCTGACCCGGCCACAGCCGGCCATCGCGTTCGCCGAACGCGACTGGGTGGTGCTCGGCGGGCTGCATAACCTCACCGGCAATCGACTGCTCGATGACGCCCTGGACCAGGCGTTCCGGATCAGTCTCGAGCAGTCCCGCTACGTCAACGTCGTCAGTGACGACCGCGTCGGCCGCACCCTTGAGATGATGCGGAAACCGCCGGATCGCGGTGTCCGTGAACGTCGCGATGCCGCCGCTGTGGCGGTGCGCACGGGCGCCCGCCTGGTGTTCGTGCCATCGGCGACCGATGTCGGCGGCCGAACCCGCTTCAGCGTGGAGGTGGTCGAGCCGTCGACGCTGCGCACCCTGGCCGTGGTATCCGCCGATGCGAAGGCGGGTGCGGTACTGGCGGCGGTGGACGATGTTTCGCGCCAGCTGCGCGATCGCCTGGGCGAAGAGCCCGCATTGATCCAGCGCGACAGCCAATCCCTGCCGGAGGTGACCACGGGCAGCATGGATGCGTTGCGTGCGTTTGCCTTGGGCCAGAAGCGCTACAGCCGAGGAGATTTCAACGGCGCGATGGCATTCTTCGGGCAGGCGATCGAGGTCGATCCTGAGTTCGCCCTGGCATGGCTGGGCCAAGCCCGCTGTCGCTTCGCCATGATGAATTACCGCGATGCCCGGCGTCTGCTGGCAGAGGCTGATCGTCGATCAGGGCACCTTACGCCACGCGAGCGCCTGTACGTGCAGAACTGGGCGCTGCAGATCAGTGATCCGGATCGCGCCACCGATGGCTGGGCGCGCATGGCGGAGCTGTATCCGGATTACATGCCTGCAAGCTACAACGCCGGTCTGAATCTTTTCCACGAGAACCGCCTTGCCGAGGCCCTGGCGCTTTCCAGGCGTGTTGCACAAAGCAGGGTCGAGCTGCCTGAGATCGCGCAGGACCAGTACGGCCGCGCCTTGCTGGCCAGCGAGCGCTACGCAGAGGCTGACATCGCGTTCAGTCGTGCCGCCGGCAATGGTTGGGAAGGTGCATTGATGCGCCAGGCGACGGTGGCGGCAGCGCGTTCCGAGTTCGAGAAGGCCAATGCGCTGCTTGCGCGGATCGATCCAGGCAACTTCCATGCTGGCAATTTCGCTACCACGATTGCGCTTGACCAAGGCGATGTCGAGGGCGCCATCAAGCTCGCCGAACAGGGAAGGATGCTTGCCGGACAGCGCCAGGGCATGGATCGGTACAACTTCGACATGCCCCTGGCCGTCGCCTACATGATGGCCGGCAGAAGGTCGAAGGCGCTGATGGTGGCGCGCGTGGCCGCGACCGCGCCGTTCGCAGAGCTGAGCGGCGAACCCGCGGTGGAGGTAGTGGATCGCCTGGTTGCAGCACACGCGGCAGCCTTGCTGGCACTGAGACTGGGCGATGCCGCACCGGCCAAGGCGGTCCAGGCCCGGATGAACGCGCTTCAGGATCTCCCTGACAGCAGCGTGTTGCGCCAGTACGTCACCCTGTTGGCCGGGCGGATGATGCAGCATGAGGGCCGGCCCCAGGCCGGGCTGGACCTGCTCGTACCGCTGTTGAAGAAGCAGCCACGCCTGCAGGTGCGGCTGGCAGTGCGTGACCTGGCGCTGGAGGCGGGCCTGAAGGATGTTGCCCAGGAGCAGACGCGTTGGCTGCGTGATCGCCCCGGATTTGCATATGCAGAAGCGCAATGCAGCTTCTGCCTGCAGGCGCTTAACGTAGTGGATGTGCGGAGGCTCATGGCGGCGCCGGCAATCGAGGCCGCCGACACCATGGCCTCGATGCCTCAGCGCAGCGTGCGCGGCGAGCCGTAACCGTCCTCCAGCATCGGCACGGAGTAGCCGGTACCACTGGTCAGCATGGCGATGATCTGGTCTTCGGCCTGTGCGATGACGTCTTTCTCCGCCAGGCAGATGTTCTTGCAGCAATCCTGGACGAACTGCTGAAGGTCAGCCGGGTTGGATGGAACGTGTCCAGCCAGCAGTATCGCGGCAGCCGTGTCGGTGGCGAAGAGCTGGCGGAAGGTGTCATCGGTGGCGAGGCGCTGAACCAGCGTCCTTGCGACCGGCAGCGAGAGCGTCAACGTGGGCATTGTGTCCTGCATCCATGGAGTGTCGAGGGGCAGTGGTGATGTCGGCTTGGCAAAGCGGTTCTTGAGAGGGTAGAGCGGGAGATGTAAAGGAATCGGGTCGCGGTTCGATAACGTGGATTCACGATGAAGGAAGGGCTGATCCGATGGATGTCAGGCGCTGCGCGATCGTAGTGGTACAGCCCACCGAGCAGATCCGGTTTGAGTTTGAGGGCCTGCTGCGCGGTGGTGATGGGCTGGTGCGCACGCTTGCCTGGGAGGCACTCGCCCCCCACCTGGATGGACCGGTGGTGCTGGACGCTGCGGCACAGGCACTGCTGGGAAGTCTGAGCCCAAGTGCATGGACCACGCTTGAGGCAGGGGAGGCCTGTTCACCCGCGATGGACCTGCTGATCGCCAGTGGCCTGGTGTTGATCCGCGGACAGGATGACGATGTTGCCGCTCGTGACGAGCGGCTGCGTGCAACGCATTGGCACCCCCTGGCTGCGGTCATGCATGCCTTCTCACGCTGGGAGGATGTTGACGCCGTTCGCAACATGCGTGAATCACAGATCGAAACGGCCTCGCAGATGCGCAGGACGTTGGGACCGCCGCCACCGCACGCTGCCGCTGCCGACGCTGGGTTGGTACCACTGCCGCCTCAGCAGTCCAACGATTTCGACGCACTGCTGGCGCGGCGCGTCACCTGCCGGAACTTCGATGTCACCCGATCACTGCCGCTGTCCCTGCTGAGCCAGATGCTGCAACGGGCATTCGGCAGCAGCAGCTGCCAGCGCGAAGGCGATGATCTGGTGTTCCTGAAGAAGAACGTACCTTCGGGCGGCGGACTGCATCCTGTGGAAGCCTACGTGCTGGTGCGCAATGTCGATGGACTTGCCGCGGGCATGTACCTCTATCGAGCGCAGGGCCACGGACTGATGCCGGTTGAGTGCCCCGTGGCCATCGATCGCGACTTCGTGATGTCCATGGTCGGGCAGCAGCACTGGTTCGCGGATGCGCACGTGCTGGTGGTCCTGGCCCCGCGTTTCAACAGGACGTACTGGAAGTATCGCCAGCATGGGAAAAGCTATCGGGTTGTCGCGATGGAGGCGGGACATCTATCCCAGACGCTGTACCTGGCGGCCACGGATGCCGGCCTGGGAGCATTCATTACTGCAGCGATCAACGAAAAGCCCATCGAACGTGCCCTGGGCCTGGACACGATCAACGAGGGGGTACTCGCGGTCTGCGGTTTCGGATGGCGTGCATCACGGATGACGACCAGCGAACTGGACCCGGCAGGCGTGATCTGGAACCTTGAAGACCGCGCGGGCTGACCCCGCGCGGCCTCTGCTGCATCACGCCGCGTCGAAGTCCACCAGCACCGCGCCATCACCCACCTGGTCGCCGGCTTTGGCGCGATAGCCCTTCACCGTGCCATCGGCCGGTGCCTGCAGGGTGTGCTCCATCTTCATCGCTTCCAGCACCACCAGCGGCGTGCCGCGCTTGACCTCGGTACCGGCGGCGACCAGCGTGGCGACGATCCTGCCCGGCATCGGCGCCAGCAGGCTGCCGGCATCGGCCACGGCGTGGTCTGATTCGCCCACGGGATCATGCAGGGTGAAACGGTGCTGGCCATCGGCGCCGAACAGATACAGCTGGTCACCGTCGCGCAGCAGCTGCAGAGTCCAGCGGCGCTCGCCCAGCTGTACCGCCAGCCCCTGTGCATCGGCCGTGCCGGTCACCCGCATCGGTGCCGCGTCATCGCATTGCACGCGCCAGCCACCGGCCTGCGTCCAGACCTTCAGCGTGTGCCGGCGCTCGCCCTGCTGCAGCGGCAGCACGCGCGGCGCAGACGCGCCGAGGCGCCAGCCGTCCTGTGCCTGCCATGGCGAATGCGGGTCACGGGCATCGGTGGTGGCACCGGCAGTGCTTGCAACAGCGGCCACGGCGGCCAGCTGCCACAGGGCATCATCCGTGTCGCCCACTGCGCTCAATGCCGCCTGTTCGCGTTCGATCAGCGCGGTATCCAGCCTGGCGTGCGCGAACGAATCGGTATTCACCAGCCGGCGCAGGAAGCCGGCATTGGTGGTCACGCCTACCACCTGGCAGTCGGCCAGCGCCTGGCTCATGCGGCGCAGCGCGGCATCGCGGTCCACGTCCCAGACGATCAGCTTGGCAATCATCGGGTCGTAGTACGGGGTGATGCTGTCGCCTTCCTCCACGCCGGTATCCACGCGCACATGGGCCGACGGGGCCGGCAGGCGCAGGCGGCGCAGGGTGCCGGTGGAGGGCAGGAAGCCACGGTCGGCATCTTCGGCATACAGGCGCGCTTCGATCGCGTGGCCGTGGATGGCCAGCTGCTCCTGGCGCAGCGGCAGCGGCTGGCCCGAGGCCACGCGCAGCTGCCATTCCACCAGGTCGGTACCGGTGATGTACTCGGTGACCGGGTGCTCGACCTGCAGGCGGGTGTTCATTTCCATGAAGTAGAAATCGCCGTCCGGGCCGGCGATGAACTCCACCGTGCCGGCACCGACGTAGCCCACCGCGCGCGCGGCATCGACCGCGGCCTGGCCCATCGCGGCGCGGCGCTCGGCACTCATGCCTGGGGCGGGAGCCTCTTCCAGTACTTTCTGGTGGCGGCGCTGCACCGAGCAATCGCGCTCGAACAGGTACACCGCGTCACCGTGGCTGTCGCCGAATACCTGGATCTCGATATGGCGCGGGCGCTCGACATACTTCTCGACCAGCACGTGGTCGTTGCCGAACGCCGAGGCCGCCTCGCGCTGGCAGCTGGCCAGCGCATCGACGAAGTCCTCGCTGCGCTCGACCTTGCGCATGCCCTTGCCACCGCCACCGGCGCTGGCCTTGATCAGTACCGGGTAGCCGATGGCGTCGGCCTGCGTGCGCAGGAAGTCCGGTGCCTGCTGGTCGCCGTGGTAGCCCGGGGTCAGCGGTACACCCGCCTTGGCCATCAGCGCCTTGGCCGCGCTCTTGTCGCCCATCGCGCGGATGGCGCTGGCCGGCGGCCCGATGAAGGTGATGCCGGCGGCGGCGCAGGCATCGGCGAAGTCGGCATTCTCGGACAGGAAGCCGTAGCCGGGGTGGATGGCCTGCGCGCCGGTCGCGCGTGCCGCGTCGAGCAGCGCATCGCCGCGCAGGTAGCTCTCACGCGCGGCGGCCGGACCAATGTGGATGGCTTCGTCGGCCAGGCGCACGTGGCGCGCGTTGCGGTCGGCATCGGAATACACCGCCACGGTGGCGATGCCGAGGCGGCGGCAGGTGGCGATGACGCGACAGGCGATTTCGCCACGGTTGGCGATCAGGACTTTGGTGAACATGGCAACGGGCTTCATGGGAGCGTGCTCGGTCATGGCATGGATTACATGCGGAACACGCCGAAGCGCGTCTGCTGCGGGGCGGCGTTGAGGCTGGCCGACAGCGCCAGGGCCAGCACCCGGCGGGTGTCGGCCGGATCGATCACGCCGTCGTCCCACAGGCGCGCGCTGGCGTAGTACGGGTGGCCCTGCTGCTCGAACTGGTCGCGGATCGGCGCCTTGAACGCGTCTTCCTCCGCAGCCGGCCACTGGCCGCCCTTGGCTTCGATGCCATCGCGCTTGACCGTGGCCAGCACGCTGGCGGCCTGCTCGCCGCCCATCACGCCGATGCGTGCGTTCGGCCACATCCACAGGAAGTTCGGCGAGTACGCGCGGCCGCACATGCCGTAGTTGCCGGCGCCGAACGAACCGCCGATCACCACGGTGAACTTGGGAACCTTGGCGCAGGCCACCGCCATCACCAGCTTGGCGCCGTCCTTGGCGATGCCGCCCTGTTCGTACTTGCGGCCGACCATGAAGCCGGTGATGTTCTGCAGGAACACCAGCGGAATGTTGCGCTGGGTGCACAGCTCGATGAAGTGCGCGCCCTTCAGCGCCGACTCGGAGAACAGGATGCCGTTGTTGGCGATGATGCCGATCGGGTAGCCGTTCAGATGGGCGAAGCCGGTGACCAACGTTGCGCCATAGCGCGGCTTGAACTCGTCGAAGCGCGAGCCATCGACCAGGCGCGCGATCACTTCGCGCACGTCGTAGGGCTTGCGCGTATCGGCCGGGATCACACCGTACAGTTCGTGTGCCGGCAGCAGCGGTTCTTCGCTGGCCTGCACCGCCATCGCCGGTTCCGGCTTGCGCCAGTTCAGCTGCGCGATGATCGCACGCACCCGTGCCAGTGCCTGCAGATCGTTGTCAGCCATGTGGTCGGCCACGCCGGATATGCGGGTGTGCACTTCGGCGCCGCCCAGTTCCTCGGCGGTCACTACTTCACCGGTGGCCGCCTTCACCAGCGGCGGGCCGCCGAGGAAGATCGTGCCCTGCTCGCGCACGATCACCGTCTCGTCGCTCATCGCCGGCACGTAGGCGCCACCAGCGGTGCAGCTGCCCATCACGCAGGCGATCTGCGGAATGCCCTGCGCCGACAGGTTGGCCTGGTTGTAGAAGATGCGGCCGAAATGGTCGCGGTCGGGGAAGACTTCGTCCTGCAGCGGCAGGAACGCGCCGCCGGAATCGACCAGGTAGATGCAGGGCAGGTGGTTCTGCTCGGCGATCTCCTGCGCGCGCAGGTGCTTCTTCACCGTCATGGGATAGTAGGTGCCGCCCTTGACCGTGGCATCGTTGGCCACGATCACGCACTCCACGCCGCTCACCCGGCCGATGCCGGCCACCACGCCGGCGGCTGGCACGGCGTCTTCATACATGCCATGCGCGGCCAGCGGCGCGATTTCGAGGAAGGCGCTGCCGGGGTCGAGCAGGGCGTCGATGCGGTCGCGCACCAGTAGCTTGCCGCGCGCGGTGTGCTTGGCGCGTGCGGCTTCGCTGCCACCCAGCGCGGTGCGCGCCAGGGTGGCGTGCAGATCGTCGACCACGGCCTGCATGGCCGCGCGGTTGGCTTCAAAGGTATCGCTGCCCGGTTGCAGCTGGCTGTTCAGGACGGTCATCGCGGTGGCCTTACAGGGTGCGCTGGAACAGTTCGCGGCCGATCAGCATGCGGCGGATCTCCGAGGTGCCGGCGCCGATTTCATACAGCTTGGCGTCGCGCCACAAGCGGCCGGTCGGGTATTCGTTGATGTAGCCGTTGCCGCCCAGGATCTGGATCGCCTGGCCGGTCAGCCAGGTGGCCTTCTCGGCGGCGTACAGGATGGCACCGGCGGCGTCCTGGCGGGTGGTGCGGCCCTGGTCGCAGGCGCGCGCCACGGCATAGACATAGGCGCGGCAGGCGCCCAGGCCGACGTACATGTCGGCGATCTTGGCCTGGATCAGCTGGAAGCTGCCGATCGCCTCACCGAACTGGTGGCGCTCGTGCACGTACGGCATCACCACGTCCATCGCCGCGGCCATCAGGCCCAGCGGGCCGCCGGACAGCACCACGCGCTCGTAGTCCAGGCCGGACATCAGCACGCGCACGCCACCGCCAACCTGGCCCAGCACGTTTTCTTCCGGCACTTCGCAGTCCTGGAACACCAGCTCGCAGGTGGGCGAGGAGCGCATGCCCAGCTTGTCCAGCTTCTGCGCGGTGGAGAAGCCCTTCATGCCCTTCTCGACCAGGAACGCGGTGATGCCCTTGGCGCCGGCGTCCATGTCGGTCTTGGCATAGACCACCAGCACGTCGGCATCCGGGCCGTTGGTGATCCACATCTTGTTGCCGTTGAGCACGTAGCGGTCGCCGCGCTTGTCGGCGCGCAGCTTCATCGACACCACGTCCGAACCGGCACCCGGCTCGCTCATCGCCAGCGCACCGACCAGGCTGCCGTCGCACAGGCCGGGCAGGAAGCGCTGCTTCTGTTCTTCGTTGCCGTTCTTGCGCAGCTGGTTCACGCACAGGTTGGAATGCGCGCCATAGGACAGGCCGATGCCGCCGGAGGCACGCGAGATCTCTTCCATCGCCACCACATGGGCCAGGTAGCCCATGCCGGTGCCGCCGTATGCTTCTTCCACGGTGAGGCCGAGCAGGCCCTGTTCGCCCAGCTTCGGCCACAGGGCCAGCGGGAACTGGTTGCTGGCATCGGCCTCGGCGGCCAGCGGTGCGACCTCGGCGGCGGCAAAATGGGCCACGCTCTGGCGCAGCAGGTCGATGTCTTCGCCAAGGTCGAAGTTCAGGGATGGCACGTGCATTGTGGTGGCTCCACGACGGGATGGCAGGAAATGGACGCACCCGGCGGGGGAGCGGGCGGCGGTCTGCAGGACCGCTGCCCGCACGGGCGATTGGACCCCAGCGTAGCGGGGTTCGGATAAGAAGTGAATACAAATTCAAAAATTGAAACCAGAATCAAAACATGGCCTACAAACGCTCTGCACTGATGGAAGAACGCCTGGCTGGGGCCCGTGAACGGATCCTGCTGGCCACCCGTGAGCTGGTCGCCACCGGCGGCTGGCGCAACGCCCCGGTGACCGCCGTGGCAACCCAGGCGGGGGTATCCACTGGCCTGATCTATCGCCATTTCCCGTCCAAGGCCGAGCTGTTCGTGGAGGTGCTCAACGCCGCGGTGGCCCACGAGGTCGCGATCATGGAGCGCATCGCCAGTGGTCCGGAGGTGGCCAGCGAGCGCCTGCGGCTGGCGATCACCGCCTTCGTTCGCCGCGCCCTGGCCGGGCCGGGGCTGGCGCATGCCTTCATCGTCGAGCCGGTCGACCCGGACGTGGAAGCCGAACGCATGCGTGGCCGTCGTGCCTTTGGGGATGTCTTCCTGCGGCTGGTGGAGGAGGGCGTGGCCGCCGGTGAGCTGCCGGCGCAGGACGCGCATGTGGCCGCCGCCTGCCTGGTCGGCGCCTTCACCGAGGCGATGGTCGGCCCGACCGCACCCAGCCGCGAAGCGCACCGCGACGAAGACGCGCTGGTGGATGCGATCTGCAGCTTCTGCCTGCGCGCGATCGGCGCCCGGTAACGTGGTAGAGCCGGCCGCTGGCCGGCTTCTGCACGATCCATCCGGCGGGATGGCGATGCCGGCCAGCGGCCGGCACTACCGGGCCGGCATGTTGCGCCGCACCAGCAGTGACGCCTGTTGTCGCACGCAAAGCGCGTTCTATACTCGGTCCATCACGCAGTCGCTCAGCCGTGGTCCAACGACTATCAGCCAGGGGTAACGAAGAGTGCGGAATTACGATCTGGAGTTCCTGAAACGCTTCTCCATGGTGATCGCGCTGCTGGCGACCATCACCCTCGGCCTCATCCTCCTAGCCGCCTACATCCACACCCGGATTCCGCCCGAGGTGTCGCCGACTGCGGCCAAGCGCACCGAACAGCGCATCTCGCCCACCGGCGCGGTCTATGCCGGCAGCACCGGCGCCGCCGCGCAGGCTGCGGCCAAGGCCGCCGCGCTGGCCAAGGCCGCCTCGCAGGTGGCCTACGGCGGCACCAAGGACGGCAAGGTCATCTTCGACAACCTGTGCACCGCCTGCCACACCACTGGCGTGGGCATGGCGCCGACGCTGGACCATTCGCACTGGGACAAGCGCATCGCGCAGGGCAAGGACACCCTCTACAAGCACGCCATCGAGGGCTACACCGGCCCGGATGGCGGCATCATGCCGCCCAAGGGTGGCAACCCGGCGCTGACCGAGGAACAGATCCACGCCACCGTGGACTGGATGCTGGGCAACCTGAAGTAGGCGCCGGGACGGCCAAACCGCGAAACGGCGGAAACGTCGAAACATGGAACCGCCGAACGGGATGGCGGAACCGCGGGAAGGGAGTAGAGTCGACTGTTGGTCGACTGCTCTTCCCAACGCCACCGAAAAAGCCCGCGCTGCGCGCGATAGTCGATTAACAGTCGACTCTACCCGCCGGTCGCCCCAATCGCCGCGGTCGTTCTCCGTCTGCCGCCGGCGGCTTTGCCGGCCAAGGCCAAAACCGCGCGCGTCGCTGGGGTTTCGCATTTCAGGGTTAGTCTGTGCGCCTCTTCCATGGAGTCGCCCGTTGATGCGCCGCCGTTCCCTCGCCCTTGCCCTGTCCCTGCTGCTGCCGGCCGGCGCCTTTGCCCAGGCCCAGCCGCAGGCCGCACCGGTCGCGTCGCCCTCGGCCGCGCGCAGCAGCGCCACCGTGGTGCTGACCGCCGCGCCGGCCGACTGGCGTGTGCTGGATGGCCAGCGCGTGCGCATCGCCGCACCGCTCACCCTGGCCGGTACCGACGGCCTTGAGCGCTTTGGCCAGCTCACCGTGGCCTTCGATGGCCGTCTCTGGCAGCCCACCGAAGTGGCCGCGCCGGGTACTGCCGGCTACGAGCAGGTGATGGCCGACAACCAGCGCCGCCGGCTGGTGCTGGACGACGGCAGCGATGCCCGCGACCCGGCCAGCGTGGCCTACCTGCCGGCCCACCCGGTGCTGCGCACCGGCATGCAGCTGCGCGATGTGCAGGGCATCGTGCGCGTGGACGCACAGGGCCATCCGCGCCTGCAGGTCGAAGGCGTGCTGAAGCTGCCGGAGCTGAAGCGTCCGGCGGTGCCGACCGTGCCGGGCAGCCTGCACGTGGCGGCCTTCAACCTGGAGAACTTCTTCAATGGTGATGGCCAGGGCGGTGGCTTCCCGACCCTGCGTGGTGCGCGCACGCTGGACGAGCACAAGGCGCAGGTGGCCAAGCTGGTCACCACGGTCAACGCGCTGGGCGCCGATGTCGCCGCGCTGATGGAACTGGAGAACGATGGCTATGGTCCGCAGTCGGCCATTGCCGAACTGGTCGACGCACTCAACCGCGACCGTGGCGCGCAGGGCGACTGGCGCTTCGTCGATGCCGGCAACGGCCCCGGCGACAATCCGATCCGGGTTGGCATCATCTACCGCAGCAGCCGCCTGCAGCCGCTGGGCAAGCCGGCCACGCTGACCGGTGGCCCGTTCGTCGAGCACAGCCGCGTGCCGCTGGCGCAGGCCTTCCAGGGCAAGCAGGGCGCGCCGTTCGTGGTGGTGGCCAACCACTTCAAGTCAAAGGGCTGCCGCGACGCCGCCGGTGCCGACGCCGACCGCAACGACAACCAGGGCTGCTGGAACGCCACCCGCGTGATCTCGGCGCAGCAGCTGCACGCCTGGCTGCAGACCGACCCGACCGGTACCGGTGCAAAGGACGTGGTGCTGCTCGGCGATTTCAATGCCTACGCGATGGAAGACCCGATCCGCACCCTGCATGACCTGGGCTGGCAGGACGCGTTCAAGGTCGCCAAGGTCGAGCATCCCTACAGCTACGTCTACAACGGCCATACTGGCCGCCTCGACCACGCGCTGCTGAGCCCGGGCATGGCCAAGCGCCTGCGCGGTGCCGCCGAGTGGCACAGCAATGCCGACGAACAGGACGCCAGCGGCTACCAGGGCCGCAACGTGCAGGGCCCGTGGCGCAGCTCCGACCACGACCCGCTGTTGTTGGGTTTCGACAGATAAGGTTCGGCGGGGATCTGCTCTGGGAGGGACCTTGATCGGCACGGATCCTGCCGTTGCTTTTGATCTTCCAGTCCGTCTTCAAGCGAGCCGAGCATCGCAGGTGAATCAGGGGCGAAGAGGCGCCGATGTTTGAGCGCAGCGAGTTCGGCGCCGTCCCCTGGTTAATCGAGAAGCGCAGGGTACCGGTGCACAGCACCGGCTCGCGGCTGGCGGCGCGTTTCTTTTGGTTACTTTTCTTTTCGCGCGAAAAGAAAAGTGACATCCCACCGCGGGCGCGGAAATGGCCCGCCGCAACCAACGCTCATCCCCAGGCGATCAACCCGATCGCCAGCACCGCCAGCGCCAGGCCGGCGCGGTTCCACCGGGTGGTCGCCTCGCCGAAGGCGAACACGCCCACCAGCGCGCCCAGCACCACCACGCCGATGTTCATGCCGGCGAACACGGTGGCCGGGTTGTCCGGCATCGACTGGTGGGCGTGCACATAGAAGAGGATGTTGCCGCCATTGAGCAGGCCCAGCAGCGCGCCCGCGCCCAGATTGCGCCAGGCCAGCCGGCTGCGGCCACGCGCATGCCGCCACAGCTGCAGCGCCAGCATCAGCACGAAGGCCACGCTGAAGCTGGCGAGCACCGCCGCCATCGACGGCGTGCCGGACAGCGCCACCTGCTTGAGCAGCACGTCCACCACCGCAAACCCAGCCCATACCCCCAGCAGCCAGCCCCAGCCACCGGGCGAGGACGCCACCGCCGGTCCGCGCGGGCGCAGGCTGATGGCTACCATCGCCAGCAGGCCCAGGCCGAGCCCGGCCAGCTTCCACGGCGTGGCAGTCTGGCCGAAGAACAGGAAGGCGGCGGCCAATGACAGCAGCAGCGACAGCCGCTGCGCCACGTCGCTGCGGACGATGCCGGCCACCGCCACCGCGCGGCCCAGCACCAGGAAAATCGAGGGCAGCACCACCGCCAGCGCCAGCAATGACAGCCACGGCGCGTGCGGCGCGCGCAGCGAATCCAGCGGCGGCTGCAGCACCACGGCGGTGAGCGTTGCCGCCACCAGATAGTTCCAGGTGACCATCTGCGAAACATCCAGCTGGCGGCGTCCGGCCACCTTCAACAACACCGAAACCAGCACGCTGCAGATCACGGCCAAAGACAGGTAGAGCATGGGACGGGCACAGGGCAGGGGCGGGGGACGGTATCATGGTGCCATGCACAAGCACTCGTTCCCCGTCGCCCCCGGCGAAACCGCCTGCCTCGAACTGGACGGCCCGGCCGGCCCGCTGGAAGTGGTCGTCGACCTGCCCAAGGCCGATGTGCCGGTGCAGCCGATCGTGGCCATCATCTGCCACCCGTTGTCCACCGAAGGCGGCACCCTGCACAACAAGGTGGTCACCATGACCGCCACCACCCTGCGCGAGCTGGGCATCGCCACGGTGCGATTCAACTTCCGCAGCGTGGGTGGTTCGGCCGGTGAGTTCGACCATGGCGTGGGCGAGCAGGACGACCTGAAGGCCGTCGCCGCCTGGGTGCGCAGCCAGCGTCCGGACGACCGCCTGTGGCTGGCCGGTTTCAGCTTCGGCGCGTTCGTTTCACTGAAGGCCGCAGCCGAGTTGCAGCCGGAAGCGCTGATCTCGATCGCGCCGCCGGCCGGTCGCTGGGACTTCGATGGCATCGCACCGCCGGCCCGCTGGCTGGTGATCCAGGGCGAGCAGGACGAGATCGTCGACCCGCAGGCTGTCTACCAGTGGCTGGACTCGCTGGATTTCCCGCATGAGCTGGTGCGCATGCCCGAGACCAGCCACTTCTTCCACCGCAAGCTGATCGACCTGCGCGGCGCGCTGACCCACGGCGTCAAGCACTGGCTGGGCGCGGCGGCATGAGCGACGTGGAACTGACCCCGTCGCAGCGGTACGCGGAAGGGGTTGCCCGTGGCGACTGGCAGAACGACCCGGCCCAGCATGCGGCGCTGGCCGAGCTGGACCGCATCCACCTGGGCCTGCTGGACAGTGCCGAGGACGGTTGGCTGGACCGCCTGTCCTCGTTCTGGAAGAAGCCCGAGCCGGTCAAGGGCCTGTACTTCTGGGGCGGCGTCGGCCGCGGCAAGACCTTCCTGGTCGACCTGTTCTACGACGGGCTGCCGATCAAGCAGAAGTACCGCACCCACTTCCATCGCTTCATGCGCAGCGTCCACGAGCGCCTGCGCGAGCACCAGGGCCAGAGCGACCCGCTGGCGAAGATAGCCCAGGAATGGCGCAGCAACCTGCGCGTGCTGGTGCTGGACGAGTTCTTCGTCACCGACATCGGCGATGCGATGCTGCTGGCGCGGCTGCTGGAGCGCCTGTTCGCCGAGGGCGTGACCCTGGTCACCACCTCCAATACCGCGGTCGAGAATCTGTATCTCAACGGCCTGCAGCGCGAGAGTTTCCTGCCGGCCATCGGCCTGCTGCAGCGCTTCTGCGTCGAGCTGTACGCCGAAGGTACCGAGGATTACCGCATGCGCGCGCTGACCCGCTCGCCGGTATACCGCGCACCGCTGGCGGCCGACAGCGATGAGTGGCTGGCCACGCGCTGGAACGAGCTGAGCGGCGGCCAGCCGGCCAAGCCCGGCAACATCGAGATCGAGGGCCGCAAGATTCCGGTGCGCGGCCGTGGCAAGAGCATCGCCTGGTTCGATTTCGCCGCGCTGTGCGAAGGCCCGCGCGGGCCCTCGGATTACATCGAGATCGCGCACGAGTTCAACACGGTGCTGCTGGGCGGCATTCCCGCCTTCGACCGCCTGAACGAAGATGCCGCGCGCCGCTTCGTCAACTTGATCGACGAGCTGTACGACCGCCACGTCAACCTGGTCTGCACCGCCAGCACCTCGCCGGTCGAGCTGTACACCGGCCAGCGCCTGCAAGGTGCCTTCGAACGCACCGCCTCGCGCCTGATCGAAATGCAGAGCGCCGAGTACCTGGGTACCCCGCACCGGGCGTGAGGGGGCCTGAGGGCGTGCGTTGCCGGCCAGCGGCCGGCACGACCACCCTGGAATTCCGGTAGTGCCGGCCGCTGGCCGGCAATGATCGGGGGAAGGGTGCAACGGCGTTTCCCTGCGGCCGCTCCTCCGGCCTGGCCGACACATGCAGCCTCGCGTCGCTGCCCGGCGGGCGGTCCCGGCGTCCACCGGATTCCCACCGGCTGCCCACCACCTATCCACAGGGTTGTCCCTAGCCAGTTTCATCACTGTCATGTGAAGCTGTCATTGTTCCGTTTTCGCGGTGCGTTGTACCACCGCAATGACGTCTTTCGGGCTTGACTGCGCAGCCCGTTCCGGCAGGTCTGAAGCGTCTGATCCGGACGCCGGTGGCACGATCCTTGCGGCGCAAGGGATTGCCGAATTTCACTACATTTGGCGTTGACGGGCCCCATCACCCCCACTATCTTGTGGCCGTCGGTCGCAGCAACCCCAATTCTAGGGATGCCCGGGTACCCATCCGCGATCGTCAACGGCAGTGGCAGGCGCAGGGTCTCATCCGCTGCGACGCCGTCCTGCCATCCTGGGCTGTCATGTCCCGGGCTGCGTCACCCGATGCATCGAGCACCCACCAATCACGCCAAGAGGACACACGCCGTGACCACCGAATCCAGCGCCACCATCGAGAAGGAAAGCGAATTCCTGTTGACGTCGCCGCCGACGGCCAACGCGATGAGTGTGACCAAGCGCAATGGCACGACCGAACTGGTGGACCTGAACAAGATCGTGCGCGCGGTGCAGCGTTCCTCCGAAGGCCTGCACGCCGTCGATCCGATGCGCGTGGCCACCCGCACCATTTCCGGCCTGTACAACGGCGCCACCACCCGCGAGCTGGACGAACTGTCCATCCGCACCGCCGCCCTGCTGATCGGTGAAGAGCCCGAGTACGGCCGCCTGGCTGCGCGCCTGCTGGCCAACTACATCGCCAAGGAAGTCTCGGGCCAGGAAATCTACGCCTTCTCGCAGTCGGTCAGCCGTGGCCATGAAGTCGGCCTGATCAACGACCGCCTGCTGAACTTCGTGCAGACCAACGCGCGCAAGCTCAACGATGCCATCGACATCTCGCTGGACCTGAACTTCGATTACTTCGGCCTGCGTACCCTGTACGACCGTTACCTGCTGCGCCACCCGCACACCCGCAAGGTGATCGAGACCCCGCAGCAGTTCTTCCTGCGCATCGCCAGCGCGCTGAGCGAGGACGTGTCCGAGACCCTGGCGCTGTACAAGCGCATGGGCAACCTGGACTACCTGCCGTCCAGCCCGACCCTGTTCAATTCCGGCACCACCCACGAGCAGCTGTCCTCGTGCTTCCTGCTGGACTCGCCGCAGGACTCGCTGGAGTCGATCTACTCCAAGTACGGCGACATCGCCCAGCTGTCGAAGTTCTCCGGCGGCATCGGCGTCAGCTACACCCGCGTGCGTTCGCGTGGTTCGCTCATCAAGTCGACCAACGGCCACTCCAACGGCATCGTGCCGTGGCTGAAGACCATGGATTCGTCCGTGGCCGCGGTGAACCAGGGTGGCAAGCGCAAGGGCGCGGCCTGCGTGTACCTGGAAACCTGGCACGCCGACATCGAGGACTTCCTCGAGCTGCGTGACAACACCGGTGACGAAGCCCGCCGCGCGCACAACCTGAACCTGGCCAACTGGGTGCCGGACCTGTTCATGAAGCGCGTCGAAGCCGACCAGGAATGGTCGCTGTTCGATCCGCGCGTCGTGCCGGAGTTCACCGACCTGTTCGGCGAAGCCTTCGAGGCCGCCTACCTGCAGGCCGAAGCCCAGGGCAAGGCCAACCGCACCATCTCTGCCCGCAAGCTTTACGCCCGCATGATGCGTACGCTGGCCGAGACCGGCAACGGCTGGATGACCTTCAAGGACAAGTGCAACCGCGCCAGCAACCAGACCCTGCGTCCGGGCAACGTGATCCACCTGTCCAACCTGTGCACGGAAATCCTGGAAGTCACCTCCAACGATGAAACCGCGGTGTGCAACCTGGGTTCGATCAACCTGGGCAACCACTTCGACGAGCACAACGAGTTCGATTTCGAGAAGCTGGCCGAGACCGTGCGCCTGGCCGTGCGCCAGCTCGACCGCGTCATCGACCTGAACTTCTACCCGATCGAAACCGCCCGCCGCGCCAACCTGCGCTGGCGTCCGGTCGGCCTGGGCTGCATGGGCCTGCAGGACGTGTTCTTCCGCAAGCGCCTGCCGTTCGACAGCGCCGAAGCCCGCGCCCTTTCGAAGAAGATTGCCGAAGCGATCTACTTCCACGCGCTGGAAACCTCCTGCGAGCTGGCCCAGGAACGTGGCAAGCACCCGTCGTTCAACGACACCCGCGCCGCCAGTGGCGAACTGCAGTTCGACGCCTGGAACGTGGTGCCGGAAGACACCGCACGCTGGGACGCCCTGCGCGCCCGCATCAAGGAACACGGCCTGCGCAATTCGCTGATGATCGCGATCGCACCGACCGCGACCATCGCCTCGATCGCCGGCTGCTACGAGTGCGTCGAGCCGCAGGTATCCAACCTGTTCAAGCGCGAGACCCTGTCCGGTGACTTCCTGCAGGTCAACCGTTACCTGGTGAACGAGCTGAAGAAGCTGGGCCTGTGGACGCCGGAAATGCGCGATGCCATCAAGCTGGCCGAAGGTTCCATCGCCGGCGTGGCGCAGATTCCGGAAACGCTGCGCGAGGTCTACCGCACCGCGTGGGAACTGCCGATGCGTTCGCTGATCGACATGGCCGCCGAGCGTGGCGCCTTCATCGACCAGTCGGCCTCGCTCAACCTGTTCATGGAAAGCCCGAACATCGGCGCGATGTCCTCCATGTACATGTACGCCTGGAAGCAGGGCATCAAGACCACCTACTACCTGCGTTCGCGCCCGGCCACCAAGATCGCCAAGACCACGGTGAGCGCTGCGGCCCCGGCCAAGGTATTCAGCCCGGACGAAGCCATCGCCTGCTCGCTGGAAAACCCGGAAGCCTGCGAGGCCTGCCAGTAACACACCGCGCGGTGGGTGCCGACCGTTGGTCGGCACTCGAACACCTCGCACCTGTAGAGCCGAGCCATGCTCGGCTGCGGAAAAACACCCACGGTAGCGCCGGGCCACGCCCGGCGGCTCACCCAGGAATTCAAGGAAACACCCATGGCCGACAAGCCC
Source organism: Stenotrophomonas sp. YJH_SMC_25 (assembly GCF_059369595.1). Classification (NCBI taxonomy): domain Bacteria; kingdom Pseudomonadati; phylum Pseudomonadota; class Gammaproteobacteria; order Lysobacterales; family Lysobacteraceae; genus Stenotrophomonas; species Stenotrophomonas sp. YJH_SMC_25. The sequence goes on along the minus strand of NZ_JCAFSV010000002.1, from coordinate 107,009 downwards.
AAGCAGATGCTGCTCGATCCCGGTTTTGAACTGACCCTGCGCCCGATGCGCTACCCGCAGTTCTATGACATGTACCGGAACGCGATCAAGAACACCTGGACGGTGGAAGAGATCAACTTCCAGATCGACATCACCGACCTGCACAGCAAGATGTCGCCGGGCGAGCGCCACCTGATCCACCGCCTGGTCGCGTTTTTCGCCACCGGCGACTCGATCGTCTCCAACAACCTGGTGCTGAACCTGTACCAGCATCTCAATGCGCCGGAAGCGCGCATGTACCTGTCGCGCCAGCTGTATGAAGAAGCGCTGCACGTGCAGTTCTACCTGACCCTGCTCGACAACTACCTGCCGGATCCGGAAGAGCGCGCCAAGGCGTTCTCGGCGGTGGAGAACATCGACTCGATCAAGAAGAAGGCCGATTTCTGCTTCAAGTGGATCGACTCGATCCAGAGCCTGACCCGCATCGAGACCCGCGAACAGCGCCGCCAGTTCCTGCTCAACCAGATCTGCTTCGCCGCCTGCATCGAAGGCCTGTTCTTCTTCGCGGCCTTTGCCTACGTGTACTACTTCCGTTCGCGCGGCCTGCTGCCGGGCCTGGCCTCGGGCACCAACTGGGTGTTCCGCGACGAGAGCGCGCACATGGAGTTCGCGTTCGAGTCGGTGCGCGTGGTGCGTGAGGAAGAACCGGACCTGTTCGACGAAGAGATGAAGCAGCAGGTCTACGACATGCTGGCCGAAGCCATCGAATGCGAAGTGCAGTTCGCCGAGGACGTGCTGTCCGGCGGCGTGGCCGGCATCTCCACCCGCGACATGCGCCAGTACCTGCAGCACTGTGCCGACCAGCACTTCGCCAAGCTGGGCATGGAAAAGAAGTACAACGTGCGCAACCCGCTGCCGTTCATGGAACTGCAGGACGTGCAGGAGCTGACCAACTTCTTCGAACGCCGCGTCTCGGCCTACCAGGTCGGCGTGCAGGGCGAAGTCGCCTTCGACATGAACTTCTGATCGAACCGGCCCGGCCTGTCGCAACGAAGAACCCCGGCCAATGCCGGGGTTTTTCGTTGCGCATCAGAAGGATGAGCTATTCTCGCTGGACACCAGTGGCGGCAGTGCGTCGTACCCCTGCCGGGCCTGGAGGAAAAGGGAAAGCGACTGCAGGAATGACGCGTGGACAATCCCAGCGCCGGGTTTCCGTGCGCGTGGTCCTGCCATGGTGGCGCAACTGAATGGACCCCGGAGGTCGCAATGGAGACTGCAGTGCCTGGAACAGCAACCCGCAGGACCGTGTTTCGTGGGTGGATGGGGGGACTGTTCGCCGTCCTGGTCGCCTGTCCGCCCCTCGCCCATGGCACGAACTGCGATTCCAAGGTGACCAACGTTTCCATCGATGCCAGCGGCAAGGTGTTCGTGGCGACCACCGTCTCGCCCATCCACGCGGTCTGCAACATCGTCAGCAAAGGCGACTTCAGCATGCCGCCCGAGGTCTGCAAGGCAACCTACGCCATGCTGATGAGTGCGAAGGTCTCCGCCATACCCATCCGCCTGTACTACACCAGCGTGCCGCAATGTGGCGATATCAAGGCCTGGTCGGCACAACCCAGCTTCTACCACGCTGAACTGTTCTGATTACGGGGCCGGGCGTATCGCCTTGAGGGCACGCCGCGATCAGCGCCGCCCTTCCACCGCCATGCGCACCGCCAGTCCGGCCAGCACCGTGCCCATCAGCCAGCGCCGCACCATCTGCCAGGTCGGGCGTGCGGCCAGGAAGCCGGCGATGCTGCCGGCGGTCAGCGCGATCATGCCGTTCACGCTGACGCTGACCAGGATCTGGGTGGAGCCCAGCACGATCGACTGCATCAGCACGCTGCCTTCGCTGTCCGGGTGCAGGAACTGCGGCAGCAGCGACAGGTACATCACCGCCACTTTCGGGTTCAGCAGATTGGTCAGGAATCCCATCGTGAACAGCTTGCGCGGGCTGTCCTCCGGCAGTTCGCGGACCGCGAACGGCGAACGGCCACCCGGCTTGAGCGCCTGCCAGGCCAGGTACAGCAGGTACAGCGCGCCACCGATGCGCAGCGCATCGTAGGCGAACGGCACGGTCATCAGCAGGGCGGTGATGCCCAATGCCGCGCACAGCATGTAGAACACGAAGCCCAGCGCCACCCCGCCCAGCGAGATCAGTCCCGCCATCGGCCCCTGGCAGATCGAGCGCGAGATGACGTAGATCATGTTCGGCCCGGGCGTGAGCACCATGGCCAGCGAAACCAGCGCAAAGGCCAGCAGGTCGGAAGTGGCGGGCATGGGAGGTCCTGGCAGTGGGCGTGGCGCAGTGTAACGCCTGCTGCAGGCGCGGCCTGCGCAGGCACCGCTGCCGGGTGACCGTTGCACGTGCATTCCGATGGCCGTCACGCCGGTCGCTTAGAATCCGCAGCACCCCACACTGAAGCTCCCCCATGACCCCGATCCCCGAGACCGTGCCGCCCATCGAAGTGCGCATGGCCGAAATCGTCTTCCCCAACCATACCAACCACCTTGGCACCCTGTTCGGTGGCCAGGCACTGGCGTGGATGGACAAGGCCGCATTCCTGGCCGCCGCCCGCTACTCGCGCCGTACCGTGGTGACCGCGCGCAGCGACCAGGTCGACTTCAAACTGCCGATCCGCATCGGCCAGATGGTGGAAACCATCGGCCGCATCGTTGAAGTCGGCCGCAGCTCGATGAAGGTGGAGGTGGAACTGGTCGCCGAAGACCTGCACAGCGGCGAGCGCAAGCTGTGCACCCGCGGCCACTTCGTGATGATCGCGCTGGACGAGGAAGGCCACCCGATCGCGGTGCCGCCGCTGCCGGCGGACTGACCCGGCCAACCGACCGGCGCTTGCGGGGGCGCTGCGGCGCCCCCATCTGGCAGCCATGACCCCGCCACTGACCGACTTCATCGACCGCGCCCAGCGCCTGTTCGTGCTGACCGGCGCCGGCTGCAGCACCGCCTCGGGCATTCCCGATTACCGCGACAGCGACGGCCAGTGGAAACGCACGCCACCGGTGACCTACCAGGCCTTCATGGGCGAGACGGCTGCCCGCCAGCGCTACTGGGCGCGCAGCCTGCTGGGCTGGCCGCGCTTCGGCCTGGCCCGGCCCAATGGTACCCACCAGGCCCTGGCCGCACTGGAAAGCCGTGGCAAGCTGCAGGTGCTGCTGACCCAGAACGTGGACGGCCTGCACCAGCGCGCCGGCAGCCGTAACGTGATCGACCTGCATGGCCGCCTGGACCTGGTGCGCTGCATGGGCTGCGAGCGCCGCAGTGGCCGCGAGGACTTCCAGCAGCGCCTGCTCGACGCCAACCCCGGCTGGGATGCGCTGGAGGCCGGCGTCGCGCCTGATGGCGACGCCGACCTGGAGACCGATTTCTCCAGCTTCGTGGTACCCGGGTGCCCGCACTGCGGCGGGGTGTTGAAGCCGGACGTGGTGTTTTTCGGCGAAAACGTGCCCCGCGAGCGGGTGGAGGCGGTGCACGAGCACCTGCAGCAGGCCGACGCCGTGCTGGTGGTGGGCTCGTCGCTGATGGTCTATTCCGGCTTCCGCTTCGTGCAGGCGGCGGCCAAAGCAGGACTGCCGGTGGCGGCGCTGAACCGTGGCCGCACCCGTGCAGACGACCTGCTGCAGTTCAAGGATGAACGCGATTGTGCTGAGGCGCTGGCGTCGGTTATCGAACCATCGGCTGGGTAGAGTCGACTGTCAGTCGACTATCGCGTGCAGCGCGGGCTTCTCGACGGCCGTTGGAAATGCAGTCGACTGTCAGTCGACTCCACAGGCCACCAGCCGCCGCGAAACAGCGATCCATCCAGATGGTTGATCCCGGAGCCGTGCGGCGGTGCAATACGCATCCCCTACGTCGTCCATCACTGTCTTGAGCCAGCTGTTTTCGCCGATCTCGTTCGGCCCCCTGACCCTGTCCAACCGCATCGTCGTCGCGCCGATGTGCCAGTACTCCGCCGAAGACGGCCGCGCCAGCGACTGGCATGCCATGCACCTGGGCAACCTGGCGCAATCCGGCGCCGGCCTGCTGATCCTGGAAGCCACCGCAGTCGAGCCGCGTGGCCGCATCAGCTGGGCCGACCTGGGCCTTTGGGATGACGGCACCGAGGCCGCGTTGGCACAGGTACTGGCCAGCGTCCGCCGCTGGTCGCCGATGCCGCTGGGCATCCAGCTCGGCCATGCCGGTCGCAAGGCCTCGGTGAACCGCCCTTGGGACGGCGGTGGCCAGCTGCCGGCCGACGATGCGCGTGGCTGGGCCACCGTGGCGCCGTCGCCGCTGCCGTTCCACGCCGCCGATCCGGCACCGCAGGAACTGGACGAGGCCGGCATCGCCGAGGTCATCGCCGCCTTCGCCGCCAGTGCGGTGCGTGCCGAGCGCCTCGGCTTCGAGCTGATCGAGCTGCATGCCGCCCACGGCTACCTGCTGCACCAGTTCCTGTCGCCGCTGAGCAACCGTCGCAATGATGGCTACGGTGGCTCATTGCCGAACCGCCTGCGCCTGCTGGTGGAAGTGTTCGACGCCGTGCGTGCGGCGGTATCGGACAAGGTCGCCGTGGGCGTGCGCATCTCCGCCAGCGACTGGGTCGATGGCGGCTGGGATCTGGTGCAGAGCGAAGCGCTGGCCCAGGTGCTGGACGCGCGCGGCTGCAATTTCCTGCATGTCTCCAGCGGTGGCCTGGACGAACGCCAGAAGATCACCGTCGGTCCGGGCTACCAGGTGCCGTTCGCGGCAGCGATCAAGGCCAAGGTGCGCATGCCGGTCATCGCCGTGGGCATGATCACCGAGCCCGAGCAGGCCGAATCGATCCTGCGCCATCGCCACGCCGATGCCGTGGCCCTGGCGCGCGGCATCCTCTACGACCCGCGCTGGCCGTGGCATGCCGCTGCCGCATTGCGCGACAGCGTGGAACCGGCGCCACAGTACCTGCGCTGCGAGCCGCGCGACGCGCGCGGCGTGTTCAAGACGCGCTGAGGCTCACACCCGCCAGGCCGGCGCGATGCCGGCCTGAAGGTGTTCGAACAGCGCGCGGATCTTGGCGGTGAAATCGCGGCGGTCGCTGACGCAGAAGTAGACCTCCATCGGTTCCGGGCGCCACGCGGTGTCGGCGCCGAACACCGCCTGCAGGCGGCCATCGCGCAGGTACGGCTCGGCCACGAATGCGGCCAGCCGGGTGATGCCGGCACCGGCCGCCGCCAGCGTCGCCAGCGCATCGATGTCATCGCAGACCATGCTCGGTGGCAGCGCGGCGTCCACGCGCTGGCCGTCCTTCAGCAGGCCCCAGCGCAATGGTCGGCCATCGGTGGGGAAGCGGTGCAGCAACCCGCGATGACCGCCCAGATCGGAAGGCTGTTGCGGGGTACCGTGCGCCTTCAGGTAGGCCGGCGAGGCACAGAACACGAACGGAACACGCGCCAGCTGCCGCGCGACCACGCCGTCCTCCAGCTGCGCCCCGATGCGGATGCTGGCATCCACCGCTTCCGGCCCATGCTGCACGGCGCGGTCGGTCAGGCGCAGCTCCAGCTGCAGTTGTGGGTAGCGCTGCTGCAGTGAAGGCAACAAGGGGGCAAGCACGTGGCGACCGAAGGCGCTGCTGCTGGCGATGCGCAGCGGTCCGGCCGGTTCGATGTCACCGGCGGTGACCATCGCCTGCGCGCGCGCCAGGTCGGCTTCGATGTGGCGCACCTGCGCCAGGTACAGCGCGCCGGCCTCGCTGAGCGCCAGCTGCCGCGTACTTCGGTTCAGCAACCGTACGCCCAGATGGGCCTCCAGCCGGTTGATGTTCTGGCCGACCGCGGTGGCGCTGATGCCAAGGATGCGGGCCGCGGCGGCAATACTGCCGGTCTCTGCGGTGCGGGTGAAGCTGCGGATCAGTTGCAACAGGTTCATGACCGACCAGCTTGCCACGGGAAGGTCCAAGTATCGCTTGGTACTGAACCAAGCAGGTCGGTTGCACCCGTGATCATCCGGCCGCTGGGCAGGGCGCTGCCCTACACTGTGGCGATGCGCCCCGATTCCATTCTTACCCTGTCCTGCCCCGACCGCACCGGCATCGTCTACCGCGTGTCCGGCCTGCTGTTCGACCACGGCTGCAACATCCTCGACGCCCAGCAGTTCGGCGATGAGGAGAGTGGCCGCTTCTTCCTGCGCGTGCACTTCGACCGCGATGCCGGCCTGCCGCTGGAAACCGTGCACGCCGCCATGGCCACGCTTGCCGAGGGCTTCGGCATGGACTGGCAGCTGCACGATGGCCGACGCCGCGCGCGGCTGCTGGTGCTGGTCAGCAAACAGGGGCATTGCCTCAACGACCTGCTGTTCCGCGCCCACAGCGGCCAGCTGAAGGTGGACATCGCAGCAGTGGCGTCCAACCACGCCGACTTCGCGCCGCTGGCGGCGTCCTACCAGGTGCCGTTCCACCACCTGCCGGTGACCGCCGATACACGCGCGGTGCAGGAGCAGCAGATCATCGACCTGGTCGAGCGCGAACGCATCGACCTGGTGGTGCTGGCGCGCTACATGCAGATCCTGTCACCCACGCTGTGCCGCGCGCTGGCCGGCCGTGCCATCAACATCCACCACAGCTTCCTGCCCAGCTTCAAGGGCGCGCAGCCGTACCACCAGGCACACGCGCGTGGGGTCAAGATCATCGGCGCCACCGCGCACTATGTCACCGAGGACCTGGACGAAGGCCCGATCATCGAACAGGACGTGGCCCGCGTGGACCATGCGATGGCACCGCGCGAACTGGTGCGGCTGGGCAGCGATACCGAATCGCTGGTGCTGGCACGCGCGGTTCGCCGCCATGTGGAGCACCGCATCCTGCTCAATGGGCATCGCACGGTGGTGTTCCGGTAATCGCCCATCCCGCGTCCGCCGGGCATGGCCCGGCGCTACCACGGGTGCTATCCGGTAGTGCCGGCCGCTGGCCGGCAACTGCAGAGATCCCGAGGTTGCCGGCCAGCGCCCGGCACTACCGAATCCTGATTTCGTGCGCGGTAGCGCCGGGCCATGCCCGGCGGTCACGCCTCAGACGATCGCGATCCCCGCCTTGCCCAGCGCCTCGCGCACCATCACGTCGTTGGCTTCGGTCACCGGCTTGGTCAGCTCCCACAGGAACTTCACCCGGAAGCCGGACTTCACCGCGTCCTGCGCGCTCCACAGCACGCAGTAGTCACGGGCCAGGCCGCATACGTGCACTTCGCGGATGCGGCGTTCATGCAGCCAGCCGGCCAGGCCGGTGGCCGGGCGCTTGCCATCGGGGCCGTGGTTCTCGCGGAAGGCGCTGTACGAATCCACCTGTTGGCGCGTGCCCTTGCGCAGGATCAGGTCGGCCACGGTCCAGTCCACGCCCGGGTGCAGGGCGGCACCGGCGCTGCCCTGCACGCAGTGGTCCGGCCACAGGGTCTGCGGCTGCGCGTGCAGCAGGATGGTCTCGAACGGGCGTTGGCCGGGGTGCTGGCTGGCGAACGAGGCATGGTCGGCCGGGTGCCAGTCCTGTGTTGCCACCACGGTGCGGTAGCGGCGCTGCGCCAGCAGATCGGCAATGGGTGCCACCAGCGCATCGCCCTGGTCGCAGGCCAGGGCACCACCGGGCATGAAGTCCGGCTGCAGGTCGATCACCAGCAGGGCGACATCGGCGGGCAGGGCGGTCATGGCAGATCCAGCACGAACTCAAGGGGCGACCAGCGTGGCCGCCCCATGCCTGCGCGTCAATCGTCCTGCGGCGTCCCAGCGTCCTGACCGTAGTACAACAGGCCGATCTTGATCCGCTCGCGGCCATTCTCGCGGCGATGGCGGTTGGCATCGCGCAGCGAGTACACGCAGCCGCAGTATTCCTGCTGGTAGAACTGCTCGCGCTTGCTGATCTCGATCATGCGGCTGGCACCGCCGCCCTTGCGCCAGTTGTAGTCCCAGTACTGCAGGCCTTCATAGCGCGAGGCGGCGCGGATGCCGCAGTCGTTGATCTGCGCCATGTTCTTCCAGCGCGAGATGCCCAGCGAAGAACTGATGGTGTCGTAACCGTGCTCGTGCGCGTACAACGCAGTGCGCTCGAAGCGCATGTCGAAGCACATCGTGCAGCGGATGCCGCGCTCGGGCTCGTTTTCCATGCCGCGTGCGCGGCTGAACCAGTTGTCGGTGTCGTAGTCGCAGTCGATGAAGGGAATGCCGTGCTGCTCGGCGAAGCGGATGTTCTCCTGCTTGCGCAGCTCGTACTCCTTCACCGGGTGGATGTTGGGGTTGTAGAAGAAGATCGCGTAGTCGATCCCGGAGGCGGTGATCGCCTCCATCACTTCGCCGGAACAGGGCGCGCAGCACGAATGCAGCAGCAGGCGCTTGCCGTCGGCGGGCAGGGTCAGGGTGGGGCGTTGGAGCTCGGTCATCGTCAGGTACCGCATGGACCGCCGGCAACGGCGGTGGCCCATGCATCAGCGCGTGGGTGAACGGGTCTGGCCGGATACCGTGAACAGGACGCGCGCGGCCACACCGCCTGCACGCGCAGGACGACGACGGCCCCGGCAACCTCCCCGCGGAGATTCCAGGTCGAGTCAGGGGACGGTCGTGTCCCCCGGCCGGGGCCGGTATTCGGGCTGATGGACACGGGCCGCAGCCCACCTACTACCCGCCGCTTCCCAGGCGCGAGCCCAGTGCTGTTGGCAGGATTCGTTTCCATTCACCGCTGCGGGGCAGCTCCGGAATGGACGCGCGAGGCGCCTTCACCGGATTCCCGTTTAAACCCCTCCCCGCGCCGCAGCGATGGGAGGGATACCTTCGGCGTGTGCAAGGTGGACCTGTTGGTGGCGCCGGTCAAGAGCGCAGGGGTCAGAGCCCGCTGCGCTGCAACGGGATCCGACCCCAGCGGAAGGAAGGGGTCGGATCCCGCTGCCACGCAGCGGGCTCTGACCCCGGTCGGGATGCGCCTTCAATGCCCCACGGCCGCCCGCGTGCGGATGTCGTCCAGCCGCTGGTCGTGCAGCAGGCGGCCGTTCTCCCACACGGTCACCATTGCGTCCTCGAAGCCGTCCGGCAGGGTGTCGTCGCCGTTGGCCGGCAGTGGCACCGTATGCAGGCTGCCGTCATCCAGGCGGCGCAGCAGGCGCATGCGGCCACGCTTGCTGGTCTTGCCGGCATCGGTGACCGGATCCTTGTAGACGTCGATCCACTCACCCTCGACCCGCGCCGCCGAGCACTTCAGCGCGAACTTCTGCGTATCGCGGTCCAGTCGCTGCAGCAGTGCACCGCCCATGCCGAAGGCCACGTTGTCGGCAGCGTAGCCGTCGTCGGTGGTGCGCTGCAGGATCGCGCGGATGGTGTCCGGATTGATGCCATCGCCCTGGATCACCCGCACGTGGTTGAGCACGCGATAGCCCTTGCCGTTGAGGCTGTGGCCGAAGGCTTCATCCAGCCGGCGCAGGCTTTCGGCCACCACCTCCACCGGGTCACCCGAGTCGGGTCGGATGACCAGGGTGGCGCCCGACGCGATCACGTCATCGCGCAGGGTGGTGCCCCAGTGTTCGCTGATCGCGTGGTAGATGTCATAGCTGTCCGACACCACCGCCACGATCGAACCGGGCTTGCCGAACTGGCGCAGCATGTTGCGATAGGCGTCCACCTCGCGTTCGCGGCCCCAACTGGTGATGGTGCTGTGCTCGGCGGCCGGAATCGAATAGCCGGCCATCGGCGCGTGGTAGTGCGCGCGTGCCAGGCACAGCGCCGACACGGTATCGGTGCCGAGGAAGTTGACCAGGTGCGCGGCACCGCCCAACGCGGCCGATTCCAGGCTCGATACACCGCGCGCGCCGAAGTCGTGCAGCTTGAACGGCAGCTGCCCCTGCGGGTCGTCGCTGGTCTGCTGCAGGAACGCGGCGATGGTCTGCCGTGCGTGCCAGCTGATGGTGGCCACGGTGACCGGATACCACACGCGCAGCAGCAGCGTTTCCAGATACGACGGCACCCAGAACGCAGCCGGATCGGTCGACTCGATGGTCATCAGTGCCTGGTGGGTGGGCACCACGCTGCCCTCGGGAACGGCGCGGATGCGCACCGGCAGGTGGCCGCCAAGCCGGTCGACGATATCGCGCCAGCCGGCCTCGTTGAACGGTTCGCCATGGGCGGCGAATACCGCAGCAGCGTCGTCGATGTCGGCGTGGGTGACCGGTCGTGCCAGCGCGTCCTTGAGGATCGCCTGCAGGCCGAAGAACACCGTGCGATCGTGCAGGCCGCCACGTGATTCGACGTAGAAGAACGTGGCATCGGTACCCGGCGGGTACTGCAGCCAATGGCTGGCCTTGTAGCTGTCGGTGTTGAGGAGAAGATTATCGAGGTAGTGCATGACGGAAGCTCCTTCGCGTCGAGTGACACCAGCGGTCTATCCGCCAGTGGGGAGGCCGGGCCTGTCAGCCGCGGCCGAGGAAATACTCCAGGATGTGCAGGTGGTCTTCGAACAGCTGCGGGCCCATGTCCAGGGCTTCACTCACCGGTATCCAGCGCGCCTTGTCGGCGTCGTCGCCGCCGCGCACCGGCGGCAGGTCACCGGCCGGGAATTCGAAGTGGAAACCGTGGGTGATGGTGCGGCCGCGCTGGCTGCGGTCGGGGTGGTCGAAGACTTGCTGGCCCTTCAGCGACCCCTTCAGCACCGGCAGCGGAATCTTCAGCCGGGTTTCCTCGCGCAGTTCGCGCAGGCAGCTGTCGAGCAGGCTCTGTTCCTGGCCGACGAAGCCGCCGGGCAGTGCCCACAGCCCCTTGCCGGGTTCCGAGCGGCGACGCACCAGCAGCACGTGGCCTGAATGCACCACCACCGCATCGGTGGTGACGAAGGTGGGCGCGTAGGGCGCATCCTTCCACGCGGCCTTGTACTGTTCGATGAAGCGGTACTCGGCCACCAGCTGGCCATAGGCAGGCGCGCTTTTGCGGAACGCTTCGAGCATGTCGTACACCGGCGCCGGCACATTGCCACGCAGCATCAGCAGCGCGCCGTGGAAGTCGACGTCGCCGGCTTCGAACAGGTAGCGCCGCAGCTCGGTGGCCGACAGGGTGGCGGTGTGCTGCACGTCCACCAGCGGCCACTGCGGGAACTCGCGCAGGTAGTAGCTGGACGCGTCCTTGTCCATGCCGATCAGGCCTACCTTCGCATCGGCGGCGGCGCCGTCGTTGCGCAGGGCTTCAGCCACCTGGCGCTGCACGTTGGCGATCCACTGCGCTTCGTTGTACAGGTGGTCACGCAGCGGGCGGATCAGCAGGCGGTCGGTGTGGCCATCGAGGGCGGCCTGGATCATCACGGCACGTTCGGCCACGGTCCAGGGATTGCGCAGGCTGCGGGGGGTATCGGCAGAGCCGACCAGGAAGATCAGCTTGCGGGCCCGGCTCAGGGCCAGGCGGGCAACGGCGGCGTGGCCGTTGTGGAAGGGCTCGAATCGCCCGATGAAGACGAGATAGTCGAATTCCATGAGAATCCCTCATGTCGTTGTGGCAGCCGCGGGTCTGTCCCTTGGCTTGCTGCAGATGCTACGCCGATGGCGGGGCGGGTCAAGCCTGCAGCCGTGCTTTCTGCTGAACGGCGCATCGCGTGCGCGGACTGCGCCGTTGTTCTCAGGCCCTGAGAAGCCTCTGCGCCATACTGGCACCCACGCGGCGGACGGCATGCTCGGGGGCAAGACAGTGGCGGACAAGTACTGCGATCTGGTCATGAAAGGCGGCATCACCAGCGGCATCGTGTACCCCAATGCGGTACTGGCGCTGGCGCGCGAGTATCGCTTCAAGAGCATCGGCGGCACTTCGGCCGGCGCCATCGCCGCCGCCGTGGCGGCTGCGGCGGCCTGCGGTGATCGTCGTCAGCAGGCCGGCGAGCACCTGCCCGGCGATGCAGGCTATGGCGGGTTGTCGGCGGTGTCGGCGCAGCTGTCGCGGCGCGGCTTCATCTACAGCCTGTTCCAGCCCGCACGCGGGGCACGCGCGGCCTATCGCCTGCTGGTGGTGCTGACCGGCAATGCCAGCCTGCCGCACAAACTGCTGTGCCTGGCCGTTGCCGTGTTCGAGATCGCGCCGCTGGAAGTGCTGGTGTCGCTGGCGCTGCTGCTCGGCCTGGGCTGGTGGGGCGGTGGTTGGAGCGGGGTGGCGGCCACGCTGCTGCCGTCGCTGCTGTGCGCGTACGGTGCGGGTGTGGCCGGTGCCGCGCTTCGTGTGGCACGCGTGGCGCGACGCAATCTGCTGGGCCTGTGCAGCGGCCTCGGCCGCGATGCACGCACGCCGGCACTGACCGAGTGGCTGCACGAATGCCTGCAGCAGTTGTCCGGCAGGCCGCTGGATGCACCGCTCACCTTCGCCGACCTGCACGACGCGCCGCGCTATGCCGGCGAGCCGGACAGCCCGCATGCGATCAGCCTGCAGATGATCACCACCTGCGTGTCGCACAACGAGCCGCGCACGCTGCCGCTGGGCGGCGCGCAGTTCTGGTTCCTGCGCGAGGAATTCGAGCAGCTGTTCCCGGCCAGCGTGGTGCAGTGGCTGGTGACGCAGGCCGGCCCGCCGCTGGAGGTGGAAGGTCGGCAGTACTACCACCTGCCGCCGGGCCCGAAGCTGCCGGTGCTGGTGGCCACGCGCATGAGCCTGAGCTTCCCGCTGCTGATCAGCGCGGTGCCGCTGCATGAACCCTCACGCCGCGAACGACGCTGCGAGCCGACCGCGCCGGCGGCCGACCCCGAGCACAACGTGGCCGACAGCATGGAAGGGCTGACCAGCGCCGGGCAGGCTTGCGGCCCGGTGATCACCGCCTTCCGCATCTGCTGGTTCTCCGATGGTGGCATCAGTAGCAATTTCCCGATCCATCTGTTCGATGCCGCGTTGCCGCGCTGGCCTACCTTCGCCATCAATCTGGTCTACCCGCAGCACGCCGAAGAGGTGAACCACGGCAGCAATGGCCGCCAGTCGCTGGAGCACGCGGTGTTCCTGCCCACCGAGAACCGACACGGCTGGCAGCGCACCTACCAGTCGATCGCCACACCGCTGGCGGCCGCCGAGCTGGGCCGCTTCCTGTTCGCGGTGGTGGCGACCATGCAGAACTGGCGCGATCTGCTGCAGGCGCGCGCGCCGGGCTACCGCGACCGCATCGTGCACGTCAGCCTGCAGGGCGACGAAGGCGGCATGAACCTGGACATGCCGCAGGAGGTGCTGACCCGCATCGCCGACAAGGGCAGCCTCGCCGGTGCGCGCTTCTGTTCGTTCTCGTTCGAGAACCACTACTGGATCCGCTGGCGCAACCTGGCCTCGGCCTACCAGCGCTACACGCTGGAAGTGGCACGCACCGATGATCCGGCGCAGCAGGTACTGGCCTACCGCGCGGCCTATTCGATGGTTGCCCGCGGGGAACCGGCACCGCCGTCGTACAAGCTGGGCTCGGAAGACAAGCGGCTGGCCTCGCAGCAGCTGTGGGGGTTGATGGTCGAGCAGGGACGTACCTGGGAAGACCTCGGCCCGGACCTTACCGACGGCGCACCGCGTCCGCTGCCGCAGATGAAGGTGACGCCGATCTACTGAGCCGGTAGTAGATCCACGCCATGCGTGGATGCATTTCGCGCAGGGCCAGAGCGTGCCGACCAACGGTCGGCACCCACCATCAGCAGCATCAGCATCACCATCAGCATCAGGTTCCAGCAGCAGGAGGAAACTGTCGAAGGCGGGGGGGTGTCGGATTGCGGGGTGTCCGCGGCATGGATGCCGGGGGTCACTTCAGGGACGGGTTCACGGCGTCCCCGCAATCCGACACCGCCCCGCCATCCCACGGAAAGCCCGCTGTTGCTTTTGAGGTTGCCGGCCAGCGGCCGGCACTACCGCAGGTGCAGGGCGCAGCCCTGCCGAACCAACCCTATCGCCCCGGCAACTGCGCGAACGCGCGCTGCATGCAGTCCTCGCGCGGGCACACCCGGCAACCCGGCCCGATCGACACCGAGTTCCCCGGGCTCTGTACATCCAGCCCCAGCGAATACACCAGGCGTTCGGCATGCTGCAGGTCGCAGCCCAACGCCACCGCGAACGTCTTGCGTGGCTGGCCATGGCCCACCGGCCCGCTGCTGACCTGCCGCGCCAGCCAGAAATGACGGCGGCCATCGGGCATGCGCGCGGTCTGGGTGAGGATGCGGCCGGGCTGGTTGAACGCCTCGTAGACGATCCACAGCGGGCACGACCCTCCCACCTGCGAGAAATGGAAATCGGTGGCCGAATGGCGTTTGGACACGTTGCCGGCACGGTCCACGCGGATGAAGAAGAACGGCAGCCCGGGCGCGCTGCGCCGCGCCAACGTGCTCAGCCGATGACAGACCGCTTCAAAGCCCACGCCGAACTGGTGCGCCAGCAGCTCGATGTCGTAACTGCTGGCCTCGGCCGCACGCAGGAAACGCATGTACGGCATCACCAACGCACCGGCGAAGTAATTCGACAAGCCAATCCGCGCCTGCGCGATGCGTGCCTCATCGGTAAAGCCAGCGCGCGCCACTACCGCATCGATCTGCGGCAGGTAGCCGTGAAGGGCCAGCTCGGCCGCCATCTGGAACGCCTGCTGGCCGGGCTCAAGGTAATCGGGCAGCCACAGCCGCCGCGCACCGGCATCGTATTGCCGTTTCTCGCGCCCGGCCTGCAGTGCGGCCACTTCCACCAGCACGCCATGGCGGTCGGCCAGCAGCTGGCGCAGCCGCGGTGCCACATGCCCGGGCGACAGCCCCCATTCGGCGAACAGCTGCTCGGCCAGCTCGTCCAGTTCGGGGATGTGGTTGTGCATGCGGTTGAAGAACTCGCGCACCTGGTCACCGGCGGGCAGGGTGCTGCCGGCACCGGGCTCGCCCAGCTGGAACTCCAGCGCGGCGGCATGCTCGCGCAGCGCCAGGTGGCGGCGGTGCAGGTCCAGCAGCGCGCGGCTGACCTGCGGCAGGTTGCCGGCCAGGGCGCGCAGCTCGGTCGCGCTGACTTCGGCCAAGCCGAGGTCGCGCAGGGTCTCGCCCAGGGCTTCCTGCAGGGCAGCGGGCTCATCTTCGTCGAACAGTGAGGAAACATCGCCCAATACCTCGCCCAGCTTCTTCTGTACGGCCGGGGTCAGTGGGCGTTTGTTGCGCTCGATCTGGTTCAGGTAACTGGCCGACAGGCCCAAGGCGCGGGCCAGGTCCACCTGGCTGTAGCCGCGCTGTTCGCGCAGCCGTAGCAAGCGCAGGCCAAGCTGCCGCTGGGTGGCTGAATAATTCACAGAATTAACATGAATCGTCTGGCGTGTTGGCCAGATTAAGCGGATTCAGCCCGGAAATCGAGATGGGTGCTGTGAATAATGCCAAGCATCTTTCGCACCCCGTGGGATTGTCGTCATGACTGTTGCAGCGCCCCGTATCCGCATGCTGATCGATGGCCAGTTCGTTGAATCGGCCACCTCCCACTGGCAGGACGTGATCAATCCGGCCACCCAGGACGTGCTGGCCAAGGTGCCGTTCGCCACCACCGGCGAAGTGGACGCCGCCGTCGCCGCCGCCAAGGAAGCCTTCAGGACCTGGCGCAAGACCCCGATCGGTACCCGCGCGCGCATCTTCCTGAAGTACCAGCAGCTGATCCGCGAGAACATGAGCGAGCTGGCCCACATCCTCACCGCCGAACAGGGCAAGACCCTGCCGGACGCCGAAGGCGATGTGTTCCGCGGCCTGGAAGTGGTCGAGCACGCCGCCGCCATCGGCAACCTGCAGCTGGGCGAGCTGGCCAACAACGTGGCCAATGGCGTGGACACCTACACGATCATGCAGCCGCTGGGCGTGTGCGCCGGCATCACCCCGTTCAACTTCCCGGCGATGATCCCGCTGTGGATGTTCCCGATGGCGATTGCAACGGGCAACACCTTCATCCTCAAGCCGTCCGAGCAGGACCCGATGGTCACCATGCGCCTGGTCGAGCTTGCCCTGGAAGCCGGCATTCCGAAGGGCGTGCTGAACGTCGTCCACGGCGGTGAGGAAGTGGTCAACGCGATCTGCGACCACCCGGACATCAAGGCCGTGTCGTTCGTCGGTTCCACCCGCGTCGGCACCCACGTCTACAACCGCGCCTCGCTGGCCGGCAAGCGCGTGCAGTGCATGATGGGCGCCAAGAACCACGCCGTGGTGCTGCCGGACGCCAACAAGGAACAGACCCTCAACGCGATGGTCGGTGCCGCCTTTGGTGCTGCGGGCCAGCGCTGCATGGCCGCTTCCACCCTGGTGCTGGTCGGTGAGGCGCGCAACTGGGTGCAGGACCTGGTCGAAAAGGCCAAGACGTTGAAGGTCAGCGCCGGCACCGTGTCCGGTACCGACGTCGGCCCGGTCATTTCCTGCGGCGCCCGCGAACGCGTGGAAGGCCTGATCGCCTCGGGCGTGGAGCAGGGCGCCAAGCTGGTGCTGGATGGCCGCAAGCCGCAGGTCGATGGTTTCGAGAAGGGCAACTTCGTCGGCCCGACCATCTTTGCCGGTGTCACCACCGACATGCGCATCTACCAGGAAGAAATCTTCGGGCCGGTGCTGGTCATCCTTGAAGCGGAAACGCTGGAAGAGGCCATCGCGATGGTCAACAGCAACCCGAACGGCAACGGCACCGCACTGTTCACCCAGTCCGGCGCTGCCGCGCGCAAGTTCCAGGAAGACATCGACGTCGGCCAGGTCGGCATCAACGTGCCGATCCCGGTGCCGGTGCCGCTGTTCTCGTTCACCGGTTCGCGCGCCTCCAAGCTGGGCGACCTGGGCCCGTACGGCAAGCAGGTGGTGCTGTTCTACACCCAGACCAAGACGGTCACCGCGCGCTGGTTCGATGACGAGACGCTGAGCCACGGCGTCAACACCACGATCAGCCTGAAGTAACGGCAGGAGCAGCCATGAGCCACTCGATGACGACGGAACTGGAAGAAGCGCAGCAGGCGTACCGCGAGGCGGCGCGCGACTTCGCACAGGCCGAACTGGCGCCGCACGCCGCGCGATGGGATGCGGAGGGCATCTTTCCGCGCGAGGCGATCGCCAAGGCCGGTGAACTGGGCTTCTGCGGCCTGTACATGGACCCGGAAGTGGGCGGCAGCGGCTTGAGCCGACTGGACGCCGCCGTCGTCATCGAGGAGCTCGCCAACGTCGATCCGTCGACCGCGGCTTACATCAGCATCCACAACATGGCCTCGTGGATGGTGTCCAAGTGGGGCCAGCCGGCCCTGCGCGATGCGTGGGGCACCGATCTGTCCTCGGGCCTCAAGCTGGCCTCGTACTGCCTGACCGAACCGGGTGCGGGTTCCGATGCGGCCTCGCTGAAGACCACCGCCGTGCGCGATGGCGACTTCTATGTGCTGAATGGCTCCAAGGCCTTCATTTCCGGCGCCGGTGCCACCGAGCTGCTGGTGGTGATGGCGCGCACCGGTGGTGCCGGTGCCGGCGGTGTCAGCGCCATTGCGGTGCCGTCGGACCTGCCGGGCATCAGCTTCGGCCGCAAGGAAGAGAAGATGGGCTGGAACAGCCAGCCCACCCGCGGCATCACCTTCGAAAACGTCCGCGTGCCGGTCAGCCACCTTCTGGGAGAGGAAGGCGGCGGCTTCAAGCTGGCGATGAAGGGTCTGGACGGCGGCCGCATCAACATCGCCGCCTGCTCGCTGGGTGCCGCGCAGGGTGCGCTGGATGCCGCGCGCCGCTACATGGGCGAGCGCCGCCAGTTCGGCAAGGCGCTGGCCGAGTTCCAGGCGCTGCAGTTCAAGCTGGCCGACATGGTCACCCAGCTGGTCGCCGCCCGGCAGATGGTGCACACCGCCGCGCGCAAGCTCGATGCCGGTGCCAGCGACGCCAACGTGTGGTGCGCGATGGCCAAGCGCTTCGCCACCGATGCCGGCTTCAACGTCTGCAACGAAGCGCTGCAGATCCACGGCGGCTACGGCTACATCCGCGAATACCCGATCGAGCGCCTGCTGCGTGACTGCCGCGTGCACCAGATCCTGGAAGGCACCAACGAGATCATGCGGGTGATCGTTGCCCGTCACCTGCTCAACACCGAAGAGGAACTGCGATGAAGGATTGGCGTACCCAGGAGCACGTGGGCCTGAAGGTGGAGGTCGATGGCCACACCGCCGTGGTCACCCTGAACAACCCGCCGGCGCACACCTGGACCGTGCACAGCCTGTCGGCGCTGCGCGACCTGGTGGGCGCGCTCAACGCAGACCGCGACATCTACGCGCTGGTGATCACCGGTGACGGCGAGAAGTTCTTCTCCGCCGGTGCCGACCTCAACCAGTTCGCCTCCGGCGACAAGGCCGCTGCACGCGAGGCCGCGCGCCGCTTCGGTGAAGCCTTCGAAGCGCTGTCCGGTTTCCGTGGCGTGTCGATCGCCGCGATCAACGGCTACGCCATGGGCGGTGGCCTGGAATGCGCACTGGCCTGCGACCTGCGCATCATTGAAGACCACGCCCAGGTCGCGCTGCCGGAGGCCACCGTCGGCCTGCTGCCGTGTGCCGGTGGCACCCAGAACCTGCCGCGCCTGGTCGGCGAGGGCTGGGCCAAGCGCATGATCCTGCTGGGCGAGCGCATCAATGCCGAGACCGCACTGCGCATTGGCCTGGCCGAAGAAAAGGTCGGCAAGGGCGAAGCCAAGGCACTGGCCCTGGAATGGGCGAAGAAGGCCGGCAAGCAGAGCCCGACCAGCATCGCCGCCTGCAAGACCCTGGTGCAGTCCACCCGCACCGGCACCCACGCCTCGGCGCTGGTGGCCGAGCGTGAAGCCTTCGTCGACCTGTTCGACACCGCCGACCAGGTCGAGGGCGTGACCGCCTTCCTGGAAAAGCGCACCGCGCAGTGGAAGAACGCATGAGCACCGACACCGTTGCCGACGACGCACCGGTGCTGTTCGAGGAGCGCGTGGCCGGCAACGGCGCGCGCATCGGCATCGCCACGCTCAATGCGCCGCGTACGCTCAATGGTTTCTCGCTGCCGATGGCGCACCTGCTGCTGAAGCAGTTGAATGTCTGGGCCGACGACGACGGCATCGCCATGGTGGTGCTGCAGGGTGCCGGTGAGAAGGCGTTCTGCGCCGGCGGTGACCTGCACAGCCTGTACAAGAGCATGGTCGCCTTCCGCGAGGCCGGCTGCAGCGACATCCGCGAGAACGACTACGCCGCCGAGTTCTTCGACGTCGAATACCGCGTCGATCATCTCATCCACACCTACGCCAAGCCGATCCTGTGCTGGGGCCATGGCATCGTGATGGGCGGCGGCATCGGCCTGATGTCCGGCGCCAGCCACCGCGTGGTCAGCGAGCGCTCCAAGCTGGCCTTCCCGGAAATCACCGTCGGCCTGTTCCCCGATGTGGGTGGCAGCTGGCTGCTGCCGCGCGTACCGGGCAAGGGCGGCCTGTTCCTGGCGCTGACCGGCGCGCTGCTCAACCCGGGCGACGCCATCTACGCCGGCCTGGCCGACGTGCACGTGGCCGAAGAACGCCGCAGCGCGGTGTTCGATGCGCTGCTGCAGGTGGCCTGGTCCAGCGATGCCGCACACAACCACGAACGCCTGACCCATCTGCTGCAGTCGCATGCCAGCGATGCCGCCACCGGCCCGCTGCTGGCCAATGCCGCGCAGGTCGAGGCGCTGTGCGAGGGCGATGACCTGCAGGCCATCGTGGCGCGCATTGCCGGCCTGCAGACCGACGACGCCTGGTTGCAGGCCGCACAGAAGACTCTCGCCGCCGGTGCACCCGGTTCGGCACGGTTGGCGTACGAACTGCAGCGCCGCAGTGCCGGCCAGGACCTGGCCGCGATCTATCGCCTGGAGTACATCGTCGCCCTGCACTGCGCCGCCCACGGTGATTTCGCCGAAGGCATCCGCGCGCTGCTGATCGACAAGGACCGCAATCCGCAGTGGAACCCGGCCACCCTGGCCGAGGCCACCGGCGCGTGGGCCGACACCTTCTTCGCTTCCCCCTGGGCCGATGCCGCGCATCCGCTGGCCGACCTGGGCACTCCCCTTGTTGAAAGGAGCCTTGCATGAGCCGCATTGCATTCATCGGGTTGGGCAACATGGGTGGCCCGATGGCCGCCAATCTGGTCAAGAACGGCCACAGCGTGCGCGTGTTCGATCTCGTCCCGGCCGCGGTGCAGGCCGCCGTTGACGCCGGTGCCAGTGCTGCGTCGTCGGCGCGCGACACCCTGACCGATGCCGAGGTGGTGATCTCGATGCTGCCGGCCAGCCGCCATGTCGAAGGCGTGTACCTGGGCGACGACGGCATCCTCGCCGCGATTCCGGCGGGTGCACTGGTCATCGACTGCAGCACCATTGCCCCGGCCAGCGCGCGCAAGGTCTCCGAAGCCGCTGCCGCACGTGGCCTGCAGATGATCGACGCGCCGGTATCCGGCGGTACCGCCGGTGCCCAGGCCGGCACCCTGACCTTCATCGTCGGTGGCGAAGAGGACGCGCTGGAACGCGCGCGCCCGGTGCTGCAGGCGATGGGCAAGAACATCTTCCACGTGGGCGCCAGCGGCGCCGGCCAGGTCGCCAAGCTGTGCAACAACATGGCGCTGGGCGTGATCATGGCGGTGACCGGTGAAGCCATCGCGCTGGGCGTGGCGCACGGCCTGGACCCGAAGGTGCTGTCGCAGATGATGGCGGTCAGCACCGGCCGCAGCTGGGCCACCGAAGTGTGCAACCCGTGGCCGGGCGTGCTGGAAAACGCGCCGGCCTCGCGCGGCTACAGCGGCGGTTTCGGCAGCGATCTGATGCTGAAGGACATGGGCCTGGCGGTGGAAGCGGCGATGAGTGTCGGTGCCTCGATTCCGCTGGGCGAAGTGGCCCGCAACCTGTACTCGATGAACCACCAGGCCGGCCGCGGCAAGCTGGATTTCTCCAGCGTCGTGCAGCTCATCACCAGCGAAAAATGACCTGGTAGTGCCGGCCGCTGGCCGGCAACCTCATGCCCCCCTGTGGGACAACGAAGGTGGGATGGGCGGATGTTCGGTTTCGACCGGCATCCGCCCATTTTTTTGCTCTTTACGTTGGTAGTGCCGGCCGCTGGCCGGCAGCACCCCATCAGGCAACGATCAGCGTCACGTCGATGTTGCCGCGGGTGGCGTTGGAGTACGGGCACACGATGTGCGCCTTCTGCACCAGCTCTTCCAGCTGCTCGCGCGGCACGCCCGGAGCGCTGATGGTCAGCTCGGCTTCGATGCCGAAGCCGGTCGGGATCTGGCCGATGCCGACCTTGCCGGTGACGGTGGTGTCGGCCGGCAGCGCGACCTTGGCCTGGCCGGCCACGAACTTCAGCGCGCCCAGGAAGCAGGCCGAATAGCCGGCGGCGAACAGCTGTTCGGGGTTGGTGCCCGGGCCACCGGCGCCGCCCAGCTCGCGCGGGGTCGACAGCTGGATGTCCAGCACGTTGTCGGAGGAGACGGAACGGCCTTCACGGCCGCCGGTGGAGGTGGCCTGGGCGGTGTACAGAACCTTTTCGATGGACATCGGGATGCTCCTGGTCGGTGGGTGGATGTTTGCGTTGGAGCCTACTTTGCCCGGTTTCCGCGTACGTTGGGTTGCAGGGCGTACGAAAAACTTGATCGATCGTCCTGTCGGCCTAGATCGTCCACTCGCGGTCGGTGGTGAACATGATGGTCAGCCAGCGGTCCGGCGAGGCCTCGCCCAGCGCGTCGCCGATCTCGTCGCGCAGCTGGTCCCATTCCACCAGCTTCCGCGGCGGATCGTTTTCCGGCACCACGAAGAACAGCTCGATCTGCTCGCCTCGCCCCACCCGCGCCACGTAGCTGCGGTGCTCGACGAAGCCATGCTTGGCCACGATCGCGCGTGCCACGGCATCCACGTGCGCCTGCAGCTCCGGCGGGGTGACCAGCAGGATGCCGGCCAGCGCCCGGCGCACGGTGCCGAGCGGGGCGATCATCACCAGCACGCAGACGAAGGCAAGGATGGCCGGGTCGATGTACGGCCCGACCCAGGCCCAGGACGTGCCCTGCACCAGCACGCCGCCGAGGAAGGCCAGCAGGTAGCAGGCCGACATGCTGGCCGCGATCACCCAGTTCTTCGCATCCAGTGCGATGAACTCCGAGCCGATGCGGCGGTTGGCGCGCAGGATGAACCAGGCCAGTGCGCCTTCGCCGACGATGGACAGCCCGGCGAAGGCAATGGCCGGGCCCAGTGCGATGTGGCGGCCACCGGACATCAACGCATCCACCGCATTGACCAGGGCATACAGTGCCGCACCGATCATCAGCGTGCCGCTGACCCCCAGCACGATCGGTTCCAGGTGCCAGAAGCCCATGGTGAAGCGCTGGTTGAGCCTCGACTGCAACGCGTCGGTCTGGGTGGACAGCGCGATCAGCCGTGCCACCAGCAGCGACAGCCAGGTCATGACCACATCGATCAGGCCGTAGATGCCGTCGAAGATGATCAGCGAGGAATTGGCCAGCAGGCCGAATACCACTGCGGCGGCGGCCAGCAGCAGCGAGGCGGCGATCGACAGGCGCAGCACGCCCTGTTCGGTGGCGGGGTCGAAGAACTGCGGGCGGTGGGTGGCCATGGCCCGATTGTAGAGCGGCGGCATGCCTCGCTGTCTTCCGCTGTCCGGCATCGTCGCAGAACGTCGAGGACATCGCCGAGACGCCCAGCGAGCGTGATCGCGAATGCGTCGCCCAGGGCGTGGCCAACATGGTCATCGAGTTCCTCGGCCGCATGCGGGATATGCAGCGCTACGATGCCGGTGACACGCAGGTCTACCACGTGCGTGGGCAGGTATTCCTTGCCTCGGCCGGCCATCTGGGTGCGGTGTTCGATTACCAGCACGTGGCGCCGAGGGTACAGATTGATCTGCGCGACGCCCACCTGTGAGACCTGACCGCCTGAGGCGGCAGTGCTTCAAGAAGCAGACCGCCTATGGATGGCGGGTACTGACCACTTGGGGAAAGCTCGGGACGGACTTATCTGTCGTCAAAGCGTCGACGCGATCAAACCGGATCGATTACACCGCGAGGCCGACTCCCTCGAAGCGTGGGCACGCTCCGGGGCGCAAGACCTCGCATTTGCGACAATCCTCGACGCACCTCAACCAATGCCCCCGTCGACCTCAAGCCGACGAGGGGTGAGCAAGGCAATGGCACTCAGGGGCCCGTGGGCCCGCTCTCTTACGCCATCATGGCCCGCGGGCCGTGCTGCTGGGTCTGCTGGTCGATCTTCTGCTGCTCGCGCTGCTGATCGCTCACCTGCAATGCCCGCTCGCTGTTTTCCTGCACGCTCTGGCGCATCGCGTCCGCCGTCGATACCGGCGCGGTATTGCGGTTCAACGCGCTTTCGTCGTGCAGTGCATTGGCCTGCACCGCGCGCGCCATCGAGCCATCCTGGTTCAGCTCAACGCGATCAACCCGGTACAGGCCGGCACGTGCAGCTTCCACGGTAAGCGCAGCGGCCAGCTTCTCGCTGTGCTCGCCGGAGGGCAGGCCACGCGCTTCCTCGGCGAACTTCACCTGCACCAGGGTCTCGGTGTACAGCCAGTTCTGCGGGCTGCGCGGGTCGGACATCGGGTACACCGTCTCGCGCGCAGGCTCGGCCGCGGCCTGCTGCCCCGGGGTGTTGCCCTGTGCCTGCGCACGCTGCTGCACTTCATTGGCCAGCGCCTGGCGGGTTTCCGCATCGGCAATGCCGGTCGCGGGCAGGCCATGCTGCTGCTGGAAAGCGTTGATCGCATGGCGGCTGCCACCGCCCAGATAGCCATCGCTGCCGATGGCCTGGCCCTTGGCGTCGGTCAGCCCCAGCGCGGCCAGGTTGCCCTGGAGTTCGCGCGCGTCGCGGTCGATCGCGGCCAGCGTGGCTGGCCCGGCCTTGCCGTCCACCGGGTCCAGGTTGTGTGCGCGCTGGAAGTCCTCCACCGCCTTGCGGGTGGTGGCATCGAAGCGCCGGTCCGGATTCAGCGTCTGCTGGCCGCCAGCGCTGGCATAGCCCAACGTGACCAGATTGCTCTCCAGCTTCAGCACGTCACGGCCGCTGGACCCTTCCTTCAACGTCTGCGAACCGGCCTGCTGGCGCGGTGCGCCGATCTGGTCCAGCGCCACCTTGATGTCCGCATCATTGTGCTCACCGGCGGGCGAGTAGTCGCGGCTGCTGACCTTGGCATGGGCGCGGTCCATTGCGTCCTTGTTGTTGGCGTAGGCATTTTCGTAGCGCACGGCGATGTCGCCGGCCTTGGGCGCGTCGAAGTACTGGTAGGTCTCGCGGATCTGCCCGGCCTTCGCGCGCAGCGCCTCGTAGTCACCGCCTTCTTCCAGCACCTTCTGCAGCTTGGGCAGCTGGCTGG
Organism: Stenotrophomonas sp. YJH_SMC_25; assembly: GCF_059369595.1. Taxonomy (NCBI): domain Bacteria; kingdom Pseudomonadati; phylum Pseudomonadota; class Gammaproteobacteria; order Lysobacterales; family Lysobacteraceae; genus Stenotrophomonas; species Stenotrophomonas sp. YJH_SMC_25. The sequence goes on along the minus strand of NZ_JCAFSV010000002.1, from coordinate 82,684 downwards.
GCAACTGGTTGGCGGTCTTGGCGATCAGGCTGATCGCTTCGAAGCGGTTTTCCTCGGCGATGCCGCTGCCGTGTGCGTCCACCATCGCCATGCCGATCCGGGTGGCGTTGCGCACCTGCGGGTAGTCGATGTTCGCGTGGATCCACTGCTTGCCCTCGGCCGAACCGGCCCAGGCGTTGATGCTGTCGCGCGTGTTGGTATCGATGAACTGGATCGAGCTGCGCCCGCTCAGGCCATTGCCGTGGCTGAGCAGGTCGCGGCGCAGGTCGGCGTGGTCCTGGGTGAAGGGCAGGTTGTGCGCCTTGGCATAGGTGCTGGCCTGATCGATCACGGCGTCGACATAGGTCGTCTCGCCCGCCTTCAGTGCGTGGCCGTCGATGGCGCCCAGCGCCCACTCGCCGCGCTGGCCGAAGTCGACCTGGATCGCGCCCAGGCTGTAACCGCTGTTCTGCGCGACTTTGTTCACCGTGCCCCAGTGCGGTTCGGTCACGCCCTGGGTGATGCCGGCGATGGCCAGATGATAGGAGGCGGGGCCACCTTCGGTACCACGGCCGACGGCGAAATACACGGCGCCGGAGGTGGCATCGAGATCATGGGTATCGATGTTGGTTGGCATGTCTTACATCCTTGTGCAGTCAGAGGGTCTGCCCCTCAAGGGTCAGTCCAGCAGCTGCAGATACTTCTGCAGCTGGTCGGCACGCGCGCTCAGGCGCATCACATCGTTCAGCTCGCCCTGCAGGTTGCCGGGCTGCGAATCGTCGTACAGCGCGGTATCCAGTTCGCCATCGCGGCTGCGCGACTGCAGCCACGCGCGCTGGGCATTCACCAGCTTGGTCTTCTTTGCGCCAGTCAGCTTTGCCTGCAGCTGGCGGTAGGCCTGGTTCAGGCGCTGGTCCTGGCGTGCGCTTTCCGAGGTCAGGCAGGCGGCCTGCTCGATCGCACCCTGTGCCTTGTCACGGCAGGTGGTGAAGGCCGGGCTCAGCCCGGTGGCAGCCGGTGCTGCGGTTGCCGTGCCGATGGCCAGTACGGCGACCGCCAGCGCGGTGGCGAGGGTCCTGCTCAAACGCTTGTGCTGCATCATCTGCTCCACACGTCCAATCCATTGCGAGCGACGGACTATAACGGCGTCAATATTTCGTCGTCGTCAACGAATCGCGACAACTGTGACCGGTTGCCCGTCATTGTGGGGTGGCGCCGCCCGGCTTGCGGACGGCCCTCGGGCCCGGGCGCCCCGCTATCCGGGCGCCAGCCGCCGCCATTCAGCCGGGCGGTGTAAACTATTGATCTCACTGGCAATGCTAGTCTCCACGATCAACACCCCGATGACGTCCGCCACCGCCCGTTACGCTGATTCCCTGCGCCTGTCCGTTGCCCCGATGATGGACTGGACCGACCGCCATTGCCGCGTGTTCCATCGCGTGCTGGCGCCGGGTGCACGCCTGTACACGGAGATGGTGCACGCCAACGCGGTCATCCACGGCGACCGCGAGCGCCTGCTCGGCTTCGACCGCAGCGAACAGCCGCTGGCGCTGCAGCTGGGCGGCAGCGATCCGGCCCTGCTGGCGCAGGCTGCGCGCATTGCCGCCGAGTGGGGATACGACGAGGTCAACCTCAACTGCGGCTGCCCGTCCGACCGCGTGCAGGCCGGGCGTTTCGGCGCCTGCCTGATGCGCGAGCCGGTACTGGTGGCCGAGTGCGTGGCGGCCATGGTCGATGCGGTCGACATCCCGGTAACGGTGAAGTGCCGCCTGGGCGTGGACGAGGACAACGACTACGACGTGTTTGCCAGCTTCGTCGACCGCCAGGTCGCCGCTGGTGCGGCGATGGTGGTGGTGCATGCCCGCAACGCGTGGCTGAAGGGCCTGTCGCCGAAGGAGAACCGCGAGGTTCCGCCGCTGAAGTACGACTGGGCCTACCGCCTGAAGCAGGAGCGCCCGGCACTGCCGGTGGTGATCAACGGTGGCCTGGCCAGCATCGAGGCGGTACAGGCGCAGGCCGCGCACGTCGATGGCGTGATGCTGGGCCGGGCGGCCTATCACGACCCCTATCTGCTGCATCAGCTGGAGGCGCTGCACACCGGCGCCCCGCTACAGGCACGTGGTGACCTGCTGCGCGCGATGCGCCCCTACATCGAGGCGCGGCTGGGCGAAGGCCTGGCGCTGAAGCACATCACCCGCCATCTGCTCGGCCTGTTCCATGGCCAGCCCGGTGGTCGCGCATTCCGCCAGGTGCTGAGCGAGGGCGCACACCGCCCGGGCGCCGGCTGGAGCCTGATCGAACAGGCCTTGGCGGTCACCGAACGCGAAGCTGATCGCACCGCAGCGTGACGTCGGTCACAGTCCTGACTTGACAAGGGGCGGCGATTCGTCCCGAATGTTCACCTAGATGAACGACGCGAGCGCAGGGCCGGAAAAGTTCAGACCGGATTCACTGCCCCAAACCAAGAATTTGCAAAGGATTTGTAAAGCGCCGGGTCCCGAACCCGGCTCCCGGATTTACGACTTTTGAACGAATCGCCGTGCTCGGCTAGGATCGCATCGATGTCTTCCGCTCCCCTCCATCGCCGCATTGCCCTGGCCACCTGCGTGGTGCTGGCGGCTGCGCCGCTGTCTTCGGCGCTGGCGCAACAGCCGCCGCGTGGCGATCAGGGGCGCGCGGAGATGATGGAGCGGGGCGAGCGCGGTGGCCGTGGCGACGAGCGCTCGCTGTCCGATGCCGTGCGCCGCGTGCAGCGCACCACCGGCGGCCACATCCTCGGCGCCGAGCGCGTGCCGTTCGATGGGCGTGACATCAACCGGGTGAAGTACATGGACGACCGGGGCCGGGTCCGCTACATGGACGACCCCGCACCGTCGCGTTCACAGCCGCGCACGCCGCGGTCGGATATGTCATCACTACGCGGCGATAACCCCTGAACAGGGATAGTTGTCGCTATCAACCCGTACCCCACAGGCCTCCGGGCCACACCCAGGACACTAGGGAGAGTTCATGCGTATCCTTCTGGTCGAAGACGAAGCCCCGCTGCGTGAGACCCTGGCAGCCCGGCTCAAGCGCGAAGGCTTTGCCGTCGATGCTGCGCAGGACGGCGAGGAAGGCCTCTACATGGGGCGCGAAGTTCCGTTCGATGTCGGCATCATCGACCTCGGCCTGCCCAAGATGTCGGGCATGGAGCTGATCAAGGCCCTGCGTGACGAAGGCAAGAAGTTCCCGGTGCTGATCCTGACCGCGCGTTCGAGCTGGCAGGACAAGGTCGAAGGCCTGAAGCAGGGCGCCGACGACTACCTGGTCAAGCCGTTCCACGTCGAAGAGCTGCTGGCCCGCGTCAACGCGCTGCTGCGCCGCGCCGCCGGCTGGAGCAAGCCGACCCTGGAATGCGGCCCGGTCGCTCTGGACCTGGCTGCGCAGACCGTCAGCGTGGCCGGCAGCAATGTCGACCTGACCAGCTACGAATACAAGGTGCTGGAGTACCTGATGATGCACGCCGGTGAACTGGTCTCCAAGGCCGACCTCACCGAGCACATCTACCAGCAGGACTTCGACCGCGACTCGAACGTGCTGGAAGTGTTCATCGGCCGCCTGCGCAAGAAGCTGGACCCGGATGGCGAACTGAAGCCGATCGAGACCGTGCGCGGCCGCGGCTACCGTTTCGCGATTCCGCGCAACGAGGGCTGAGCCGGCTCAGCCTGGCGAGACCATGATGTCCGGCCGTCTGTGGTTCTTCCGACGCTGGCGGCCGCGCTCCCTGCAGGCGCGCCAGATGCTTGCCGCGTCCGTGGGCCTGGTCGCGTTCCTGGCCCTGGCCGGTTACGCACTCGACGCCGCCTTCGCCGATACGGCGAAGGCGAACCTGCGTGAGCGCCTGAAGAACTACGCCACCGCGTACGCGGCCGGCATCGACTTCACCCGCGACCGCTCGCTGTACATCCGCGAGCAGCCGCCGGATTCGCGCTTCGACGTGCCGGGCAGTGGCCTGTACCTGCAGGTGGTGATGCCGCACGGCAAGGGCAATTCGATGTCCGCCGAAGGCCCGATGCTGCCCACCGTCGGCGGCGGCCTGCTGGCACCGCGCCAGGAAGTGTTCGAAGGCCCGCTGCCGATGATCCAGATCGACGGCAGCCAGGGTTCGGTGTACCGCTATGGCCTGGGCCTGGTGTGGGACGCCGACGCCGACCCGGCCACCGAATTCCCGTACACCATCTATGTGATGGAAGACTCGCGCGCGCTGGGCGCGCAGCTGCGCGTGTTCCGTGGCCGTGTCTGGTTCTACCTGGGCGGCATCGGCCTGATCCTGCTGCTGCTGCAGACCGTCATCCTGCAGTGGAGCCTGCGTCCGCTGCGTCGCGTGATCACCGAGCTGACCAAGGTGCAGCGCGGCGAGACCGAGCGCATGAGCGAGCGCCACCCGCGCGAGCTGGAACCGCTGACCGACAGCATCAACGCCTTCATTGAAAGCGAGCGCGAGAACCTCGAGCGCCAGCGCAACACCCTGGCCGACCTGGCACACAGCCTGAAGACGCCCATTGCGGTGCTGCGCACGCAGATGGACAGCGGCGCGGGCGATGGCGCGCTGCGCGAAGAGCTGGACGTGCAGCTGCAGCGCATGAACAACCTGGTTTCGTACCAGCTGGCACGTGCTGCGTCGTCGGGCCACAAGCTGTTCTCCGCGCCGCTTCCGATCGAGTCCAACGCCGAGGAAATCGTACGTGGCCTGGAGAAGGTCTACGCCTCCAAGGGCGTGCTGTGCGAGTTCGACATCGATCCGGCCGCGCGCTTCCACGGCGAACCGGGCGACCTGCAGGAACTGCTCGGCAACCTGCTGGAAAACGCCTTCAAGTGGGCCAACCGCCGCGTGCTGCTGACCGCGCAGCCGCTGCCGGCACCGAACGCGCGCCGCGCAGGCCTGCTGCTGGCGGTGGACGACGATGGCCCGGGCATTGCCCCGGACGACATCGGCAAGGTGCTGCAGCGTGGTGTGCGTGGCGACGAGCGCGTGCAGGGCCACGGCATCGGCCTGTCGATCGTGCAGGACCTGATCAAGGATTACCGCGGCGAACTGGCCGTCGGCCGTTCCAGCGAACTGGGCGGCGCCCGTTTCGAAGTGCGTTTGCCGCCGGGGCCGTAAACCTTCGCAATCGGTAGTGCTGGCCGCTGGCCGGCAACTTCATGATCTTCGGTGGCATTACCGGGTTGCCGGCCAGCGGCCGGCACTACCGTGTTTCGATCTTCGGCGGCTCGCCGTAGAACCGCCGCAGCCACGCGTTCCCGTCCGCCGGGCATCGCCTGACGCAACAGCGCGTGGTGTTCCGGTAGTGCCGGCCGCTGGCCGGCACCCTCATGCTCTTCGGTGGCATTACCGGGTTGCCGGCCAGCGGCGGGCACTACCGTGTTTCGATCGTCGGCGGCTCGCCATGGAACCGCCGCAGCCGCGCGTTCCCGCCCGTCCGCCGGGCATCGCCTGGCGCAACAACGCAGGGTGTTCCGGTAGTGCCGGCCGCTGGCCGGCAACCTCATGATCTTCGGTGGCATTGCCAGGGTGCCGGCCAGCGGCCGGCACTACCGTGTTTCGATCGTCGGCGGCTCGCCGTGGAACCGCCGCAGCCACGCGTTCCCGTCCGCCGGACATCGCCTGGCGCAACAACGCGTGCGTAGTCCGGTAGTGCCGGCCGCTGGCCGGCAACCTCATGATCTTCGGTGGCATTGCCAGGTTGCCGGCCAGCGGCCGGCACTACCGTGTTTCGAACTTTGGCGGCTCGCCGTAGAACCGCCGCAGCTGCGCGGCCACCTCCGGCAACGCCTGCTGCAGCAGATCCGGTGCCGAGAAGTGATACTCGCTGGCCACCGCGAAGAACTCTTCCGGCGCCTCGGCCGCGTACGGGTCGATCAACGTCTCCTCGCCGGCATCCACCTGCGCGCAGAAGGCGTCGTAGGAACGCTGGAAGGTGGCTGCCCACTCGCGCTGCCACTCGCGCGGCAGTGGCGGCGTGCCGTCCATCGCGCCATCCAGCGCATCCAGCTTGTGCACCATCTCGTGCACCGCCACGCAGTAGCCCTCGTGCGGCGTCGCCAGGTCGGCCTGCACATCGGCCCACGACAGGATCAACGGACCGCTGTCCCACGACTCGCCAATCAGTTCGTCATCCCACTCATGCAGTACGCCGGCCGCATCCATGTGGCTGCGATGTACGCGGAATGCATCGGGGTAGACGATCAGCTGCGACCAGCCTTCCAGACCCACCTCGCCGAACTCCAGCAGCGGCAGGCAGCACAGTGCCGCCAGCAGCACGCCATCGCCGGCCTCCAGCTGCAGCTCGCCGATCGGGGTAATGGTCTTCTCGTGCAGGAAGCGCGTGGCCAGTACGCGCAATCGCGCGCGGCGTTCGTCGTCCAGACCGCGCAGCCAGGCCGCACGGCGGCAGGCCTCATCCCAAAGTGCATCGTCGATCGGCCGCGGTGCAGGCCGCAGCCACTGCAGCAACGACTTGATCAGCGGAACATTCCCGGCAGGTAGCTGTGCCACTTCGGTGCGCGGATGCGCTGCAGCACGTCGTCATCGCTGCCACCGCCGCCCGTGCTGGTGCTGGCTGCCGGGCGGACCGGTGCCGGCTTGGTGGTGGCGGCCGAAGCGGTCGCGGTCGGTGCACGCTGCGAAGCGGCATCGCCGTTGGAGGACACGCAGGCGCCGCGGCTGTCGTCCAGCGCTGCCGTCGCAGACGCCGCGAAGGGCATCGTCAGCAGGATCAGGCAATGGGCATAACGGCGCATTGACGACATCCACGTTAAGGGAAGGTGAGTTCCCGATTCTAGCCCGAACCCGGCGCCCCGTTGGAAGCCCCCGCGGAACCCAGCGTGGCGGGCGCCGCTGGCGGCTTTCCCGCATAATTCCTTCCTGACTTCGTGGAAGCTGCCGTGGACGACCGCCAATTGCTGGCCAAACTCGCTGCCGGTCGCCTCTCCGGCGACGCCCTGGCCCGTGAGCTGGGCCAGACCCGGGCGGCCATTTGGAAGCGTATTCAAGGACTTAGAGCCGCCGGTGTAGACATCGAGGGGCGTGCAGGTGAGGGCTATGGCCTGACCCGCCCGGTCGACCTACTGGACCCGGACGCGATCCGTGCCGGCCTGCCTGCCGGCGTCCAAGCCCTGCTGCACGACCTGCAGGTCGCCTGGACAGTGGACTCGACCAACGCCGAATTGCTGCGTTGCAGCGCGCCCCAGCGCGGGGTGAGCGTCCTGCTGGCCGAGCGCCAGACCGGCGGCCGCGGCCGTCGCGGCCGTACGTGGGCGTCGCCGCTGGCCGCGCATATCTACCTGTCGGTGCTGCGGCTGTTTTCCGGTGGCCTCGGTCGCCTGGCCGGGCTGAGCCTGGTGGCCGGCATCGCCGTGGCCGAAGCGCTGCACGACCTGGGCTACACCCAGGCGCAGCTGAAGTGGCCGAACGACCTGCTGGTCGATGGCCGCAAGCTGGTCGGCCTGCTCGCAGAAGGCGGTGGCGAATACGCCGGCCCGGCGCGCGCGGTGATCGGCATCGGCATCAACACGCACATGCCGCCGTCCTTCGCCGAGCAGATCACCCAGCCGTGGGTGGACCTGGACACGCTGGCCGGCAAGCCGGTGGACCGCAACGTGGTGGTTGCTGCCGTGCTGGCGCGCCTGCTGCCGGCACTGGAAGAATTCGATCGCGAAGGCCTCGCTCCCTTCCTGCCGCGCTACGCCGCGTTCGACATGCTGGCCGGTCGCGAAGTACGGGTGGAACTTGAAGGGCAGTGGCAGCATGGCACCGCACTCGGCCTGGCTGATGACGGCGCCTTGCGCGTGCGCATCGATGGCCGTGAGCGCCTGCTGCACGCCGGCGAAGTCAGCGTGAGGGCGGCATGAGCGATTGGTTGTTCGACCTCGGCAACTCGCGCTTCAAGTTCGCGCCGTTGCAGGGTGACCGTGCCGGTGACGTGCAGGCCTGGGCGCATGGCGCCGAAGGCATGGCCGGACAGCCGCCGCACAGCCTGCCCAGCGGCACCACCGCGTTCGTGGCCAGCGTGGCCGCACCGTCGCTGACCAGCGCGATGCTGGACCAGCTGCAGCGTCGCTTCGAGCACGTGCACGTGGTGCGTACCAGCGCCGAATGCGCCGGTGTGCGCATTGCCTATGCCAAGCCCGAAAAATTCGGTGTGGACCGCTTCCTGGCCCTGCTGGCCGCGGCCAAGGCGCAGCGCCCGGTGCTGGTGGTCGGGGTGGGCACCGCACTGACGATTGATCTGCTCGACGCCGACGGCCAGCACCACGGTGGCCGCATTTCCGCATCGCCCACCACCATGCGCGAAGCACTGCATGCCCGCGCGGTGCAGCTGCCGGCTACCGGCGGTGACTACAGCGAATTCGCCAACGACACCGCCGACGCGCTCGCCTCCGGCTGCGATGGTGCGGCCGTGGCACTGATCGAACGCAGCGCACAGCAGGCGCACACGCTGCTGGGCGTTGCGCCCTCGCTGCTGGTGCATGGTGGCGGCGCACCGGCGCTGATGCCGTTGCTGCCTGGCGCCGACTACCACCCCTCGCTGGTGCTGGATGGCCTCGCCCGCTGGGCGGTGCACCAGCCCGCAGGCTAGTATCCGCGCATGCTGACCCGTGCCCTGATCGTCGTACTGGCCATCCTCAATCTTGGCGTCGCCTGCTGGTGGCTGCTGCGCGATGCACCGCAGAAGCCTGCGCCGCCGCCGCAACCCGCCGGCGTGGCCGAGCTGCGCTGGGTGCCCGGTGGCGTGGATGCCGCTGCGGCCGCCGAAGCCACGGCCGCCGCGCCGACCGCGCCGTTGATGGAGCGCGAACCGGCGGAGAAGACGGCCGTGGCTGTAACGCCGGCGCCCGCCGCCCCGGCCAAGCCGGAGATTGCCAAGCCGCAGGCGGCTGAGGCTACGCCGGTTGCTGCCGCTGCCAAGCCGGCAACACCGCCTGCACCGACCCCGACCCCGGCACCGGAGAAGCCCGCAACCCCGCCCGCGGCCGCCGAGCCGCCGCGCTGCGTCGCGCTGGGCCCGTTCGCCGACCGCGCCGCCGCTACCAGTGCGCAGGGCAAGGCCAGCACGCTGCTCAGCCAGGTGCGCCTGCGCGAACAGCCTGCTGCCAGCGGCAGTGCCCGTTACCGGGTGATGCTGCCGGCCGCCGCCAACCGCGAAGAAGCCCAGGCCACCGTGAAACGCATCGTCGCCGCTGGCCTGAGCGACTACTACATCATCAGCCAAGGCGAGGAGGCCAACGCCGTGGCGCTGGGCCAGTACCGCAACCGCGAAGGCGCCGAGCGGCGCATGGCGGCGGTGCAGGCCGCCGGCTTCCAGCCGCGCCTTGTCGCCAGCGGCGACGCCGGGCAGTGGTGGCTGGAAGGGCAGCTGGCGGCAGGCACGCAACCGGCCCAGGCCCAGCAGCGCAGCGGGGCGGCACAGAGCCGGTCGCTGGAATGCGCAAGGTTGCGCTAGAATCCCCGGACCGCGGCGCTGCCGCCGGTGATCCACCCATGCCGCTTTAGCTCAGTTGGTAGAGCAACTGTCTTGTAAACAGTAGGTCATCCGTTCGATTCGGATAAGCGGCACCAATGGGCATCTGCCAATCTCTTTTTGCAGCGGCTGCGCGTTGGCCAGTCGGGCGCCGATCCCGCCCCCCCTCCTTCCTTCTCCGCTGTTCTCCCTCGCGGCGTGTGATGCGTCGCTCTGCACTTCCCTGCGCGCGATCCTGATTGTTGAACCTGATTGTTGAAAGTATGTAGCCAGTAGGCTACATTTCTCCATGAAGATCCAGCGTACCCGTCAGTTCGCGACATGGATTGACGCTCTCAAGGACGTAACCGCACGCGCTCGCATCCTGGCCCGTATCGGTCGGCTCGCTGAAGGCCATCCTGGTGATCACCGCTATCTGGCGGATGGCGTTTCTGAATTGCGTATCGATGCAGGACCCGGTTACCGCGTGTACTACACCCAGCGGGGCAGGCAGTTGGTGATTCTTCTGGTCGGAGGCGACAAGGGTTCGCAACAGCGCGATATAGAGAAGGCCAAGGAGATTGCGCGTGCCCTGCGAGCATCGAACTGGTTGTAGGCGAAACGACTCAATACCGAAGTACTGGAGCTGTCCCATCATGGCTATCAAGAAGAAAGTTGAACTCGAAGCATTTGATGTGGCCGAACACCTTCATACACCGAAGGAAATGGCGGCCTATCTCGATGCATGCATCGAAGAAAGCGACGGCGATTCGGCATTCATCGCCAAGGCGCTGGGCGATATCGCGCGTGCCCAAGGGATGAGCAAGGTCGCACGTGCGGCGGGCCTGTCGCGGGAGAGTCTGTATCGTGCCCTGTCTGGCGAGCGCAGCCCTGATTTCTCGACCATCCTGAAGGTGACTCGTGCCCTGGGTGTGCGCCTGCATGCCAGCGCTGCATGAGCGTACGTGCGGACCTTGATGCGTTGGCACGTCGCTGGACGTAAAGCGCACGGAAAAGCATGAAAAAACCGCCTTTCGGCGGTTTTTTCGTCCCAAGCCGGTGAGTCAACTCAATGACGCGGCAAAGGAGGAGTCGTTTGGCCATTCTGGCTCGAAGCAGCTTGTGTGCCACGCTGCGCATTGATGCCTCACGCGTCTGCCGTTGCCAGATCAAGGCATTCGGCGCGAACAGGTTCAATCAAACCGGATGATGCGGATCAACCCTTTGTTGATGATCCGTCTCCGAAGGCGGCCAACGTGCCACAAGTGAACACCTCCTTCGCACCTTCGTAATTGATGAATGAGATTGTGCAATTCGCCCGCGTTCCAGGACGGATCCGGGCGATGGCTCTGTCATTCAGCACGAAGCTGTACCACATGAGTTCAGGGCTTATGGACAGCGCCATGGGGCGCGCGGTGGAGGCGATCATCTCGGCAACAGCGCCGCCGCGCGAATCCACTTCGTCCAGCCGCAGCTCAACGAGGACAGGTTTCAGGTTTGGGTAGGGTGTGCTCATTCCAGCAGCGGGTCTGCCTGATTCGTTCGTCGGGGTTGCGGCGTGTTGAATCTGTGCGTTGGAGACGCCAATGTTCCGCATTATTGAGCCCCGCCCACCTGCAACGCCACATACTCCGCCAGCCCCCGACAGGCCAGCATCAGCCCTTCGCGCGTGCCATCGCCGATATCGTCCTTCTCTTCCCCGTCCACGCGCACGCGCTCTGCGGCGTGATACAGCTCCAACAACGACACCAGGCCGACTGCGGCGCGATCCCGGCGTGCGGCGGCCACGGCCTGGCCGGGTGTGCTGGCGGGCCCCGTCCACGGCTGTCCGTCGGCGGCATCACCGGCGCGGATGCGCTGCAGGCATCCGGGCAGGTTGATCGGCGCAGGGGCCTCGTTGGCGGCGGCGAAAGCGGCTTCCAACGGCTGCGCCAGTTCGGGCGGCAGGCGCAGGGCAGCCTCGCCCAGGGTGGCGGTCAGGTACGGGTGATGGGCCTTGGGCATGCGGGCATCCTCGTCGGGAACAGAGGTGCCACCCGAGGAGGGTGGCGGGCGATGCGTGGCTTCCAAGACCGGGTCAACGAATCGGCGGGCACGAGGCCCCCACGCACCGCCCGCCGTCGATCGGCTAACGGATTGCCAGCCGGCGCCGTACTTGGGAGGACGACGCCGGCTGGCAAGCGTATACATCGTTGACAACACGGGCTTGGAAGTCCCGGCCACCCTCGCAGGTGGCGATTCATCATGCGCACGTGAAATCACCGCCTGCCAGTCGTTTGTTTCGATGGCATCGGGTGATCTGAAAGGAAAAATGAATTATCGCGTTTGGCCCGTTTCGAGCATTGCAATGCCAGAAGCGACATTTCGCGCGGGGCTGCAACCAACGATGAATCCTGGTGCGTCATTGCTGTCGCAGGGCCTTTCATCGCCCAGGAAGTAAAGCTGGCTTAACTTCCCCGGCAGGGCTTCCAGAACACCTTACCAGACATGAATCCCCACGCGCGCTACCCGGAAATTGATATTCCTCACGGACAGCCCGCAGCGCTCCACCGCATACTGCCGCCACACGCCCATCCTGGGCCCCTTCGGGATCCGCACATGCGTCGCCATGCCCTGTCGCTCACCGTCGCACTGGTATCCACCGCCTTCGTGGTCCCAGCCATGGCCGCGGTACCGTTCTTCAACGCCAGCTGCCCGGGCGGCATCGATGTGCACGCCGACGAAGGCGGTCCGGTCTACGTGCAAGGCCGCGAGACGGCGTTGAAACGTTTCAACGACCGCTATTTCGAAGCACGCGATGCCAACAGCGGCATCACCCTGTCGATCAGCCGCAACGATGACGGCTCGCCGCAGGTCAGCTACACCGGCCGAGGCGGCGCCACTGGCATCTGCCAGGTCAGCAGCCGTGGTGCGCCCGCGCCCGCCACAAACAGCGCCCGCCCTGGCGACGCTGCCACCGGGGATGCCGCGCTACCGCGCGAAGTCACTTGCGAATCCACCGGCCAGCAGCAGGTGTCGTGCGATCTGAATACCCGTGGCAATGTGGAGATCGTGCGCCAGCTCAGCCGCACCCGCTGCGAGGAAGGCAAGAACTGGGGCCTGTCGCGGCACTCGGTGTGGGTCAATGGCGGCTGCCGCGCGGTGTTCCGCAATGTGTCTTCGGTGACCACCCCGGCGCCGTCAGGCGATACCGCACTGGGGGCCTGCAATGTGCGCAAGGGCGCGCAGGGCGCCCTGGTCACCCAGATGCCGGTGGGCAGCGATTACCAGGAACTGATCATCGATTATCCCGACGGCCGCTTCCTGTGCATGATGCGCAACAACGGCCAGGTGCAGAGCCTGACGCCGGTTCGCCGCCGCGGACGCTGAGCGCGCAGCGGGTTGGGGCAGGCTTCAGCCGCAGGACTTATACAGCAACACCCACGCCAGCATCAGGGTGAACATGCCAACGAAGGTCAGGCCGAACCATAGCGCCGCCAGCTTCACGTTGCCGATCAATGCCGTCGCCACACGGGGCAGCTCGCTTTTCAGAATCGGGTGTTCGGCGTGTGCTTTGCGCAGACGCTGCCAACCCAACCCGAGGAATACCAGGGTCGAGAGCGGCACCAGCAGGAGCGTCGCCTGCATCAGCCAGCGGTACGGCGATGCATCGATCGAGCTGCTCAACAGAACCGCAAAAGCGGCGATGGGCAGCGCGCCCATGAAGAAGCGTGGCCAGGCGGTGTTGATGAAGGGCGACATCGCAATCTTCCATGAAAGGTGGTCGGGACCGCGCGGCATCATGCCATGCAATGGCCCTGCTGCACCGCCGCGAGTGGTGTCACACAGCTCTGGCTAGACTGTGCTTCTTTTTCCCCCGCAGGAGGCACCCATGGCCCATCCCATTTCCGTATCGCTGATTGGCGTTCCCACCGATGTGGGTGCGGGCCATCGCGGTGCACGGCTGGGGCCGGAAGCGCTGCGCGTGGCTGGGCTGCCGGAAGCGCTCGAGGCGCGCGGCGTGGATGTGCGCGACCTGGGCAACCTGGATGGTCCGCGCAATCCGTGGACCGCGCCGGTGGAAGGCTACCGCCACCTGGATGAAGTGGTGGCGTGGAACCACGCGCTGATGGAAGCCAGCTATGCCGAACTGCAGGCCGGCCGCATGCCGATCATGCTCGGCGGCGACCACTGCCTGGGCATCGGTTCGATCACTGCCGTGGCACGCTGGTGCCGCGAGCAGGGCAAGACCCTGCGCGTGCTGTGGCTGGATGCGCATTCGGACTTCAACACCAGCGATGTCACTCCATCGGGCAACATCCACGGCATGCCGGTGGCCTGCCTGTGCGGCCTCGGCCCGAAGGCGCTGACCCACCTCGGCGGCAGCGCACCGGCGATCACCCCCATCCAGGTGCACCAGATCGGCATCCGTTCGGTGGACCCGGAAGAGAAGCGCCTGATCAAGACCCACAAGGTGGATGTCTACGACATGCGCTACATCGACGAGAACGGCATGAAGCGCGCGGTCGAGGCAGCACTGGCGGGCATCGACGAGAACACCCACCTGCATGTCAGCTTCGATGTGGATTTCCTCGACCCGAGCATCGCACCGGGCGTCGGCACCACCGTGCCGGGCGGGGTGAACTACCGCGAGGCGCAGCTGGTGATGGAGATGATTGCCGACACCGGGCGCATGGGTTCGCTGGACATCGTCGAGCTCAACCCCTTGCTGGACAAGCAGAATGCCACCGCCGAACTGGCCGTGGACCTGGTCGAAAGCCTGTTCGGCAAGTCCACCCTGATGCGCGACTGAGCTCTCCGCCTGAACGGATCGATGATCCGTTCACACCCGCTCCACGCCCCTGCCGCCAGATTGCACATCACGCGGCGGCAGTGGCATTGGCTCCTTCCGCCGAGCGACCGAACCCCATCCGCGAATGAAGCGGTATAGCGGCGAACCCAAGGAGAAGCCCATGAAGCGCGTAGTTGCCCTGATGCTGTTGTCGATGTTCTCGGTGGCCCTGCTGGCCGGTTGCAACACCGTTGCCGGTGCCGGCAAGGACGTGCAGAAGGCTGGCGAAAAGGTTGAAGATGCCGCCAAGGGCCGTTGAGCCTGAAGTGGAACGGAAAGCAAAAAGGCCGGGGGGACCTCCCCGGCCTTTTTTCTTGCGCGTTTTTCTGCAGCGTACGTGTCGAAGCGTAGTGAACCATTCAAGCAGGTGAGCAGTGCTTTCATGGTCGGTTGACCGGCGCTCAACAGCCGCTGCGCGAAGCTGTAGCCACGGTAAGAACGCCGTTGCAACCAAGGACTCCCAGCAATGAACAAAGACATCATTTCCGGCAAGTGGTCGCAGCTGAAGGGCAAGGCCCAGGCCAAGTGGGGCGATCTGACCAACGACGACTTCGATGTGGCTGAAGGCAATGCCGAGTATCTGGCCGGCCGCCTGCAGGAACGTTATGGCTGGGCCAAGGATCGCGCTGAGAAGGAAGTCCGTGAGTTCCAGGATGCCGTGAGCAAGGACTACCCGGACTACAAGTAAGCGCTACGGTTTTCCCCCACGGCACAACGCCCGCACCGAGAGGTTGCGGGCGTTGTGCTGTCTGGGCGGCCGATCAACGCGCCGGCGGGTCCGGCACATAGCGGTTGGGGAACGCCTGCGGTTCGCGCGGCAGGCGCGACGGCGGTGTATCGACCAGGATGCCGCGCGCGCGCAGATTGCGGGCGCTGTCGTAGCGCAGCTGCAGAACCTGCGCCGGGCTGCGGCTGGCGCGTTCGAAGTCGGTATCGCGTACCGACGACTGCTCGCGTGCGCCGTGGCCGGTGCCCAGCGCAGGGGCCTGTGACTTGCTGGCATAGCCCTCGATGCGGCTGTTGCTGGCGCTGGCATCGGCCGCCGCTTCGGCCGTCGGGGCCGGTGCCGGCAGCGGCAGGCTGCGGCGCAGGATCGGATCCGGACGCCAGCGGCGCGCTTCCTCGAACACCGCCACGCCGACCACGCCGATGTTGTCCGGGCGACCGGTGCGGCTGGCATAGCTGCCGCTGGGGCTGCTGAACACGAACTGCGCCACTTCATCCTGGCTCTTGCGCCAGCCGGTGATGTCGGCGCGCTGGCCGGGGTTGAGCACGTAGCCGGTCTGCGACGGATCGGCATCCTCGCCGGAGATGGCGTTGACGCCGTCCACCGACAGCACCACCAGCACCCGGCGCGGGCTGTCGTTGTACAGGCGCACGGCGTAGCGGTGGCCGCGCTCGCCGGCCACCCAGCGCTGGCCCTCGGCAGGGTAGCTGCGCAATTCGGTGCCGCGGTCGCGGTCGACCAGAGACATGCGCACGGGGCCGCCCTCGTAGGCCGGCGGCGGCACCGGGGCGGGGCGGAAGCCGGCCAGGGGCAGGATCAACAGCAGGGGCAGCAGGCGTTTCATCGGGTGTCTCCAGCGGGGTTGCGTGAATGAACGCGCCGCAGGCCCTGACGGGGTTGGTGGCGTGCAAGGTAAACTGGCCCCGTTCATCGAAGGTTACCCCACGCAGTCATGACCACCCGAGTCCTTACCGGCATCACCCCCTCCGGCACGCCCCACCTGGGCAACTACGTTGGCGCCATCCGTCCGGCCATCGCGGCCAGCCGCGCGCCGGGGATCGAGAGCTTCTTCTTCCTGGCCGACCTGCACAGCCTGATCAAGTCCCAGGACCCGCAGCGCACCCAGCGCGCGACCCTGGAGATCGCGGCCAGCTGGCTGGCCTGTGGCCTGGACCCGGAACACGTGTGGTTCTACCGGCAGAGCGACATCCGCGAGACCACCGAGCTGATGTGGTTCCTGACCGCCATCGCCAGCAAGGGCATCCTCAACCGCGCGCACGCCTACAAGGCGGCGGTGGACAAGAACCGCGAGGAAGGCGTGGACGAGGACGCAGGCGTCAGCGCCGGCCTGTTCATGTACCCGGTGCTGATGGCCGCAGATATCCTCATCTTCAAGGCCAACCAGGTACCGGTGGGCCGTGACCAGATCCAGCACATCGAGATGGCGCGCGACTTCGCCCAGCGCTTCAACCACGTGTATGGCAAGGAGTACTTCCCGCTGCCGGACGTGGTGATCGACGAGCAGGTGGCGACGCTGGCGGGCCTGGATGGCCGCAAGATGAGCAAGAGCTACCACAACACCATTCCGCTGTTCGTGCCGCGCGAGGAGCTGAAGAAGCTGGTGTTCTCGATCCTGACCGACTCGCGCGCACCCGGCGAGCTGAAGGACACCGAGGGCTCGGCGCTGTTCCAGATGTACCAGGCCTTCGCAACCCCGGAACAGACCGCCGAATTCGCCAAGGCGTTCGCCGCCGGCATCAGCTGGGGTGACGCCAAGCAGCAGCTGTTCGAGCGCATCGACAGCGAGCTGTCGCCGCTGCGCGAGCGCTACAACGCGCTGATGGCCGAGCCGGAGAAGATCGAGGCGCTGCTCAAGCGCCGTGGCCAGCAGCTGCGCGAGCAGCTGGCGGCACCGCTGCTGGACGAGCTGCGCCATGCGGTGGGCCTGCGTGACCTGTCCAGCGCAGGCGATATCGCCAGCGAGGACGCCGGCGTGGCCCGCGTGGCACCGCCACTGTTCAAGCAGTACCGCGAGAAGGACGGCCGCTTCTACTTCAAGCTGACCGCCGGTGACGGCACGCTGCTGATCCAGAGCGAAGGCTTCGATTCGCCGCGCGACGCGGGGCAGTTGATTGCCGTGATCAAGCAGGCGGAGCAGGGTGACCAGCTGCAGAGCGAACTGTTCAAGCTGGAAGCCGAAGTGGACGCCGTGCTGGCGGCCCTGGCCATGCTGCGCGAAGCGTAAGGGTAGGGCCGGCCGCTGGCCGGCAACTGCATAGGAAATGCCGGCCAGCGGCCGGCACTACCACGGCAACTGCATAGGAAAACGCCGGCCAGCGACCGGCACTACCACGGCACTGCATAGGAAAACGCCAGCCAGCGGCCGGCCCTACCCGCGAACGAAGGTCATGGCATGATGTCCGCGCGCCTCAGGCGCGATGACATGGAGTCTGCGATGGCCTGGTTGTCGCTGCTGCTGTTCCTGCCCTGGTTCCTGCTGCTGGGCAGCCTGTACTGGCTGTTCCCGCGCCAGCCGCGCACCCCGCGGCGGCGCCTGTTCGATGGCTCCACCCTGCTGCTGGCCTTCGCCCTGAGCATCGTCTCGATGCTGTGGGGGTATCGACTTGGACTGGCACAGCCCGGCGCCGGCCCGATCTGGCCGCAGGTACTGGCGGTGCTGTACGCCTACGGCGCATTCCTGGCGGTGCTGGTGCTGGCCCTGCTGCTGCGGCCGCGGTTCGCATTGCGCTGAACCTGGCCCTTGCGCACCCGATGGACCTGCGGTTGGTTGGCCTGCGCTTGCCCTTGCCTGCGCTTGCCCTTGGTAGAGTCGACTGTGAGTCGACTGCTCTTCTGGAAGCCCGCGCTGCGCGCGACAGTCGACTGACAGTCGACTCTACCCGGCCACAACCCGGCACTACCCGACCAAAGCCGCATCGAACCCGGACCGCCCGCGCGCCTACCATGGGCGTCTGTTCCCGATCCTGCCAGGTGCGTGCCGATGATCGCCGACCCCAGCATCCACACCATCGATACCGGCTTCCAGCGTCCCGACTTCGACGCGGCCTATCTGATCGTTGAAAACGACCGCGCCGCGTTCGTCGACTGTGGCACCGGCCTGTCGGTGCCGGCGATGCTGCAGGCGCTGGCCACCGCGGGTCTGGCCGTTGACGCGGTGGACTGGCTGCTGCTCACGCACGTGCACCTGGACCACGCCGGCGGCGCCGGCCTGCTGATGCAGCAGCTGCCCAACGCAAAGGCAGTGCTGCACCCGCGCGGTGCGCCGCACATGATCGACCCGACCCGGCTGATTGCCGGTGCCACGGCGGTGTACGGTGCCGAGGAAATCGCGCGCAGCTATGGTCGTATCGAGGCCATTCCCGAACATCGTGTGGTGGTGGCCGAGGACGGCCACCGTATCGACCTGGCCGGCCGCGAGCTGGTGCTGCTGCACACCCCGGGCCACGCACTGCACCATTACTGCGTGTGGGATGCGCGCAGCCGCAGCTGGTTCACCGGCGATACCTTCGGCATTTCCTACCGCGAGCTGGACAGCGCGCAGGGGGCCTTCATCTTCCCGACCTCGTCGCCGGTGCAGTTCGACCCGGAAGCGATGAAGGCCTCGATCCAGCGCATGCTGGGCTATGGCCCGCAGGCGATGTACCTGACCCACTACGGCCGCGTGGAGCAGGTGCAGAAACTGGCCAACGACCTGTTCGAACAGATCGATGCGATGGCCACCATCGGCCGCCAGTGCGATGGCCGCCCCGACCGCCACCGCTGCCTGCTGGCCGCGCTGCAGGCGCTGTACCTGGAACGTGCACAGCTGCATGGCTGTGCGCTGGACGATGCGGCGGTGATCGCTGTTCTGGCGATGGACATCGAACTCAACGCGCAGGGCCTGGCCTGCTGGCTGGACCGCATCAGCAGGTAGATCCACGCCATGCGTGGATGACGTGGGCCCAGGTTGCGCCGTGGTGTCACGACCACGTTACACTCTGGTGACTTCCAAGCTAGCCGTGGTACTGCCGTGAATCCGATGCGCGTGTTGCTGCTGTCGTCCTGCCTGTTCGTCGGCGGGCTGGCCCATGCGGCCAACGACCTGCCGGGTGGCGGCATCGATCCGCAGGCACTGTCGCGGCACGTGCGTGTGCTGGCATCGGATGAATTCGAGGGCCGCGCGCCGGCCACCGAGGGCGAAGAGCGCACGGTGCAGTACCTGATCGAGCAGTTCCGCAGCTACGGCCTGCAGCCGGGTGGCGTGGATGGCAGCTGGGTGCAGCCGGTGCCGCTGGTGCGCGCGCAGCTGGACGGCCCGGCCAAGGCCAGCCTGTCGCTGAAGCAGGGCAAGCGCGCGCTGGCCAACGGCGTGGACGTGACCCTGCAGAGCCTGCAGCCGCGCAAGCGCGTGCAGATCAAAGACGCGCCACTGGTGTTCGTCGGCTATGGCATCGACGCACCGGAACGCCACTGGAACGACTACAAGGACGTGGACCTGCACGGCAAGATCGCCGTGGTGCTGATCAACGACGCCGATTTCGAAGCCGATGCGCCGGGCGCGTTCGATGGCAAGGCGGTGACCTACTACGGCCGCTGGACCTACAAGTTCGAGGAAGCCGCGCGCCGTGGTGCCGAGGGTGTGCTGATCGTGCACGAGACCGCGCCGGCCGCCTATGGCTGGGCCACTGTGAAGAGCTCGGGCACCTCGCCGCTGTTCGACATCGAACGCGGCCAGGCCGAGGCGATGGCGCAGCACACGCCGCTGCGTGGCTGGATGCAGCGCGAACTTGCCGAGGCGATCTTCGCCGACGCCGGCCTCGACTTCGATGCCGAGAAGCGCAAGGCGATGCGTGCCGACTTCCGCCCGGTGGCACTGGACAACGCGAAGCTGAGCGTGGATTTCGCACTCAAGCGCGAGCAGGTGGTCACCCGCAACGTGGTGGCCAAGCTGCCCGGTGGTGAACACGCCGACGAGGCCGTGATCTTCTCCGCGCACTGGGATGCGTTCGGTATCGGCCAAGCCGACGCCAAGGGCGACCGCATCCGCCGTGGTGCGATCGACAACGCCACCGGCGTGGCCACGGTGCTGGAGCTGGGCCGCGTGTTCGCCGCCGGCCCGCAGCCGCAGCGCACGCTGTACTTCGTGGCACTGACCGCCGAAGAGAAGGGCCTGCTGGGCGCCAGCTACTACGCCGCGCATCCGCTGGCGCCGCTGGACAAGACCGCTGCAGTGCTGAACATCGAGATGTTCAGCCCGGATGGCCCGACCCGCGACATCGCTTCGTGGGGCAAGGGCCGGGTGTCGCTGGAAGGCGATCTGGAACGCGTGGCCAAGGCCCGCGGTCGCAGCTACAGCCCGGACCCGAACTTGGAGGCCGGCTTCTTCTACCGCGCCGACCACTTCGCCTTTGCCCGCCTGGGCGTGCCGGCGATCACCATCGGCCCGGGCCTGGACAAGCTGGACGGCGGTGTTGAAGCCGGCCGCGCGCTGCGCGAGAAGTATTTCGCCGACTGTTACCACCAGGCCTGCGATGCCTGGACCCCGAGCTGGGATCCGAGCGGCCACGCGGCTGACACTCTGCTGGTCTACGACCTGGGTGCCGAGCTGGCCAACAGCCGCCGCTGGCCGACGTGGGAGAAGGAATCGGAGTTCCGCGGCGCGCGCGACAAGAGCGAAGCGGCCCGCCGCTGAGGCTCGGGACCGGCGGGGTGTCATGTCATTTCGCCGGGGGTAGAGTCGACTGCCAGTCGACTATCGCGCGCAGCGCGGGTTTTTCGGTGCCGACAGAGAGAGCAGTCGACCAACAGTCGACTCTACCGATTGCCGATTGCCGATTGCCGATTGCCGATTGCCGATTGCCGATTGCCGATTGCCGATTGCCGATTGCGGATTGCCGGCCAGCGGCCGGCACTACCTGCGCCGGCGCAGCAGCGTCCATGCGCCCCAGCCGGCGGCAGCGAGCGCTGCCAGATAGCACGCCACCATCGTGCGCAGGCCAACCGGCGACCCTGCATTGATGCCGCGATGCAGGCGCAGTTGCAGCGAGCTGTGGCCGCTGCCCAGGTCCACCGCCAGCTGCAGCGCCAGCGCGGAGCAGAACACCAGCAGGGCGACCCCGAACCCGGTGCGTGGCCACGCGGCCTGTGCGTTGGGGCGGCGCAGCAGCCAGGCCAGTGCCGTGGCTGCGGCCAGCGCCGCCGCGATCCACATCAGTGGCGTGGCGGGAGATGCAGCGGCCACCGGCAGTGCACCGGTGGCCGCGATCACGGCAACGCGCTTACTTGCGGGTGCCGTCGAGCCAGTTCGGGCCCTTGTTGGTGAGGAAGAACACATAGACCACCAACGATACCGCGATCGTTGCGGTCACGTAGATGGCGAACCAGTCGACGTGGCCGGTCTTCAGCGCGCCCTGGTACAGCAGCGGGGCGGTGCCGCCGAACAGCGAGTTGGCCAGCGCGTAACCCAGGCCTACGCCCAGCGCACGCACGTGGGTGGGGAACAGCTCGGCCTTTACCACGGCATTGATCGAGGTGTAGCCGGTGAGGATGACGAAGGCCAGTGCCAGGGTCAGGAACGCCAGCGTGGCGTCGTGCTGGTGCGGCAGCTGGGTGATCAGGTACCAGCTGTACAGCACGCCGCCGACACCGAAGAACACCAGCAGGGTCTTGCGGCCGATGATGTCCGACAGCCAGCCGCCGACCGGCTGCAGCACCATCAGGAACGCCAGCACGCCCAGGTTGATCAGGGTGCCGGTCATCGGGTCGTTGCCCGCGAATGCGCTCTGGATCATTTTCGGGCCGTTCACCGAGTAGGTGTAGAAGGCCACGGTGCCACCGGCGGTGATCAGGAAGCACAGCAGCAGCGGCCGCCACTGGTGCACGAACAGCTCGTACATGGAGCCGGACTTCTGCGCCTTGCCCTCGCGCGCAGCTTCGATCGACGACTCCGACAGCGATTCGTCCATGCCGCGGCGCAGCCAGAACACCACCACCGCGGCGATGCCACCGATGCCGAAGGCGATGCGCCAGCCCCACTCGGAGATCTCCGGCTTGCCCCAGAAGGTCAGCATCAGCAGCAGGGTCAGCTGGGCCAGCACATGGCCGCCGACCAGGGTGACGTAGTGGAAGGAGGACAGGAAGCCGCGACGGCCGGGAATGGCGGCCTCTGACATGTAGGTGGCGCTGGCGCCGTACTCGCCGCCGGTGGCGAAGCCCTGCAGCAGGCGCGCGAACAGCAGGATGACTGCGGCCCAGATGCCGATGCTGGCGGCGGTGGGGGTGATGGCGATCAGGAACGAGCACAGCGCCATCAGCGTGACCGAGACAGTCAGTGCCAACCGACGGCCGTGGCGGTCGGCGAAGCGGCCGAAGAACCAGGCACCGATCGGGCGCATCAGGAACGTGGCGGCAAAGATCGCCCACACGTACATCGTGGAGTTCTTGTCGTCCGGCGAGAAGAACTGCGATTCGAAGTACACGGCGAACACCGAGTACACGTAGACGTCATACCACTCCACCAGGTTGCCGGCGGAGCCTTTGAGGGTATTGGAGATCGACCGGCGCAGGGCAGCGCGGTCGTTCGCGGGTACGGCAGGTTGGGACGTGGTGCTCATCTGGGTGGGAATCCTCGATGCGGCGCGTCCGTGCGCAGGGAAAACGGCGCCCGGCCTTGGGGCGGCGCGGCCGGGCAGCCCTCTTGGTACTGCATCGGCCGTCAACACGGGGTAGCAGACCAGAGCAGGGTGCATGGATGGATGACAGCGTGCCACCGTCCGGGGTGCCGGACCATACTCAAAACGTCCTAGAATCCGCCTTCCCCCGGCTCCCTGGTGTGTCATGTCGGTTCCCCCCTCTTCGTCTGCGGCTGCCCCCCGGGGTGGCCTTGTCGCGCTGGCATTGCTGCTGGTCTACGTGGTCTGGGGCTCGACCTACCTGGGCATCGCCAAGGCCCTGCACGGCGGCGCGCTGCCGCTGACGATGGTTTCCGGCAGCCGGTTCATCATTGCCGGTGGCCTGATGTTCCTGGCCTTGCGCCTGTTCTGGAAGATGCCGAACCCGACCCTGCGGCAGTGGCGCAACCTGGTGGTGATGGGCGTGACCATGCTGGTGCTGGGCAACGGCATGGTGGTGCTGGCCGAGCGTGAGGTGTCCTCGGGCCTGGCCGCGACAGCGGTGGCCTCGGTGCCGCTGTGGATGGCGCTGTTCTCGGCGCTGCGCGGGCAGCATGCCAGCCGCGGTGAGTGGCTGGGCATCGCCATCGGCTTCCTCGGCGTAGTCTGGCTCAACGCCGGCAGCAGCCTGACGGCCTCGCCGACCGGGCTGGTGCTGCTGCTGATCGCGCCGATCGGCTGGGCCTTCGGTTCGGTGTGGGCGCGCGGCCTGGACCTGCCGGGCCCGTTCATGACCGCCGCCGGGCAGATGATCTGCGGTGGCGTGCTGCTGGTGCTGATCGGCCTGGCGGTCGGCGAGCGCCCGACCACGCTGCCCGATACCGGTGGCCTGCTGGCGATGGCCTACCTGTGCGTGTTCGGTTCCATCGTTGCCTTCACCGCCTACGTCTGGCTGCTGCAGAACGTGCGGCCGGCGCTGGCCGGCAGCTATGCGTACGTCAATCCGGTGATCGCGGTGCTGCTGGGCGCGCTGCTCAACGGCGAGCGCTTCGGCTGGCGCGACCTGCTGGCGATGGCGGTGATTCTCCTGGGTGTGGTGGTGCTGACAATGGCAAGGACGAGAAAGAAGTGAGCATGGACGAGAAAGAACAACGCCGGGGCCTGCTGGTTACCGCATCCACCTTCGTGATCTGGGGCCTGGTGCCGGTCTATTGGCACCTGCTCAACGAGGTACCCTCGTTCCAGATCATCGCCCACCGCATCATCTGGAGCACCGTGATGGTGCTGGGCTGGCTCTTGATCAGCTCGCGCCTGGGCTGGTGGCAGAAGATCGCCGCGCAGCCGCGCGCGCTGCCGATCCTGCTGGTGTCGAGCCTGACCATCGCCTTCAACTGGGGCCTGTACATCTGGGCGGTCAACGCCGGCCATGTGATCGAGACCAGCCTGGGCTACTTCATCAACCCGCTGGTGAACGTGCTGCTGGGCGTGCTGGTGCTGAAGGAGCGGCTGCGGCGCCTGCAGTGGGTGGCGGTGGCGATGGCGGCGGTGGGCGTGGCCTGGCTGACCATCGACGCGGGTACGCCGCCGTGGATCGCGCTGGGCCTGGCCTGTTCGTTCGGCCTGTATGGCCTGCTGCGCAAGCTGGTCTCGGTCGATCCGGTGGCCGGCCTGGGCGTGGAGAGCATGTACCTGTTCCTGCCGGCGCTGGCCTTCGCGATCTGGGCGGAAAACGGCCATGGCGGCGCGTTCTTCCATGGCTGGGGCTGGCGCAATGACCTGCTGCTGGTCTTCGGTGGCGCAGTGACCGCAGTGCCGCTGATCGGTTTCGCCTACGGCGTGAAGCGCATCCCGCTGTCGCTGGTCGGCATCCTGCAGTACATCGCGCCGAGCCTGCAGCTGCTGCTGGGCGTGTTCTTCTTCCACGAAGGGTTCGATACTGCCAAGGCGATCGGCTTCGCCGCGATCTGGGCCGGCCTGATCCTGTTCGTCGGTGACAACATCCGCACGATGCGCGCCAAGCGCTAGCGCCGGCGGGGCTGCGGGGTCGGATCCCTCCGCAACGCGGAGGGCTCTGACCCTGTTCTATCCGTCGCGTGGGGTCAGAGCCCTTCGCAGGGCGAAGGGATCCGACCCGCTTCCACCCAAAAAAGAACGGCGCCCCGAAGGGCGCCGTTCTGCTTCCATCCACCGCCAGGAGAGAGAGATGGCGGTGGCGGGAACGCGGTTGCAGGCTTAGAAGCGCTGCTGGTACTTCATGTACATGAAACGACCGATGTCGAAGCCACCGTAGTAGGTGAAGCTGCTGTTCGGCTGGCTGTACATGATCGGACCCTGGTGGTCGAAGACGTTGTTCACGCCCAGCGACACGGTGCCGTCCCACGGCAGGCTGTAACGCACCTGCAGGTCGTGGAAGGTGTTGGAGCCCACCTTGCGGCTCGGCTGCGCATCGGTGTACGGCGAGACGAAGCCGGCCATGTTGCAGTCCGGGCCACCGGCCAGGTCATACGAGCAGGCTTCCTTCATGCCCGAGTAGTAGCGGGCGGTCCAACCGATGCCCAGGTCGCCGTACTGCCAATCCAGGTTGAAGGTCGAACGCACGCGGAAGTTGCCCTGCCAGCCGGTCTTCTGCTCCACCGGCGTGGTGGCGGCGCTGTCGTTGCGCTGCTCCAGGTAGTCGGTGTAGGTGGTGTTCCAGGTGGCGGCAAAGCGGCCGAACGCGGTTTCCGGCAGGCGGTAACGCAGGCTGAAGTCGTAGCCGGCGGTTTCGCGGTAGCCCGCATTGACCAGCGAGCGGTCCAGCGACGTCACCTGACCCAGCGTCTTGGCGCTGGTGGAACGGGTGAAGCGGCCGCACGCCGAATCCACGCCCTGCACGTAGCACTGGTTGAGGATGTCGGTGGCCGACTCACCCACGATCGCGTTGTCGATGCGGATCTTCCACCAGTCCAGGCTGACGTCCAGGCCCGGCACGAACTCGGGGCTGTACACCAGGCCCACGGTCCAGGTCTTGGCGGTTTCCGGCTTCAGGTTCGCATTGGAACCGGAGTCGAAATCGGCGATGCCCTGCTGGCCCGGACGGTTGGCGACGTTGCCTTCCGACGCGGTCTGCTGGCGGAAGTCAGCCGGCACCTTCAGCGCCTGGCAGCGTGCGGCCACGGTCGCGCTGCTGGCAGCAATGCCGAACGAGGTATCGCACGGATCGGTGAACGAATCACGGCTCTTCACCGCACCGCCGTACAGGTCGTCCACGGTCGGCGCACGGAAGCCGGTGCCATAGGTCGCGCGCACCAGCAGGCTGTCGATCGGCTTCCACTTCAGGCCGAACTTGCTGTTGGTGGTCGATCCGAAGGTGTTGTAGTCGGTGTAGCGGCCGGCCAGGTCCAGCGACAGTTCACGCGCGAACGGCATGTCGGCCAGCAGCGGTACCTGCAGTTCCAGGTAGACCTCGTTGAGCGAGTAGTCGCCACGGGTCGGCTGGCCGGTGGTGCCGGCAATCTGGCCCTTCTGCACCATCAGGTCCGGGGTGTAGCTGGCTTCTTCGTTGCGGTGCTCGAAGCCCATCGCGGCCATCACGTCGCCGGCCGGCAGGGTGAACACCGAACCGGAGATGTTGGCGCTGGCGACCTTGGTGGTGCTCTTCATCTTGTCGACGAAGCGGGTGAACAGGTAGTCCTGCACGTCCTGGTTGCTCAGCGAGCCCGGGCCCGCATAGCCCATCGGCGCGGCCGGGTTCCACGGCACGCAGCCGGCGATCACTGCACCCGGGCTGCCGCAGCGTGCCACGGTGCCATCCATGAAGGATGGGCCGACCGCCAGGTCGACGTGCGGCTGGTACATGCTGCCGGTACCGATGCGCTCGCCTTCATTGCGGTTGTACATGTAGCTGACGTTCCAGTCCCAGTAACGCGAACCGGTTTCGAAGCTGCCTTCCAGGCCGATGCTGGCGCGCTTGGTGTCCAGGTTGTTCTCGGTCGCACGCGGCATTTCTTCGGTGCGGTGCGAGAACAGCACGTCCTGGCCCCAGTGGTTGAACGCGCTGTCCTTGGACAGGGCAGCACGGGAACCGTTGCGCGCCTGTGCGGTGGACACCGAGTAGGGGTAGCCGGCCAGGTGCTTGGTCGACTCGCGCTTGCTGTACAGCGCGTCGGCCACGATGCGCAGGTCATCGGTGATCGAGAAGCCACCGTTGGCGAACACCGAAGTGCGCTCCAGGCCGCTCAGCAGGCTCATGTTGGTCTTGGTGTTGGCACCATCGGCCGGATTGGGCGTGTGGAAATTGCCCTTCTGGCTCGGGTCGCCGCCCGGGCCCACGGTCAGCGACTTGCCGTCGACGGTGACGCTGCCCCACTGCGTGGTCTGGTTCAGTGCCTTGACGTCGTCGGGATGGCGCGGGCCACCCGGGTAACGGCTGAACTCGCGCTCGCTGCCGAGAATCTCGTCTTCCTTGGTGCGCTCGGCGCCGACGCTGAACCAGCCGCGGTCGAAGGTCTTGCCGAAGGTGGCGCTGTAGGAGCGCTTCTGGCCGTCACCCTCACCGTACTGGCCGACGTAGACGCTGGCTTCGCCACCGTCGAAGTTCTTGCGGGTGATGATGTTGACCACACCGGCGATGGCGTCCGAGCCGTACAGCGCGGACGCGCCATCGGTGAGCACTTCCACGCGCTCGACAATCGCCGAGGGAATCGAAGCCAGGTCGGAGTAGCCACCGGCGCTGACGCCCATGCGGCGGCCGTCGATCAGCACCAGGCTGCGCTCCGGGCCGAGGTTGCGCAGGCTGACGTACGTGCCGCCGAAGTCGCGCGAAGAACTCAGCGACGACGAGCGGCTCAGGCTCGGTGCGCCGGCGGCGGTGACGTCCTGCAGGATGTCGGCGACGTTGATGTAACCCTTCTTCTCGATCTCGGCGCGGCTGAGCGCGACGACCGGCTGTGCGGTCTCGACACTGGCCTGGCGGATGCGCGAGCCGGTGATCTCGATGCGATCGAGGTTGGTCGGGGTATCGCCGGCGCTCTGTGCGAAGGCGGGGGTGGTGCAGCTGGCGGCCAGCGCGATGACGATCGCGTTGCGCAGCGGATTGGTTTTCAGGGACATCCGTGAAATCTCGTGTTTCAGGAAAAACAA
The DNA here is from genome assembly GCF_059369595.1 of Stenotrophomonas sp. YJH_SMC_25. Lineage (NCBI taxonomy): Bacteria > Pseudomonadati > Pseudomonadota > Gammaproteobacteria > Lysobacterales > Lysobacteraceae > Stenotrophomonas > Stenotrophomonas sp. YJH_SMC_25. The sequence goes on along the minus strand of NZ_JCAFSV010000002.1, from coordinate 54,934 downwards.
GCGCCCGTTCTATGGACGCGTGGGGTGCTGCAAACCAACGTGGGGGGGCGATTCTAGAATGTTTCCATTCGTAACTGTTTGCCTCTGCGCTGCGGATGTGCGCGAAAATGAATCGCAACCAACAATCCACAGATGGGATGTGCGCAACGTCACGCGCGTTGCGCTTTCGATGGGCAGAGGCATCGATAGCGGCGTATTTCCCGCAATCTGTAGCCGTGCGCGTGCGCCGGCATCCATCCACGCATGGCGTGGATCTACTGGACGTCCTGGCTCACCACCAAGCGTGGATGACGCGCAAAATAAAAGGGACGGAGCCTTCGCTCCGTCCCCTGCGTGATGCGCAGTCCACCGCTGCGTGATGCTCAGGTTTCTCGCAACGCCGTGGTGATCGGCAAACGGGCCGCGCGCAGCGCCGGGAACAGGCCGCCGACCAGGCCGATGCCCAGCGCCCATTTCAGTCCGGTCCACAGCAGTTCCGGCGACACATGGAACTTGAACACTACCGCGCTGAAGTTGCTGCCTATGGTGGACACGCTGTAGCCATTGAACAGCAGCCACGCCACCGCACACCCCAGAAGGCCACCCAGCAACGCCAGCAGCATGGTCTCCAGCATCACCGCCGTCACCACCGGCAGGCCGCGGAAGCCGATCGCGCGCATGGTGGCGATCTCGCGCGCACGGGTGGCCACGGCCGCGTACATGGTGTTGAGTGCGCCGAACACTGCACCCACCGCCATGATCGTGCCGATCACCTTGCCGAGGATGTCGATCAGCTTGGTCAGCCCGCCGCCCTGCTTGCTGTAGTAGACACGGGTGGTTTCCACGTCCAGTTTCAGGCGCGGGTCGGCGGCGACCGCTGCCTTGAACTGCTCGAAGCCGGCCTTGCCATCGGTACGCACGCTGATCGACTGCCAGGCGCTGCGCTGGTAGGTGGTGGCCAGCGTATCGGCGTCGGTCCACAGCTCCGAATCGTGCGCATCGCCGGTGGCGAACACGCCGACCACGGTCCAGGTCTGGTTGCCCAGGGTCAGCGTCCTGCCCACGTCCATGTCGCGGAACTGGCCCTTGGCACCCTGGCCGACCACGATCTCGCGCAGGCCGGCTGCGAACTTGCGGCCTTCGATGATCTTGACCTTGTCATGCACGGCCCAGGCCTGCGGACCAACGCCGCGGAACTGCGCGTTGACGTCGGTGCCGTCGGACTTCGACACCAGGTTGACCACCTGCGACAGCTCCGGCGACAGCAGCGGCCGGCCTTCGCCATCGCGGCTGATGCCGGGCAGGGTGGACAACGTCGGCACCTGCTCGCGGGTGATCACCGAGTTGGTCTCGGCCTGCGAGCCGCCGCGCAGCACGATGGCGGTGGTGTCGTCGCCGGTGTTGTTGAGCGTGGCCTGGAAGCCTTCGCCCATCGCCAGCATCGCCACCAGCACGCCGACCACGCCGGCGATGCCGACCACGATCACCGAGGACGCGCCCCAGCGCTGCGGCAGGCTGGCCACGCCGATGCGGGTGGCGGCCAGCGCCAACCGTCCGCCACGGGTCAGCAGCAGCCACAGTGCCACCAGCACGGCCACGGCCAGCACGCCGACCCACGGCAGGCTGATCCACAGCACCAGGCCGATCACCAGCAGCAGCACCGTCAGGCCGTTGCCCAGCCATTTCTTGAGTTTGCTCTTGAACATGTCGGTGTCCTCCTCAGCGGCCGGCCAGTGCGTCGACGATCTTCAGGCGCTTGGCACGCAGCGCCGGCAACAACCCGACGATGATGCCGATCACCACGATCAGGCCCAGCCCCATCAGCCAGGTCGGCGTCGGTACGTGTGGCGGCAGCATGCCCATGCTCTTCGGGCCGATCGCCGGCAGGATCAGTGCGGCCAGGCCCATGCCGATCAGGCCGCCCAGGCCGATCAGCAGCACCGACTCCACCATCACCAGGGTCAGCACGGTGCTGTCCTTGAAGCCCAGCGTCTTCAGCGTGGCCAGCTCCGGCACGCGCTCGCGCACCGCCTGCGCCATGGTGTTGCCGGTCAGCAGCAGCAGGGTGAAGAACACCGCGCCCATGATTGAAGTGACGATCATGCCGATGTCGGCGAACTGCTTGACGAAGGCCTGCTGGAACGCCGACTCGGTCTGGGTCTTGGTCTCGTGGTCGGAGTTGGCCGAGATTGCATCAATGGCCTGCGCTACCCGCGAGGAATGATCCGGGTTGTCCAGCGTCACCGTGTACCAGCTCACCTGGTTCTTGATGTAGTCGTTGGATTCATCGAAGTACTTCCAGTTCATCATCAACTGGCGTTCTTCGTTGGCCGCCAGCGCTCGGTCCTTGGAACGGTAGATGCCCTTCAGTTCCAGCGGCCAGTCGTTGCTGCCGCCGCGCGGGAAGATCGTGGCCTGTAACGGGATGGTGTCGCCGATCTTCCAGCCGAACTGCTTGGCCAGCGATTCGCCGACGATGGCGCCGGTGCGGGTCTGCTTCCAGTCCTCCAGCTGGGCCGGATCGATCTGCAGTTCGCGGTAGACATCGAAGTAGTTGGGCGACACCGAGAAGTTCGGGAAGAAGTTCTTTGGATCCTGGTAGATGCCGCCGAACCACATGCCGTAGGCCACGTCGCGCACGCCGGCCACCTGGCGGATCTGGGTTTCCAGGCGGATCGGCAGCGACTGGGTGATCGACAGCCGCGAGGCCACCACCAGGCGGTTGGCGCCTTCCACGCTGCCGCCGGACGAGAACGCCACGCGCACCGAGTCGAGCATGCCGAACAGCAGGAACGCGGCCACCACCGACAGCAGGGTCAACAGGGTGCGCGTGCGGCTGCGGAACAGCTGCGCCCACACCAACGAGAAGTATTTCATCGCCGTGGCCTCCGTCAGTGGGCCAGCGGCGCGTCGGCCAGCTCGCCCTTGTCCAGGTGCACCGTGTGCGTGGCGTACTCGGCGGCCTTCGGGTCATGGGTGACCATGATGATGGTCTTGCCGTGTTCGCGGTTGAGCTGCTGCAGCAGGCCGAGGATCTCCTCGGCGGACTGGCGGTCGAGGTCGCCGGTGGGTTCGTCGCAGATCAGGAAGGTCGGGTCGGAGACGATCGCCCGCGCGATCGCCACGCGCTGCTGCTGGCCGCCGGACAGTTCATTGGGGCGATGGCTGCGGCGGTCGGCCAGGCCGACCAGGGTCAGCGCGATCTCGGCATTGCGGCGGCGCTGCGCGGCATTGAGATGGGTCAGCAGCAGCGGCAGCTCCACGTTCTTCTGCGCGGTCAGCATCGGCATCAGGTTGTAGAACTGGAACACGAAGCCGACGTGGTGGCTGCGCCAGGTCGACAGCTGGCCGCCGCTCATCTGGTCGATGCGCTCGCCTTCGATGCTGATCTCGCCGCCGCTGGGGTTGTCCAGGCCGCCGATCAGGTTGAGCAGGGTGGTCTTGCCCGAGCCGGACGGGCCCATCAGCGCGACGAAGTCGCCGCTGGCGATGTCCAGGTCGATGCCGTGCAGCACCTGCACTTTCTCGGGGCCACGCTGGTAGGTCTTGGTGATGTTGCGCAGTGAAACCAGGGTCGACATGGGTGGTTCTCCACGGAAGGCGGGAAACGGGGAAGCGCACCAGCGGTGGCCGCAGGCGTGCGTCGAGCGGTGTTGCCGGCGGCGCCCATGGGCGCCAGGCCGTTACTGCGCTTGTTTCTGTTGCACCTTGGCGCCATCGCGCAGGGTGTCCGGCGGGTTCACCACCACCGACTCACCCGCGCTGACGCCCTTGAGGATCTGGCGGTCCTTGCCCATCGCCTGGCCGGCCTCGACCGTGCGCTGCTGCACGCGGCTCTGGTCGCCCAGTACGAAGGTCACCGAGGCGCCCTCGCGCTGGACCACCGCGCCAGCCGGCACGCGCACGCCCTGCGGTTTGGCGGCCGCCTGCGGCTGCGCCTGCTCCAGGAAGCTGACCCGCACGCCCATCTCCGGCACGATGCGCGGGTCCTTCACCTTCAGCGCCACGCGCACCTTCACCGTGGCCTTGCCGCGGTCGGCAGTGGGGATGATGGCGATGACCTCGCCCGGAATCTTCCACTCCGGATAGGCGTTGAGCGTGGCTTCCACCGGCATCTTCGGTTGCACGCGGCCGATGAAGGCCTCGCCGACCTCGACTTCGATCTCCAGCGAGTCCATGTCGACGATGGTGCCGATGCCGGTGCGGGTGAAACCACCGCCCGCCGACAGCGGCGAAACGATTTCGCCCGGCTGCGCGGCCTTGGCGGTGACCACGCCGGAGAACGGCGCGCGCACGATGTTGTTGTCCACGCCCAGATCGGCAATGGCCAGCTGGTCGTTGGCGACCTTGACGTTGCGCTGGGCCGTTTCCAGCTGCGCACGCAGGCTGTCGCGCTGGGCCACGGCCTGGTCGTACTGCGAACGTGACACCAGTTGCTGGCCGACCAGCGCCTGCAGGCGGCTGGCTTCGGCGGCGGCCTGCTTCTGCTGTGCCTCCAGCCCGGCCACCTGGCTGCGCGCGGCCTGCAACTGCGAGGCATACAGGCTGCGCTGCGCATCGGCATCGATCGGATCCAGGGTGGCCATCACCTGGCCGGCTTCGACCCGCATGCCTTCCTCGATCATCACCTCGCGCACCTTGCCGGTGATCTTGGCCGAGACCGTGGCCATGCGCCGGGCGACCACGTAGCCACTGGCATCGAGCACCGAACTGCTGGCGCTGCCCTGCTGGATGGCCACTGCGGGCGCGGTTTCCACTTCCACGGCCGGCGCGCGGCCGAACAGGAAGGCCACGGCAGCGGCGATCAGCAGCACGACCACGATGATCGCGATCCACAGCCAACGACGGCCACCGCCATTGCTGCCACCACCGGAGGCGGGCGGCGGCGACTTGCGGTCGATACGGAGTTCCTTCAACAGCTCGGCAGAAGCGTTCATTCGTTCCATCACAGGCGTTCGGGCGGGTATGGCCGGAAGCGCGGACGGCGGCGGTTCCGGCGGTGGAGCGTGCGGCACAGCATGAAGGCAGGCACAGCGATGACGGCAGTGACAGCTGTCATCCGATGACACTGACGGCGGCAACTGCGAAATGTGACCACGGCGGCACAGGATGGCAACGTCCCCGCTACCGGTACCGCCCATGGATCCGATCGCCCCGTCGCTGGCCCGCCTGCAGCAGGTGCAGGTGCGCTACCGCGACCATACCGCCCTGCAGGGCATCGACCTGCAGGTCCGCGCTGGCCAGGTGCTGGCATTGCTGGGCCGCAACGGTGCCGGCAAGAGTACCGCGATCAGCGTGCTGTTGGGCCTGCGCCGCGCCGATGCCGGCCAGGTCGAGCTGCTCGGTGGCGACCCGCAGCAGCGCAGCAGCCGCCTCGGCCTGGGCGTGATGCTGCAGAGCACCAGCCTGCCGCCGATGCTGCAGGTGGACGAACTGGTGGCGCAGGCCAGCGCCTGCTATCCGGACCCGATGCCGCTGCAGGAGGTGCTGCAGCGCGCAGGCCTGCAGGCACTGGCAGGCCGTCGCTACGGTCAGCTGTCCGGTGGCCAGCAGCGCGCGGTGCAGTTCGCCATCGCGCTGTGTGGCCGCCCGCGCGTGCTGTTCCTGGACGAGCCCACCACCGGCCTGGACATCCAGGCGCGGCAGGTGATGTGGCAGGCGATCCGGCAGCTGGTGGCCGAAGGCTGCGGCGTGCTGCTGACCACCCACTATCTGGAAGAGGCCGAAGCGCTGGCGCGGCAGGTGCTGGTGCTGGAGCAGGGCCGGGTGCTGGCCGACGCACCGTTGAGCGAGCTGCGCCTGGTCGATCGGCCGCGCCGCATCCGCTGCCGCAGCGTGCTGACTGTTGAAGACGTACAGCAATGGCCGGGCGTGCAGCAGGTGCAGCGTGACGGCGAGCATCTGCAGTTGCTGGCGAGCCCGGCCGAGCCGGTGGTGGCGCGTCTGCTGGCCGCCGATGCACAGCTGCGTGAGCTGGAAGTACAGGGCGCGGCACTGGCCGACGCTTTCCTCGACATGACCCGGGAGGCCGCATGAACACGATGACCCGTACCGGCACTACACCCGCGCCGGTATCGGCGTGGCGTCAGGCCTTGCGCCCGTACGGCGCTGAACTGGTGGCCGAGCTGCGCCGCGCCTGGCGTACACCCGCCTTCGCGGTGCCTTCGCTGCTGTTCCCGGTGCTGTTCTACCTGTTGTTCGGCGTGCTGTTGGGCCGCGGCCATGCACCGCTCTACCTGCTGGCCACCTACTGCGTGTTCGGTGCGATGGCCCCGGCCCTGTTCGGCTTCGGCGTGCAGCTGGCGCTGGACCGTGAAGGCGGCCTGCTGACCCTCAAGCGAGCGCTGCCGATGCCGGCGGCGGCACCGTTGCTGGCGCGACTGGTGATGGCGGTGATGTTCGCGTTGCTGGTAGCCGCCCTGTTGATCGGGGTGGCGCGCGCGCTGGGTGGCGTGCAGCTGCAGGCAGTGCAGATGCTGCAGCTGCTGGCGGTGGCGGGCCTGGCAGCGCTGCCGCTGGGCGCGATCGGCCTGCTGATCGGCAGTCATGTCAGTGCCAGCGCGGCGCCGGCGATGGTCAACCTGGTCTACCTGCCGCTGGCCCTGCTGTCGGGCCTGTGGCTGCCGTTGTCGGCGCTGCCCAAGGTGTTCTCGATGATGGCACCGCTGTGGCCAACCTGGCATCTGGCGCAGCTGGCGCTGCCGGTGGTCGGGCTGCCGTCGGTGGGCAGCATGGCTGGCCACCTGCTGGTGCTGCTGGCGGTCACGGTGGTGGCGCTGCTGCTGGCGCGCCGCCGCCTGCGCCGGATCGGCTGAACTGGCATGATCGGCAGCGATCATTCCCGCCTGGATTCTTCCGTGTCGTCGAGCTGGCTTGCGTCCCTGCTGCGCCCCGCACCGGATTCGGCGGTGGCCGATCTGCTGAGGCGTGGCAAGTCGCCCTGGAGTGGTGCGATCCACCTGCTGTGGTCGGTCTGGATCTTCCTCACCCCGGTGCTTGGCAATGGCTTCACGGTGCGCTGGCTGCTGCTGACCGTGGCCAGCTATCCGCTGTTCCTGCTGCTCTATGCGAAGGTGATGCTGGCGCCACGGCACCACGCATGGCGCTATGCGCTGGGCATGATCCTGATGGCCCTGGTGCTGCTGCCGTGGTATCCGTCGGGACTGAGCTACTTCGTGTTCGGTTGCGTGATGATCCGCATGAGCAGCCGTGGCGGCTGGTGGGTGTACCTGTTGCAGCTCACCGGCCTGAACCTGTTGTTCTGCGGCGCTGCGCTCTACGTCGGTTATCCGTGGCAAGCCATGGTGTGGATGCCGGCCGTGTCGTTCATCGTCGGCCTGGTGGTGAACGTGGAGGCCTTGAGCCATCAACGGGACGTTGCCCTGCAGCTGTCCCAGGACGAGGTGCGGCGGCTGGCCACTACCGCCGAGCGCGAGCGCATCGGCCGCGATCTGCATGACCTGCTGGGCCACACGCTGTCGCTGATCACGCTGAAGCTGGAGCTGGCGCGCAAGCTGTACGACCGTGATGGCGCGCGCGCGCGGCAGGAGATCGGCGAAGCCGAAGCGATCGCCCGCGAGGCGCTGGCCCAGGTGCGCAGTGCGGTGACCGGCATCCGCGCCAGCGACCTGGCCGGCGAGCTGGCCTCGGCGCGGCTGCTGCTGGAATGCCAGCAGGTACACCTGCAGTACACACCGCCGCCGCCGATGCCGGTCGACGTGGAACGTGGGCTGGCGCTGGTGCTGCGCGAGGCTGCGACCAACATCGTGCGCCACGCACAGGCGACCCGGGTGCAGGTGGATTTCATGCTTGAGGAACGACAGTTGGTGATGCAGATACGCGATGACGGCCGCGGTGGCGTACAGGCCGAGGGCAACGGATTGTGTGGCATGCGCGAACGGGCGATGGCGCTGGGCGGCCAGTTGTCACTGCAGTCGTCGCGCGGAGAAGGCACGGTAGTGACCGTGCGCGTGCCACTGGTGGCCGCGACCACGCCGCTGTCGCCAGCGTCATTGGCACGGGATGGTGCCGCATGATCCGCATCCTGCTGGCCGAAGACCAGGCGATGGTGCGCGGTGCATTGTCGGCGCTGCTGGGCCTGGAGCCGGACATCGAGGTGCTGGGCAGCGCTGCCGACGGCGAGGCGGCGTGGCGCATGCTGCAGCAGCTGCAGCCGGACATTCTGGTCACTGACATCGAAATGCCTGGCCTGTCCGGGCTGGAACTGGCCCAGCGCATCGCCCGCCACGAGTTGCCGATCAAGGTCGTGATCGTGACCACCTTCGCCCGTGCCGGCTTCCTGCGCCGCGCGCTGGAAGCGGGCGTGCTGGGCTACCTGCTGAAGGACGCACCGGCCGAGAACCTGGCCGATGCCCTGCGCAAGGTGAAACAGGGCATCCGCGCGATCGACCCACAGCTGGCACTGGATGCCTGGTCGCAGGCCGACCCGCTGACCGACCGCGAACGCCGCGTGCTGCGGCTGGCGGGCGAGGGCCGTACCGCCAGCGAGATTGCCGAGCAGCTGGGGTTGTCGCATGGCACGGTGCGCAATTACCTGTCCGAGTGCATCGGCAAGCTGGGCGTGGCCAACCGGATCGAGGCGTACCGGCTGGCGCGGCAGAAGGGATGGTTGTAGGGGCGTGCGCCGACGCACTGGTAGCGCCGGGCGCTGCCCGGCGGATTGTTACCGCGCCTGCGGAGAGGTGTCACTTTCTTTGCTCGTGCAAAGAAAGTAACCAAAGAAACACGCCGCCAGAGCGCGAGCCGTCGCTACGCGACGGTTCCCTGCGCTTCTCGGGGAATCAGGGGACGGCGCCGAACTCGCTTCGCTCAAACACCGGCGCCTCTACGCCCCTGATTCCCCTGCGATGCTCGGCTCGCTAGAAGGCGGACCCAACGTCAAAAGCCACAGCTGCACCCAGTAGATCCACGCCATGCGTGGATGCTGTTGCTCTTGATCTTGACCTTCCAGTCCGCCTTCAAGCGAGCCGAGCACCGGAGGTCCGGCGAGGGCGAAGAGGTGCGGGTGTCTGAGCGCAGCGAGTTCCCGCGCCGTCCCTCGACGGACCGAGGAGCGCAGGGCACCGGCGTGCGAAGCACGCCGGCTCGCGGCCGGCGGAGCGTTTCTTTGGTTACTTTCTTTGCGCGCAAAGAAAGTGACACCCCTCCGCAGTCGCGGAAACAATCCGCCGGGAACACCCGGCGAACCCGATCAATCCTTCCCGCGCGCCATCGCCTGGAACACGCCATCCCGCCGCACCCACAAATGGAACAGCGCCGCCCCCACATGCATCAGCACCGTGGCGAACAACACATACGCCAACAAGCTGTGCGCATTGCGCAGCGCGGCATACAACGCCGGGGTGTGCGGCACGATCGGCGGCAGGTGCAGGCCACCCCACAGCACGATCGGGTAACCGCCGGCCGACAGCATCGCCCAGCCGATCAACGGCATCGCCAGCATCAGCGCGTACAGCATCCAGTGCGAGGCCTTGGCCGCCACCCCCTGCCAGACCGGCAGGTCGGCAGGCAGCGCCGGTGGGCGATGGCGCAGCCGGTTGTACAGGCGCAGCAGCACCAGCAGCAGAATCGCGATGCCCAGTGGTCGGTGCAGGTCGATCAGCATCGGCCGCAGGTGCAGCGAGGCGACCATGGTCACGCCGATGAACAGCATGGCGATGATCATCAGCGCCATGGTCCAGTGCAGCACCCGCGCCAGCAGGTTGAAGTGGCCGTTATGGGTGTTCATCGCGCGGCCTCCTTCGGTTGCTCGACGTTGCCGCTGGCGCGCTCGCGCTCGCGGCGGTTGAAGGATTGCGAGTACACCGCAGAGCGTGCGGCCAGGATCGGATCGTCACTGCCGCGCACGCCGCTGGGCAGAATCAGCGGATCGAAGTTGATCTGGCCGCACGCGCCTTTTTCCTGCGACTGCATGCGGGCCAGGCTGAGTACGCCGGCCACCACCTGATCACGCGATTCGGGCCACGGTACCGACGGATCATCGATGGCATCGCGAGGCTCGGCGGTAGTGACGACCAGGCTCCAGCGCACCGGGCCGCTGGCCAGGCGCTGCTGCAGTTCCTGGCTGAGGAAATCGACGCTGGCCTGCTTGCGCGTTTCCGCATCCATCTCCACCACCGGCGCCTGCGGCTGCCAGCGCCAGCGCACCGCGCGCTTCTGGCCCTGCGCGTTGGTGAACCAGAAGCTGTTGACGCTGTTGAAGGTGGTGTCAGCCCAGCTGCTGGTCCAAGGTGCCGTCCTGGCCCACTGCTGGAACGCCTGTGCACTGGGGTATTTCGCCAGCACCGCGGCCATCTTCTGCGGGTCGGGCTTGCCGGTGGTCGGGTCGGGAATGGAGGCGCGCGTCTGCTCGTAGAACGCCTCGGCATCGGGCACGGCGAAGAACGGGAAGCTGTTCATCGCCATGCGCCATTCCTGGCCATCATCGCTGACCATCTGCACCGCCAGGCTGCGTACGCGCGCGGTGTTGTCGGCACCGTAGGGATCACCACCGCCGATCGACAGGCGGCCCATCACCGGCACGCGGCGCTGCGAGAACACCCGTGCACTGGACAGGGTAGGGGCCTGTGCACTGGGTTCGAACCAGCCGCTCACGCAGATGCCCTTGCTGTGCGCCCGGCGGAACCCGGGATGTGCCGGGCCGGTGGCTTCGATGGTGTCGGTAAAGCGCTGCGCGGTCAGGCGGCCGCCAATCCAGCCGGCCAGCCAGGCGAAGGCCAGCGCGACCGCACCCAGAATGAGTGCGATCAGTGCGATCCAGAGCAGGGGTGAATGCTTGCGTGGCGCGCCCGGCGTCTGGCCAGCGCGGGTGTAGCGGAAGAGCGACATGGCCGGAGTCCTGCCTTCACGGAGCGTGTGGGTGGTCGACCCACACATCCTCGCAGAACCCGGCCGGGGCCGAAATTCAATTTTTCGTCAGATTTTCCGGGGACGGCGTGCCGACCAACGGTCGGCACCCACCCGATCAGCTGTAGCGCTGCTTCAGCATCGCCCACGCCGAGCGCAGCGCCAGCGCTTCGCCACCGGCCGGACGGCCCGGGCGCTCGCCGTCGTTCCAGGCATACACGTCCAGATGCGCCCAGCGCTGGCCGTCTTCCAGGAAGCGTTCCAGGTACAGCGCGGCGGTAACCGAGCCGGCCATGCGCGAACCGGCGTTGGCCAGGTCGGCGATGCCGCTGCTCAGGTAGCGCAGGTAGGGGCGCCACAGCGGCATGCGCCAGACCGGGTCGCGGGTCGCGTCACCGGCCTGCAGCCACTGCTGGGCCACCGTGTCGTCGTTGCTGAACAGTGCCGGCAGGTCCGGGCCCAGGGCGATGCGCGCGGCACCGGTGAGGGTGGCGAAGTCCAGCACCAGGTCCGGTTTCTGCTCACCGGCGAAGGTCAATGCGTCGCACAGGATCACGCGGCCCTCGGCGTCGGTGTTGTCGATCTCCACGCTCAGGCCCTTGCGGGTGGCGATGACCTCGCCCGGACGGAACGCATCGGGGCCGATCGCGTTTTCCACTGCCGGCACCAGCAGGGTCAGGCGCACCGGCAGCCCGCGCGCCATCACCAGGCCGGCCAGGGCCAGTGCGTGCGCGGCGCCGCCCATGTCCTTCTTCATGTTGCGCATGCCGTCGGCCGGCTTGATGTCCAGCCCGCCGGTATCGAAGCACACGCCCTTGCCCACCAGCACCAGCGCCGGGTCGGTTTCCCTGCCCCAGCGCAGCACGACCAGGCGCGGCGCACGGTGCGAAGCGCGGCCCACGGCGTGGATGGCCGGGAAATTCTGCTTCAGCAGTTCGTCGCCGGTAATCGCCTCGACCTGCGCACCATGTGCATCGGCCAGCGCGCGCGCGGCGTCTTCCAGCTGCTGCGGGCCCATGTCTTCGGTCGGGGTGTTGACCCAGTCGCGCACGCGCAGGCTGGCGGCGATCAGGTCGGCCACTTCGCCGGTCGGCGAGGCCACCAGCTGCGCCGGTGCGCGGTTGCGCTTGCGATAGCGGTCAAAGCGGTAGCTGCCCAGGCCCCAGCCCAGCTGCAGCAGCGCCAGTTCGGCGGCCGGCAGTTCATTGGCCAGCTGCCAGACGCTGCCTTCCGGCAGCGCGTGCGGCGCATGCGCATAGCTGTAGGCATCGGCACGATCACCCACGCCCATCAAGGCACCGGCCAGGCCATCGGCGCCCGGCAGCAGTGCCACGCTGTGGGCGCCGGCGTTGAAGCCCTGCGATGCCAACCACGCCTGGGTGGCAGCCGGCTGGCTGTCCTTCCAGGCGGCGAACTGCTCGCGGTCCAGCACGTACAACGGCAGCGCCGCAGCGGTGTCGGCGGTGAAACCAGTGATCTCGCTCATGCGTCAGGTACTCCGGGGTGCGGCGGCGTCGAGGTTGGCATCCAACCAGTCGGCCAGGCCGGTAAGGGTGTCGAACTGCAGGTCCGGCTGCAGCTGCGGATGGGTCCAGGTGGCTGCGTCGCGGTTGATCCAGCAGCCGCGCAGGCCGGCGGCAATCGCCCCGGCCACGTCCATGTCGGCATGATCGCCGACGTGCAGCACCTGTGCCGGTGCCACACCCAGGCGGGTGCACGCGGCATGGAAGATGCTGGCTTCGGGCTTGGCCGCGCCGTGTTCGCGCGAACCCAGCTGGAAGGCGAAATGATGGGCCAGTCCGATCCGCTCCAGGTCGGCGTTGCCGTTGCTCAGCGCCGCCACCGGTACCCGTGCGGCAATGCGCGCCAGCGCGTCGATCGCATCGGGATAGCACTCCACCTGGTTGCGCGCGGCGTAGAACACTTCATACGCAGGCTCCAGCAGATCGAGGCTGGCACCGCTGGTGTGCAGTGCTTCGTGCAGGGTCAGCCGGCGCAGCGCACTCAGGTCGTGGTGGAGGTGCGGATGGGCGTGGTACAGCCGCTCGCGCAGTTCGCGCATCGCCTCCACCGGATACATCGCGGCGGTAGCGGGGCTGTGTTCGCACATCCAGGCGTGCAGGACCTGTTCGATGCGGGCGCCGATCGGAGCGAACGGCCAGAGCGTGTCGTCAAGGTCGAGGGTGATGGCTTGGACGGGGAAATTCACCCCGCCATTCTACCCCTGCCCGCGCGGGCTTTCATGCGACGCGGCGGGCGGGTGGGCACTGTGGCTGGGCCGGGTCAGCGCAGGTTGTACGAGCAGGCGATGGTGGTCTGGCCGTCGAACTGCTGCACGTCCAGGTTGTGCCGGCCAACTTCCTTCGTGTAGGTGCCTGCTACCGGGTCGGACATCTTCGCCAGTGCCGCGACCTGTTCCACACTGGCCGAGCTGAAGTACGCGGTGAAACTGTCGATGCCATCCTCGCCGCTGTCGCCGTCATAGGACTGCAGCCGGTTCACGGGCTGGCCCAGCACCATCAAGGGCGTGGTCAGCCGGAACTCGCCGCTGGATTCGCCGTCCTGCACCCTTGCCGGGGCCGGTGTCAGCATCCGGGCCATGGCGTCGAACTGTATGGGCGTGAGGTGCCGCTTGCAGGTAACCGCCTCAGCAAGCTGGGTGCGCGCCTGATCGGCAGTCGGCGGTGTCGCGGCGAACGCGGGAGCGGCAATGCAGGCCAAGGCAAGGCAACGCGTGGCGAGAGAGTTCATCCGAGCGGATCCATCCGGGTAGGGCGCCATAGTCTGCCACTTCGTCCCTGTTTCTGGTTCCGCCACCTGCGTCCATCCGTTGTTGATGCCGTCACTCCAGCAGGCGTGCCCAGCCCTGCATGCCGTCCAGGCGTGCCAGCACCAGCTTGATGCACACCAGCAGCGGCACCGCCAGCAGCAGCCCGATCATGCCCCAGGCCCAGCCGAACACCATCAGCGCCAGGATCAGCACCAGCGGCGACAGCTTCATCCGACGGCCCAGCACGATCGGGGTCACCATCTGCCCTTCCAGCGTGTGCAGGCCCAGGTAGGCGGCCGCTGGCAGCAGGGCCTGCAGCGGGTCGCGGAACTCGACGAAGCCCATCAACAGCATCAGCGCCACGCCGATCAACGGACCCACATACGGCGCAAAATTCAGCAGCGCGGCCACCGTGCCCCACAGCAGCGCTTCCTGCAGGCCGATACCGAGCAGCATCAGCACGCCGGCGAACACCAGCCCGACCAGAGTGTTGATGACGCTGATGGTCAGCACGTAACGCGAGACCTCGCGTTCGATCGAACGCAGGATGTCCGTGGTGAAGCGCTGCTGCTGGCGGTTGGGGAACAGGGCGATCGCCGCGCGCTGCAGGCTCTGCCCGTAGATCATGAAGAACAGCGTCAGCAGCACCACGGCCAACACCGAGGCAGCCAGCCGCGGTGCACGGGTCAGCATGCGGTACGGGTCGTCCAGCTGGGTACGGATCACCTGCACCTTGTGGTTGCTGTCACCACCGGCCACACGGGCGAAGTTTTCCGCCGCCTGGTTGGCCTGCTGCACCGGCTTGGTCAGGTCCTGCACCTGGCGGGCGACCTTGCGCAGCTGCTGTGGGGCTTCCTGCGCCCATTCCATCGCCGGGCCGATCAGCTGCACGGCGAGCGAACCGGTCACGCCCAGGCCGGCGCCGAGGATCAACAGTGCGCCCAGCGCGCGCGGAATCCACAGCTTCTGCAGCAGGCGCAGGATCGGGTTGCCGACCAGGGCGAAGAACATCGCCAGCAGCACCGGCAGGATGATGTCCTGCGCGGCCCACAGCGTGTAGCCCACCGCCAGGGTCGCCAGCACCACCAGCGACATCGGCCCGCGCGGGCGCGACGGTGGTGGCAGCGCGGCCTCTGGCTCGTCGGGGCCGGCCGGTGGTGGGGACAGGAGGGACTCGCTCATCGACGCATCAACCGGAAAGGGGAGCGCATTATCCGCCGGCCGCGATCGGCGCGGCGGATTCCATGGATCAACGTTCGGACAGCTCGGTGGCCGCTTCGGCCGGACGCGGTCCGCGCAGGTCCGGTTCTGGCTCCGGTACGGAGCGTGGTGCCGGTGGCGGCCGTGCTCCGGCAGCGGAGGCCGCTGCCTGTGCCTGCTCGCTGGCATCGTCGGCTTCTTCGGCCGCATCGTCGGCGGTGGCCGCAGCCTGCGCCGCCATCGCCGTGGCGAACGCCGCCTGCGCACTGGCGAACAGGTTCGAGACCGAACCGACCATCTGCAGCCAGCGGGCACCGTTGACCTTGCCCGGCACCTCCAGCTTGCCGGCGATGAAGCCACCGGCCAGGCCGACCACCACGATGCGCAACGGCGACCAGCCCTGTCGCCATACCTGGCCGAGGGTGGACCAGTGGTCCTGTGTCTCGCCCAGGCGCACGGTCACCACCTGTTCGCAGCGTTTTACCCGCCGCTGCAGCGCGCCGAACTTCATGGCTTGCCCTCGGGCAGCTGCACGCCGGCATCAGGGTCGTCTTCGCTGGGTTCGTCAAACAGGCCCAGGCGTGACAGCTGACGCCGGGTGGCGTGCATGCCGGTGTGGTGGAAGAAGTAGGACACCCGCCAGATCGCATAGCCGGTGACGGCCAGGCTCAGCAGCGAGGTGATCAGCAGGGCCTGCAGCCAACTCAGGCCCCAGCTCTGCAGCAGCGCGATGAGGGTGGCGGCCATCAGCAGCCACGCCGATGCACCAAACACGATCGCCACGCCGGCCCAGGCCAGCGCGCGACCGAATGCGCTGCGCGCCAGCGCGAAGTCGGCCGAGGCCAGCCGGCGCAGTGAACGCAGCGTGTGCTTGGCCGAATCGGCAGCGGCACGACCGGCCGCGCCGACCTGGCGGATGCTCTCATCCAGCGGCGGGGTGGCCGCCGGGTCAGGCGCTTGCGTGTTGTCTTCGCTCACGCTGCGGCTTACTTGTCGCTGCTGCCGCGGGCCAGCTTGGCGATGATCCAGCCGGCTGCGAAGGCGACGCCGAACGAGGCCAGCGGACGTTCGCGGATCAGTTCGGCGGCGCTGTCGATCAGGTCCTTGCCCTTGTCCATCAGCGCATCGACCTGTTCCTTGGCGGCGGCACCGCCGAACTCGGCGGCGGCCAGGCCGGACAGTGCACTGTCGGACAATTCAGCCTTGACGTTGGCCTTGCCGATGCGAAGCTCGTCGGTCGCTGCACCGGTTGCACCCTTGATCGCACCGCCGGCGGCCGTAGCGGCCTGCTTCAGGTGGGAACCGGCTTCACCCAGGTGTTCCTTCAGGTTCTCGGTATTGGTGGGGCTCATCGAATCACTCCTGTTGCGATGGGGGAACGGGAGTCGGCGGTGCCGACCTGGACTGACAGCAATAACATTGCCGGGGTATAGGGGGTGTTACGGCAGGGCGATCAGCGCATCACGAGCTGGCCCTGCTGCTGGCCATTGTTGCGCAGCACGCGCAGCACCAGCGTCGGCGGGCGCTGCTGGAAGTTGGCGCGCCAGCTGGCCAGGTCGGCGAATTCACCGACGGTGGCATCGGTGATGATGTCGCCCTGCTGCAGGCCGTTGCTGGCGGCGCGGCTGCCGCGCTTGACCTCGCTGACCAGCACGCCGCTGGCGCCTGACTGGCGCAGCGACTCGGGCAGGTCGACGAAGGTGGCCCCGCCCAGGCGCGGGTCCAGGCTGTCGCCGGTGACCGCGCGTGCTTGTTCCTTCAACGTCGCCTTGATCTGCAGCGGCTTGCCTTCGCGGCGTACGTCCAGCGTCATCGGGCTGCCGACCGCCGCCAGGCCTTCCACGTTGTGCAGGGCTTCGGCGCTGTCCACGCGCTGGCCATTGGCCGACACCACCACGTCGCCCGGCTTCAGGCCGGCGGCGGCGGCGGCCGAACCGGCCAGCACGCGGGTGATCAGCGCACCGCGGGTTTCGCCCAGGCCCAGGCCCTGCGCGATCTGCGCGGTCAGGTTCTGGCTTTCCACGCCCAGCGTGCCGCGCACCACCACGCCGTGCTTGACCAGCTGGTCGACCACGCTGCGCGCCAGGTTCGAGGGAATCGCCAGGCCCAGGCCGATGTTGCCGGCCATGCTGCCCTGCGGGTTGAAGCTGGCAGTGTTGATGCCGACCAGTTGGCCCTGCAGGTCGACCAGCGCGCCACCCGAGTTGCCCGGGTTGATCGACGCGTCGGTCTGGATGAAGTTCTGGTAGCCCAGCCCGCGGATGCCGCTGCGGCCCACCGCCGAGACGATGCCCGAAGTGACCGTCTGGCTGAAGCCGAACGGATTGCCGATGGCCACCACGAAGTCGCCCACCCGCAGCTGGTCGCTGTTGCCGAGCTTGATGTCGGTCAGGTTCTGCGCCGGAATGCGGATCAGCGCGATGTCGGTATCGCGGTCCGAGCCGAGGAATTCGGCCTTGACCGTGCGCCCGTCGGCCAGTGTCACCTGTACGTCATCGGCGTTGTCGATGACATGGTGGTTGGTCAGCACCAGGCCCTCCCTGGCGTCGATGATCACGCCCGAGCCCAGCGATTCGTTGATGCGTTCCTGCGGGATGTCCGGGAACAGGCGGCGGAAGAACGGGTCGTTGAAGAAGGGATTGCGTACGCGCACCACCTGCTTGGTGTTGACGCTGACCACGGCCGGCATCGCCTTCTCCAGCATCGGTGCCAGTGACGGAACCTGCTGCCCGGCCACTGCGGCTGGCAGTGCCGCCATGGTCGGCACCACCGCTGGAAGCGGTGCGGCATCGGCACGGTTGTCCAGGTGGGCGTTGATGCCGGTGGCAACGAAGCCACCGAAGGCGGCGGCGATTGCGAGCGTGAGCAGGGTAGGTAGCGGTCGCATGGGAGTCGGTTCGCTGGCGGGAATGGGGGCGGTTCGGCTCTACGGTAAAACAAGCTGAATGAGTGTGTCGCGATCTGGATAAATGCGCCATGAAAACCGCGCGCCGGGAACGCGGATCGCGACGACCGGCGCTGGGCCGGTGATGAAAGCGGAGGCGGCGCCCGGCAGTGTGCGGACGTCAGCCGCAGGTCGTGCGGATACAGGACGATACTTGCGCAGTTCTGCGCATCCCGGTGCCGCGACGCGCCATATTGCATGCCTGCCGCGGCATCCGGGCGGGTGCACACAACCAATGCCTGTCACGACGCGGATCATGCGGCGCAGCACTGAAAAAAAGGGGTTTCCTGTAAACACGGTGTGCCTGCAGGGATGGTCGACTACACCATCGCCGTCGCAGCAGATGCGATTGGTGGCGCATGCCCCGTTCCACGATCGTCAATGTCGGTATAGCATCGCCCCGTTTTGATACTTAAGGCCCCCAGGAGGGCAACATGAGCAACGGTAATGGTGTGTCGGTCGTGACCGACGCTGTCGAGAACGTCAAAGAAACCGCCACCAACGTTGGCGAGACCATCGCCCACGCTGCCGAAGACGCAGTGAAGTCGGTCAAGAAGACCGTCAAGCGCGCCACCAAGGCTGCCGGTACCCGCGTTGCCAAGGCCAAGAAGGCCGTGGCCAAGGTCGAGAAGACCGTTGCCAAGAAGGCCGAAAAGGCTGCCAAGTCGGTCGGCAAGACTGTTGCCAACGCCAAGAAGAAGCTGGAAGCGGCCAAGAAGAACGCCAAGGCCGAAGCCGCTGCCCTGAAGAAGGAAGTGGCCAAGAAGAAGGCCGCTGCAGGCAAGGCTGTGACCAAGAAGGCCGCCGCTGCCAAGAAGACCACCAAGGCCGCCACCAAGGCTGCCGGCAAGAAGGTCGCCACCGTGAAGAAGGCTGCCACCAAGAAGGCCGCCGTTGCCAAGAAGACCGCGGCCGCCAAGAAGGTGGTCGGCAAGAAGGTCGCCACCGCCAAGAAGGCTGTGGCCAAGAAGACCGTCGCCGCCAAGAAGGTCGCTGGCAAGAAGGCCGTGGCTGCGAAGAAGGTTGTCGGCAAGAAGGTTGCCGCCACCAGGAAGGTCGCCACCAAGAAGACCGCCGCCGCCAAGAAGGTTGTCGGCAAGAAGGCTGCCGTCGCCAAGAAGGCCGTCGGCAAGAAGACCGCTGCTGCCAGGAAGGTTGTCGGCAAGAAGACCGCCGTTGCCAAGAAGGCAGTTGGCAAGAAGGTTGCCGCTACCCGCAAGACGGTTGCCAAGAAGGCTGCCCCGCTGAAGAAGGTCGCCGCCAAGAAGGCTCCGGCCAAGAAGGCCGTGCGCAAGGCCGCCAAGCGCAAGTAATCGCGCCGTGACCGAAGGCCCTGCCACCCATCGGGTGGTGGGGCCTTTCGCGTTTCCGGGACACTGTCCGGGGCAAGATGCAGGTTCTTTCCGCCGGAGCCCCGGGCATGCGCGGTATCGACTTCAGTTCCTGGCAGGGCGTGCTGTCCACCTTGGCCGGCCTGGTCCTGATCACCCTGCTGGGCGTGGGCATCCGCCTGCTGGTGATGCAGACCCTGCAACAGCGCCGCGAGCGCGAGAACCGGCAGATCAACGAACGGCTGCGCACGCTGATGGCGGCCTACAAGACCCTGGGTGGGTCGTTCACCGGCGAACTGGGCGTGGATCCCAGCCATCGCCGCGACCTGCGCCAGCGCGAAGATGCCGAAGGCATCGCCGAACCCCGCTCGGATCGCGCGCGCCGCATCCGCGATGCCGTTGAAGCGGCGCTGTCGGACATCCTGCTGCTGGGCACCGACGAACAGGTGCGGTTGGCTGCGCGCGCTGCCAACGATCTTGCACAGGGGCGACCGGTGCATACCCACGAACTGGTGGTCTCGCTGCGCGACTTCGTGCGCGAAGCGCTGGACCTGGCGCCGATTCCGGCCGACCTGCAGATACCGCCGCAGGGGCCGACCCGGCCGGGCAGTGCCAGTGGCAAGGGCCGCAACGACGGCGACGCCAAGGGCGGTCGTGCGGGTGGAGGCGGCGGTGGCGGCGGTGGCGGAATGGGGGCCGGCATGGGCGGTGTGGGCCTCGGCGCCGGCGCCGCACTGGGCGCCGGCCATGCCTCCGCCAGCGATGAAACGGACGCGCGCTGAGCACGTCCGCCCGGTTCAGCGGGTCAGTTCGTAGATCGGCACGAAGCCACCGTAGATCATCCGCGCGCCGTCGAACGGCATCGGATTCGTCGCCGGATCAAACCTTGGGTCTTCCATCATCTTCTTCATGCCCGCGTCGCGGGTCGGCTTGTCCGGCCATTCGATCCAGGAAAACACCACCGTCTCATCCGGCGTGGCTTTCACCGCGCCGAAAAAGTCGGTGGTCTTGCCGTGCGGTACGTCGTCACCCCAGCACTCGACCACGCGCAGCGCGCCGTACTCGATGAAAACGGGATCCCCTGTGCGTGCATGGGCGAGGAACTTCTCTTTGTTGGCGGTGGGCACCGCCAGGACGAAACCATCGATGTAGCTCATTGCCTGCCTCCGGATGGACCGTGCCGCGTGCACGGCCTTCAAGTACACGACGAACCAGAGCGTCGGGGATCGACATCCTCTGGGCGCCCGTTCAGCCCGGGCCACCGGGCAGCGGTGCCAGCACCGTATCCGGTGGCTGCTGGCCGGCCAGGTGGCGTACGAAGTAGTCCCACATGCGGGTCGTGTAGGTGGCGTCGTTGCGGAACAGCTCGTGGTCCTGCCGGGCCAGGTACAGCAGGTCGTAGCTGCGCTGGGCCTTGTTCAGGGCGGCGGCCAGCTGCAGGGTCAGCGCCGGCGGTGCGTTTTCGTCCAGCTCGCCATAGACCAGCATCAGATGCCCGCGCAGGTTGTCGGCCAGCGCTGCATTGTCGAGCCCGGCAAAGGGCGCCGGCACGCCATCGGTCATGGCCGTGGCTGGCAGCACGCCACCGAACAGCCGGTCCATGCCGTGCAGGGCGCCGCCGTACATGCCCTGGAAATTGTGACTGCCGGCCGAGGCCACGCCCACCTTGTAGAACGCCGGGTAGCGCAGCAATGCCCGCGCCGCGCTGTAACCGCCGAACGAATGCCCGTAGATGCCGACCCGCCGCAGGTCGATGCCCGGGTAGCGTTCGCCCAGCTGGCGCAGCGCGGCCACATGATCATCCAGCTGCACATCGGCGCCGTGCAGGAAGCTGCTGTCATGGAAGGCCTTGTCGCGGCCGCCGGTGCCGCGCGCATCGATGCTGGCCACCACGAAGCCAAGCTCGGCCAGGCTGGCGCGTGACACCGGATTCAGCGCGGACACCGCTTCGGCGTAGGTCACCGGGGCATTGCTGATGAAGGCGCCGCCGTACATCGCATCGATTACCGGGAAGCTGCCGTCATCGCGATAGTCGCGGGGCAGGTAGACGGTGGCGAAGATCGGCGTGCGCCCGTCGGCGGCCAGCAGACGTTCGCGCTGCGGTGGGCGCCACCCCGCAGCAAGCACTGCCCGGTTGTCCGCCGCTTCCAGCAACAGCAGCTCGCGACCGTCATCGCTGGCCCGCAGCACGGTGCGTGGTGGCTGGTCGAGACGGGAAACGGTATCCACCAGATAGCCACCACTGGGCGACAGCGCCTGGGGTGCGCGCCCGCCGAACAGCGCGCCGGTACCGGCATCGGCCATGTGGTCGTAGCCATCGGCGGCCAGGCGCTGGACCGGCCCTCCCTGCAGCGATACCCGGTACAGGCCGCGCACGTAAGGATCGCCCGCGTCGACGCCACCGGCGCTGAAGTACGCCCAGCCACCGGCAGCGTCCACACCCAGCAGGTCGCGCACCGCCCAGTGGCCGCGGGTGAGCTGGCGCAGCACTTTGCCGTCGGACAGGCGCACCCGGTACAGATGGCCCCAACCATCGCGCTGCGAGAACCACACGGCGGTGTCCTGCCCGGGCAGGATGGCCACCGCTGGCCGGTTGTAGGAATACACGTTGAGCTGCAGGCGAGTGTCGCTGGCTTCTTCCAGAACCGTGCGCAATGCACCGCTGTTGGCATCGATCTCCACCAGGCGCAGCCTGCGCGGCGTGCCGAAGTGCGCGATCACGGCATACAACCGATCGCCGTCCCAACCCAGGATGCCGGCCTCACTGAGCGTGTTCCAGCCCTCGGGCAGCGCGATGTCATGCTGCCTGCCGCTGCGGGTATCCACCACAAACAGGGTGTCGCGCACCTGCTGTGCATCGCCCAGCACCCCCAGCTTCACGGCATGCACGCGCGGCCGCGCGCTGTGGGTCGGGCTGCTTTCCAGATAGGGGTAGTCCTGCAGCGCGCGTTCGTCGTAGCGGATGCCGGCCACGTAGCGCCCGTCCGCAGACCAGCCAACCGCGAACGGCCGCACCGGCATCCGGCCCTGACGGCGTGGAATACCGCGCAGGGCGAAGTCCGGCAGCACGCCATAGCCATTACCGGCTTCTCCGCCGTGGGTCAGTGCCCGTGGCGCCGTGCCAGGCGACTGCAGCCACAGGTTGTTGTCGCGCACCTGCAGCCACGCATCGCCTACGGGCGAAGGCAGTGCATCGGCCGGCGGCCGCGCATCCGGCGAACGTGCGCATTGCCAGCGCGGCCATTGGCAATCGACGGGCACTTCTCCGCTGAACCGCAGGCGCAGGCCATCGTCCGCCTGCTGCACGCTGGCCAGGCGCAGGCGTGGCCCGCCGGCACCGAGCGGCGCAACCGCAGCGTCCAGCGCAGTGGGTTCGAACAGGGTCTGGCGTGTCGCCTGGACCGGATCGACCAGTACCGCCTGGCGCCGGCCCTGAGTGTCTTCGCGCTCATACCAGAATCGTCCATCGGCCAGCCAGTGGGGCAGGACCGAAGCATTGCGCAGCGCGCCGCGCAGATGACTGTCATGCACGCGTTCGGCGCGCTGGTAGTCGGTCGCCTGCAGCGCACGTGCAGTGTGTGGCGACGAGAGGGCAATGCAAGCAAAGACAGCGGCGCGGACACACGTCCGCAGCGGATCGGAAACGAGCAAGGCAACCTCCTGTTGCAATCGTCGAAGGATTACAGATGCACGCGCGCCGCGCGCGTATGCCAGACGGAGCCTGAATCAAGCCCAAAAATTCAGCAATGCGAAGACCACTGTTTTCAGGGAGCGTTGTGGCGAATAACGGAGAATTTACATTCCCGATGCGATGGCGCCCTGGCGCTGCTGCACACCATAAGAAAGTAAAGGTGTACCCCCATGAAGAATTCGCTGATTGCTCTGGCCCTGGCCGCTGCCCTGCCGTTCACCGCTTCGGCTGCTGAGAACCTGTCGTACAACTACGCTGAGGCCGACTACGCCAAGACCGACGTCGATGGCATCAAGGCTGACGGCTGGGGCGTCAAGGGTTCCTACGGCTTCCTGCCGAACTTCCACGCGTTCGGTGAATACAGCCGTCAGGAAGTCGACCACACCAACATCAAGGTTGACCAGTGGAAGGTCGGTGCCGGCTACAACGTCGAAATCGCTCCGTCGACCGACTTCGTTGCCCGCGTTGCCTACCAGAAGTTCGATCGCAAGCACGGCCTGGACTTCAACGGCTACAGCGCTGAAGCCGGTATCCGCACCGCCTTCGGTGCCCACGCCGAGGTCTACGGCATGGTCGGCTACGAAGACTACGCCAAGAAGCACGGCGTCGACATCGACGGCCAGTGGTACGGCCGCCTGGGTGGTCAGGTCAAGCTGAACCAGAACTGGGGCCTGAATGGCGAGCTGAAGATGAACCGCCACGGCGACAAGGAATACACCGTCGGCCCGCGCTTCAGCTGGTAATTGCTTCCTCGGCGCGCCTGCGCGCTGAAGATGCCTCGACAGGCCCGGCCCATGCCGGGCCTGTTGCGTTTCCGGCTGGGCAAACGCTACCTGACCGTGTTGAGGTGGACGGGCGGCATTGCAACGAATTGGATTCCGCAGGCGTCGGCTGCGCCCTAGGGTGAGTGGCCTGTCCTGCAGGAATGCAACGATGCCCGCGTTTCCCTCGCCCCGCGATTCTCCCTGCCGCTTGTTGCTGCTGGATCCGCATCCACTGTTGCGGCATGGCGTGCAGGAACTGCTGGCCCGGCAGACGGGCCTGCAGGTCGATGGAAGCTACGGCCACAGCGGTGATCTGCTGCAGCGCCTGCAGCAGCAGGCAGCTGCGATCGATCTGCTGCTGGTTGACGCCTTGCCGATCGGTGACAGCGGGGAAGGCCTGGAACTGCTGCGGCACGTATCACGACATTGGCCGGCAGTGCCGATCCTGGTGCTGTCCGCACACTGCAACGCGGGTGTTGTGTCCTTGGCCCTGCAGGCCGGTGCGCGCGGATTCCTGTCCAAGGCCTGCGCGCCGCAGATGCTGCTGCGCGCGGTGAGCGTGGTTGCCCGCGGCGGGCGCTTCGTGCCGCCGGAGCTGCGTGCACAGTTGAACCAGTCCCGCCGGCAGCGCCAGCAGTCCATGCGTTCACCACGGTTGAGTACGCGCGAGCGCGCTGTCCTGCAGTGGGTGCTGCGTGGCTGCAGCACCGGCGAGATGGCACGCCGCAGCGGGCGTGCGGCCAGCACCATCAGCACGCAGAAGCGAGCGGCTTACCGCAAGCTGGGCATCCGCAACGATGGCGAGCTGTTCCGCTTCCGCCATCTGATCGACGCTGATTGAGGCGGGGTTACTCGCCCTGGTACTGCTTTTCTTCGACCAGGGCCGAACCGGCCACGCGGTTGATCTCGTTCTTCACCTGCACGCGCTCGCCATTGGTGCCATAGACACCGCGTGCCAGCTGGATGAAGGCATCGTCGAACACCTGGGCCGCTTCCTTGTCGCGCAGCTGGTCCTGGATGTCCCACATGCGCTCGTTGATCATCTTCAGCTGCTGCTTCAGCGCGGCCAGTGCCGGTTGTGCGTGCAGCAGCTGCTGCAGCAACGGCAGCAGGCCGTCCAGCTCGGTGCGGACGTTGGCCAGCTTGGCGGCATCGCCGATGCGCTCGGCCTTGATCTCGAGAATGGTGATCTTGTCGATCAGCTCGCCGATCGATACCGGAGTCAGGATGGCGTCCACGCGGTTGGTTCCTGGAAACAGGGCGCCATGATACCGCGCTGCTGGCATTGGCCGCAGTCCACGGGATTTACGCCGAATTTGCGCCACGGGCCCGGCAGCACCCTCGATCCGTTACGGCCCCCGCCTCGACACTGCGTTCCCGGCGGCGTGACCGCCTTCGACGAGGAACACAGTGCAGTGAACAGCAAGGGGATGATGGCGGCGCTGGTGGCCGCCCTGGCAGGGCTGCTCGGGATCGGCAGCGCGCAGGCACAGGTGCAGGTCAGTGGCAGTGCGGCGTTGACCAGTGACTACGTATGGCGCGGCAGCTCGCAGAGCGACGGCGACCCGGCGGCGCAGGCCGGCGCGAAGGTCTCGATCCCAGCGGGCTGGTACGCCAGCGTGTGGGGGTCCAACGTTTCGTTCAAGCCGGACAATGGCGCGCGCAGCGAGTTCGACCTGGTGGCGGGCTGGTCCGGCGCACTGGCACCGGACTGGAGCCTGGATGCCAACCTGACCCGTTACGTGTACCCGGGCACCGGCCGCGCGCTGGACTGGACCGAGCTCAACACCACGGTGACCTGGAAGCAGCGCGCCTGGCTGCAGGTCGCCCATTCCAACGATGCGTTGGCCGGTGGCCATCGCGGTACCTATGCCCAGCTGGGTGTGCGTGTGCCGTTGCACGAACGCCTCCGCCTGGAAGCAGCGGTGGGCCAGTACTGGCTGGCCACCGCCCAGGGCCCGGACTACCTGCATGGGCAGCTCAGTGCCATCGCCTCGCTGACCCCGGCATGGGAACTGCGCGCCACCGTGCATGACACGGACAACGCAGCCAAGCGCCTGTTCCCCGGCAACGCCGGTGGGCGATGGGAGCTGGCGCTGCAGGGCAGCTTCTAGTCGGCCAGCGACGCCTGGCGCGCGCGCAGCGCGCCGGGCAGCCACAGCAGCAGGGCCAGCGCAGCCACGGCAGCGCCGGCCACGCAGACGCCGGTCCAGCCGAAGCGCTGGTAGACCTGCGCAGACAGCAGCGAACCCAGCGAACCGCCGATGAAATAGCCGGTCATGTAGCCGGCATTGAGGCGGTTGCGTGCCGCCGGTTGCAGTGCGTAGATCAGGTTCTGGTTGCTGACGTGCAACAGCTGCGCGGCCAGGTCCAGCACCACCACGCCCACCAGCAGCGCCAGCAGCGAGTGTGCCGACAGCCCCAATGGCAGCCACGACAGCAGCAACAGCAGCAGTGCAATGGCGGTGGCGCGCCCGGTCTGGCCACGGTCGGACATGCGGCCAGCCAGGCCGGCCGCCAGCGTGCCGGCCGCGCCGACCAGCCCGAACAGCCCGATGGTGGCGTCGCTGTAGGCATACGGCGGCTGTGCCAGCAGGAACGCGAGCGGGGTCCAGAAGATTGCGAACATGGCGAAGCTGCAGGCGCCCAGCAGCGTACGCTGGCGCAGCACCGGTTCCTGCACGAACAGCACGCCGATCGAGCGCAGCAATGCGAAATAGCCCAAGCCGGCGCTGTGGTGGAATCGCGGCAGACCGCGCTGCAATGCCAGTGCGGTCAGCACCAGGGTGGCAGCGGCGATCGCATACACCAGGCGCCAGTCGCCCAGGCTGGAAAGCAGGCCGGCCACGGTGCGCGCCAGCAGGATGCCCAGCAGCAGGCCACTCATCAGCGTGCCGACCACGCGACCGCGATGTTCCGGCGCGGCCAGCGTGGCCGCGAACGGCACCAGCACCTGGGCGACCACGGAGAACAGGCCGGTGATGGCGGTGCCGACCAGCAACCAGGTCAGTGACGGTGCGCAGGCACTGATCACCAGTCCGCCGGCCGACAGCAGGCTCATCACCACGATCAGGCGGCGGCGTTCGAACAGGTCACCCAGCGGCACCAGCAGGATCAAGCCGGCGGCATAGCTCAGCTGCGCGGCGGTAACGACCATGCCGACCTGGCCGAACGGTACGCCGAAGGCGTCGGCGATGGTGTGCAGCAGTGGCTGCGCATAGTAGTTGCTGGCCACGGCCACGCCGGTAGCCACCGACATCAGCAGCACCTGCCAGCGGTGCAAGGGGGGGAGGGACGGGCTCACGCGGTGTTCCAGGAAGCGGGGGCACAGTGTCCACCTGCTGCGGCCATGATGGAAATGAATCATCATCATCCATGCCATCTGGAAACGAGATAGTTGGATGAATCTCAAGCAGCTCGAGTTTGCCGTTGCCCTGGCCGAGGAGGGCAATTTCACCCGTGCCGCCGAACGCTGCCATGTGGTGCAGTCCGCGTTGAGCCATCAGATTGCCTACCTGGAGCAGGAACTGGGCACGCCGCTGTTCGAGCGCCTGCCGCGGCAGGTGCGGGCGACGGCAGCGGGTGAGGCGCTGCTGGTGCACGCACGCCAGGTGCTGGTCAGCCTGCGCCACCTGCGCGCCGATGTGGCCGCGGTGAGTGGCGAGGTGCGCGGGCTGCTGGCGATCGGGCAGATCTCCTCGCTGACCGATATCGATGTGGTGGCGATGCTGGCCGCGTTCCAGCAGGCGCACCCGCAGGTGGAATTCCAGTTGCGGGTGGACAAGAGCGAGGACCTGATCGCGCAGGTGCAGTCGCGTGACCTGGATGTTGCACTGGTGGGGTTGGCGCCCTCGGCCGGCCTGGACGGGGTCTGCCACCAGATGCTGCAGGAAGAAGACCTGGTGGCGGTGCTGGCCCCCTCGCATCGGCTGGCTAGGCGCAAGCGGCTGCCATTGACCGAATTGCAGGACGAGGCGCTGGTCGACTTCCCGCGCGGCACCGGTGCACGGCGGCAGACCGACGATGCTTTCGTCGCCGCTGGCCTGCCGCACACGGTGCGTTTCGAGGTCAACCTGATGGAACTGGTGGAGCGCTTCGTCCGCCATGGTCTGGCGGTTGGCATCGTGCCGGCGCTGATCGCCGAAGGCTTCCAGGGCGTGGTGCGGATTCCGCTGCAGCCAACCCCGACCCGCCGCGTGCACCTGGTCTGGCAGCGGCTGCCGACACCGGCGGCGCGGGCGTTCGTCGAGGCCGTGCTCAGCCGCGCAGGCGCAGGCTCAGGCCCTTGAGGAAGTTGCGCAGCATCTGGTCCAGGCAACGCCGGTAGTTGGTGTGCCCGGGCTGGCGGAACAGCGCACCGACTTCCGACTTGGAGACGTTGAAACCGGCGCTGGCGAAGATCTCCATCAGATCGACGTCGCGCAGCTGGAACGCCACGCGCAGCTTCTTCAGCACCAGGTTGTTGTCGATGCGGGTTTCCACCGCGCGCTGCGGCTGGCTCTCGTCGCGACCGCGTAGGTGCACGATCAGGCCATCGAGGAAGTGCGCCAGCGCGCTGTCGCTCATCGCTTCGAAACCGGCTTCGTCCTCGCGGCGCAGCCAGGCCTTCACCTGTTCGGGATCCACGGCGAAGGCCGGGTCGGCCATCTGGCACAGGGTCACCACGTGGTGGTCGCCCAGGTCCAGGGAATAGCGCACGCTGCGCAGGACATCGTTGTTGATCATGGCCCATTGTACCGGCCCCTGGCGTGTCACCGGACTGTCATCGAACTGCAGCATCGTGGGCACTCGTTCGCTGAGACCCTTGCATGCGCCGGTATCTGTTTTCCGCACTGCTGCTCGCCAGCAGCTTCGCTGCCTTCGCCCAGGACCGCTTCGTACCCGTCGAGCGCCGCCTGAGTGCATCCCAACTGGCCGAGGTCGGGCTCAGTCCAACGCAGTTGCAGGCGCTGAACCGGGTACTGCGCGAGGCAGAGCGCGCGGCCACCGGGCCGGCAGCGGTGGCCCCCGCCGCTGCGCCGCTGCCTGCCAATGTGCCGGCACCGGCAGCAATGCATCTGGGCCTGGAAGAAGGACCGGTCAATGCACGCGTGGTCGGAGAGGTCGCAGACTGGCAACCCGGCACGCTGTTCACCCTTGATAACGGCCAGCAATGGCAGGTGATGAAGGGGCAGATGAAGCTGCGCAAGGTGCTGCAGTCGCCGCAGATCGCCGTTGTTCCAGGAATTGCCGGGCGCTGGTTCCTGCAGGTCGACGAAGACCTGCCCAAGGCCCGGGTATTCCGCGTGCGCTGAGCCGGGGGGACGGCAGGACGGCGGGCAACTCAGGACGGGCCGGGAATGCCAGAATGGGCGTCCGGTTTTTCCCCCTGGAGTTGCCTGATGACCCGCACTGTCCTGATTACCGGCGCCACGTCCGGCTTCGGCGCCGCCGCCGTCCACCGCTTCGCCCAGGCCGGCTGGAAAGTGATCGCCACGGGCCGCCGCGGCGAACGCCTGCAGCCGCTGGTCGATCGCTACGGCAAGGACGTGGTGCATGCCGCCGCCTTCGACATCCGCGATCCGGTTGCGATGGAAGCGGCGCTGCTGGCACTGCCGCCGGCCTTTGGCGAGATCGATCTGCTGGTCAACAACGCCGGCCTGGCGCAGGGCACCGCGCCGGCACAGAGCGCCAAGTTGTCGGACTGGACCACGATGATCGACACCAACATCACTGCGCTGGTGACCCTGACCCACCGCCTGCTGCCGCAGCTGGTGGAGCGCAAGGGCGCGATCATCAATATTTCGTCGGTGGCCGGCGTCTATCCGTACCCGGGTGGCAACGCCTACGGTGGCACCAAGGCTTTCGTCAGCCAGTTCTCGCTGGGCCTGCGTTCGGACCTGCACGGTACCGGCGTGCGCGTGACCACGATCGAGCCAGGCATGGCTGAAACCGAGTTCACCGTGGTGCGTACCCACGGCGACCAGGCGGCGTCGGACAAGCTCTACAACGGCGCCAACCCGATGACCGCCGAAGACATCGCCGAACAGATCTTCTGGGTGGCCAGCCTGCCGCCGCACCTGAACATCAATCGCCTGGAACTGATGCCGGTGAGCCAGTCCTTCGCCGGTTTCCAGGTCGCCCGCGAAGGCTGACCGCCGTTTGTAGAGTCGAGCATGGCTCGACTCTGCAGAAACAAGAAAAAGCCGGGCAATGCCCGGCTTTTTCATTCACAGCGGCAGGCTTACTGGGCCTTGATCGCCATCGCCTGCAGGCCGGTGCCATCCAGCTTCTGCTTGGCTTCGGACAGTTCACCGGCGCTGCCATACGGCCCCATGCGCACGCGGTACACGGTCTTGCCGTTGATCTGTGCTGACTCCACGCGCGCCGCAAGTCCCATCATCGCCAGCTTGGCCTTGGTTGCTTCGGCATCGCCGGAGGCGCCGAAGGCGCCTGCCTGCAGGATATAGCGGGCGTTGTCGGCGGCCGCCGGTGCGGCAGTGGCCGGGGTACCCGCCGTTGCCGTTGCGGTTCCCGCGCGCGCCGCCGGCGTGGCGGCGGCGGTGCTGGTCGAGGCCGTGCTGGCCGGCGGCGTTGCCGCAGCCGGACGTTCACTCAGCGGTGCCGGCAGCGGACGGCTGGTGGCGGTCACCTGCGCGGTGCTGGACACGCTGGCGGTGGCCGCCGGTGCCGGTGCGGTCGTGGTCGCCGGCGGAACCGGCTTGCCTTCCAGTGCCGCCTGCGCGCGCTGCGCTTCGGCCTTGGCCCGGCGCTGGTCTTCGGCACGCGCACTGGCGGCCAGTTCGGCGTCGGACATCTCGACTTCCTTGCCCGGCAGCAGGGTGTAGAAGTCGTACTGGGTGGCGGCCGGCTTTTCCGGTTCGGCCTGCTTCGGCGCAACCGGCTGCGCGGCCGGCTGGGTACCGACATCGCTGTCGGCATCGGCGACCGGGGCCGGCTGCGCGTTCGGGTTCGGCTGCGGACCGGCGCGCAGGAAGCCATCGCCCTCGCCCTTGAACAGGTTCGGCGCCGCCAGGAACACCACGGCCGCGATCGCTACACCGGCCACCAGCCACACCCATCCGGGGGTGCCCTGGCTGCCGCTGTTGCGTCGTGCCTGGCTTTTGCCGCGTCGTGCTGCCATGTGTACTGCGTCTCCTGATGCTTACATTTTTTCCGGGGCGCTGACGCCCAGGAGTTCGAGGCCATTGGCCAGTACCTGGCGCGCCGCGCAGGCCAGGGTCAGTTTGGCGTTGCGATCGGCGGCATCTTCCACCAGCACCGGCGTCCCGTGATACCACGTGTGGAACGCGTGCGCCAATTCACGCAGGTACTGCGCCACCAGATGTGGTTCCAGCGCCACGCCGGCCGCTTCCACCACTTCCGGATAGCGCGAGATCTCGTTCATCAGCAGCAGCGAGGCGTCGTCGGCCAGGCGGCCGAGGTTGGCCAGGCCGTTGCCCTGCTCGTACACCAGGCCCTTCTCCTGCGCCTGGCGCAGCAGGCTGCAGACGCGGGCATGCGCGTACTGCACGTAGAACACCGGGTTGTCGTTGCTCTGCTGGCGGGCCAGGTCGATGTCGAAGGTCAGCTGCGAATCGGGCTTGCGCGCGATCAGGAACCAGCGGGTGGCATCGCGGCCGGCTTCCTCGATCAGGTCGCGCAGGGTGAAGTAGCTGCCGGCACGCTTGGACAGCTTCACTTCCTCGCCGCCGCGCATGACGGTGACCATCTGGTGCAGCACGTATTCCGGCCAGCCCTGCGGGATGCCCACTTCCATCGCCTGCAGGCCGGCGCGCACGCGGGCCAGCGAGCCGTGGTGGTCGGCGCCCAGCTCGGTGATCGCGCGCTCGTAGCCGCGCTGCCACTTGGACAGGTGGTAGGCCACGTCGGGCACGAAGTAGGTGAAGGTGCCGTCGGACTTGCGCATCACGCGGTCCTTGTCGTCACCGAAGTCGGTGCTGCGCAGCCACAGCGCGCCACCTTCTTCATAGGTATGACCCGACGCCTGCAGCTTGGCCACCGCTTCGGCTACCTTGCCGTCGGCGTACAGCGAGCTTTCCAGGAAATAGATGTCGAAGTCGACGCCGAACGCGGCCAGGTCCAGGTTCTGCTCGTTGCGCAGGTAGGCCACGGCGAAGCGGCGGATCGCCTGCATGTCGTCCGGGTCCTTGGCGCCGACCACGGTGCTGCCTTCCAGGTCGACGCTGGCGCCGGCCATGTAGGCGCGTGCGACGTCGACGATGTACTCGCCGCGGTAGCCACCTTCCGGCCAGCCGTCCTGGTCCGGCGCGATGCCCTTGATCCGTGCCTGGGTGGACAGCGCCAGGTTCTCGATCTGCACGCCGGCGTCGTTGTAGTAGAACTCACGCTTGGCGTTCCAGCCGTTGGCATCGAGCACGCGCGCCACGCAGTCGCCGATCGCCGCCGCGCGGCCATGGCCGACATGCAGCGGGCCGGTCGGGTTGGCCGACACGTACTCCACGCCCACCGTGCGGCCATTGCCGGACAGGTTGCGGCCGTAGTCGTGGGCTTCCTTGATGACCGACGCGGCTTCGCGCTGGTACGCGGCCGGGGCCAGGTGGAAGTTGATGAAGCCGGGGCCGGCGATCTCGACCTTGCTCACGTCCTCGCTGCGCGGCAGCGCCTCGACCAGCGCCTGCGCCAGTGCGCGCGGATTGCTGCGCGCGGCCTTGGCCAGCAGCATCGCGGCGTTGGTGGCGAAGTCACCGTGGTCGCGGGTCTTCGGGCGCTCGACCACGAAGTCCGGCGGCAGGGAGTCGGCGGGCAGGGTGCCATTGGCGCGCAAGGCTTCGATGCCTTGGCTGATCAGGGCGCGGAGGAGATTTTTCACGAGGCCTGCTGTGAGAATGAGCGGCGGAATCGCCCATTTTAGCGCAGATACCCGCGCCCACGCTGACCAGAACATGCCTGTGGGGGCGACAGATGGCGCCTGAAGGGCCGCGCTCAGCCGAACAGCCGCGGCTGGGGCGGGGATAGCAGGCCCCGTTCAGCAAATGAAACGGGACGGCCCTCGCCGACCACGAAGTGGTCCAGCAGGCGCACGTCCACCATCGCCAGCGCCTGCTGCAGTTCGTCGGTGATGCGGGTATCGGCACTGGAGGGTTCCGGGTCGCCGGAAGGGTGGTTGTGGCTGAGGATCACCGCCGCCGCGTTGTGCAGCAGGGCGCGCCGCACCACTTCGCGGGGGTAGACCGGTGCGGCGTTGATGGTGCCGTGGAACAGCTCTTCACAGGCGATCAGGCGGTGGCGGTTGTCCAGGAACAGGGCCATGAAGACCTCGCGGGCCTGGCCACGCAGCCGGTGCTGCAGGTAGCGGCCGACCGCCGCCGGATTGTTGCCAACCGCCTCGCCGTGCTCCAGCTCGGCCGCCAGGTAGCGATGGGCCAGTTCCAGCCCGGCAGCAAGCGTGCAACTGCGTGCCGGGCCGAGCCCGGGCAGGCGGGCGAGCTCGGCGGCGGGGCGGTCGAGCAGTACCCTCAACGGGCCGTGCGCCTGCAGCAGGTCGCGCGCGGTCTGCACGGCATCGCGGCCACCGAACCCGGAGCCGAGAAACAGGGCCAGCAGTTCGGCGTCGGAAAGTGCCGTGGGCCCGCGCGCGATCAGCTTCTCGCGGGGGCGTTCCTGTTCGGGCCAGTCATGGATGGGCATGGCCCATCATCGCCAGACCTTGCGGTGGCTCCCATCGGGGCATGCCGCGGACTGGGGTCGGAGGTTGCCTCAGCCGCGCCGGGTCTGCAGGTAGTCGAACAGTTCCTGGTTGTTCTGCAGGCCCAGCTTGCGCTTGGCTTCGGCCTTCTGCCGGCTGATGGTCTTCGGGCTGCGCCCGCAGCGTTCGGCGACTTCGTTCACGCTGAGGCCGGCTGCCAGCAGCTCCAGCACTTCCTGTTCGCGTGCCGACAACGGCGCCGGCTGACGCGGAAACAGCAGGTCGCGCGCCTGCAGGTGGTGGCGCAGCTGCTGGGAAACGAATACCTGCCCGGCCAGCGCGGCGTTCAGCGCGTGGGGCAGTTCGGCGAAATCGGCGCACTTGTCGACCAGGCCACTGATACCCTCCCGCAGCAGGCTGTCCAGCAGGCCGGGATGGCGGGCGCCGGTCAGCACCACCACCGGCAGGCCAGGGCGGCGCATGCGCAGCGCGTCGATCAGCTCCGGACCGTCCGGACCGGCACCCGGCATCGACAGGTCGGTCAGCACCGCATCGCAGTCGTGGTGATCCACCAGCTCCAGCAGCTGGGCGCCGTCGCGCGCACTGCCGACGATGTCCATCAGGTAGGTCTGCAGCACGATACGGATGCCATGCAGGACCACGGGATGGTCGTCGGCGATGATGATGCGCGGATGCACGCGGCTCCTCGAAGGTCGAACAGGCCACGGCGGGCGGCAGCCAATGCCTGATTCTGCAAAAGCGCAGACCCGTAGAGGTATAGGAAAGGTCCGAAACTGGTACCGGGTGAATCCCGGGTCAACGGAGACGGACTCCATCTGCTGATAGCCGCCCGCTATGTGCGCCCTGCACCGGGACATTACCGACCATCGGGTAAGCTAGCGCCCTCGTTTGCACAGGAATTCCAGGTGGCTGACTCCCCCAACGCTTCCCCCGCGCCGGCCCGCGCGCTGGAAGGTCAGAAACTGCTGTTGTGCGTCGGAGGCGGGATCGCGGCCTACAAGGCCCTGGAACTGGTGCGGCGCCTGCGCGACGCCGGTGCCCAGGTGCAGGTGGCGATGACCGCCGGAGCACAGCAGTTCGTCACTCCGCTCAGTTTCCAGGCCCTGTCCGGGCAACCCACCCGCACCACGCTGTGGGACAGCGCCGCCGAACAGGCCATGGGCCACATCGAGCTGGCCCGCTGGGCCGACCGCATCGTGGTCGCCCCGGGTACCGCCGATCTGCTGGCCCGGCTGGCCCAGGGCCACGCCGATGATCTGGTCAGCACCGTGTGCCTGGCCAGTACCGCGCCGCTGACGATCTGCCCGGCGATGAACCACCGCATGTGGCTGCATCCGGCCACCCAGGCCAACATCGCCCTGCTGCGCCAGCGCGGCGCGCAGGTGATCGGCCCGGTCGACGGTCCGCTGGCCGAAGGCGAATCCGGTCCCGGCCGTCTGGCCGAACCGGGCGACATCGTTGCCGCGCTGGCTGCCAATGGCAGTGCTGCAGCGGCGGTTGTCGCACCGGAAACCCGCGCGCTGCAGGGCCTTCGCCTGCTGATCAGCGCCGGCCCGACCTATGAAGACATCGATCCGGTGCGTTACGTCGGCAACCGCAGCAGCGGCAAGATGGGCTTTGCCCTGGCCGCGGCCGCCGCGACGATGGGCGCCCAGGTGGTGCTGGTCAGCGGTCCGGTACAGCTGCCGACGCCAGCCGGCGTGCAGCGCGTGGACGTGCGCTCGGCCGCGCAGATGCGCGATGCCGTGCTGAAGTCGTTGCCGGCCGACATCTATATCGGTGCTGCCGCAGTGTCCGACTACACGCCACGCCAGGTCGCGCCGCAGAAGCTGAAGAAGACCGCCGACAGCCAGTCGCTGGTGATCGAGCTGGTGCGCACGCCGGACATCCTCGCCGAAGTCGCTGCACAGACGCAGTCGCTGAAGCTGGTGGTCGGCTTCGCCGCCGAGACCCACGACGTGGAGAAATATGCGCGTGGCAAGCTGGTCGACAAGCGCCTGGACCTGGTGATCGCCAACCAGGTCGGCATCAGTGGCGGCGGTTTCGAGAGCGACAACAATGCCGCCACGGCCTTCTGGCAGGACGGTGAACAGATATTCCCGGCCACCTCCAAGCGCGAGCTGGCCGAACAACTGCTGGCGCTGATCGCGCGGAGACTCCAGGCATGACCCAGGCTTCCACTTCCCAACCGCTGCAGGTCAAGCTGCTTGATCCGCGTTTCGGCGACAGCTGGCCGCTGCCCGCCTACGCCACCGAAGCCAGCGCCGGCATGGACCTGCGCGCGGCGCTGGATACCGCGCTGACCCTGCAGCCGGGCGACACCGCGCTGGTGCCCAGCGGCCTGGCCATCCATATCGCTGATCCGCACCTGTGCGCGGTGATCCTGCCGCGTTCCGGGCTGGGCCATCGCCACGGCATCGTGCTCGGCAACGGCACCGGCCTGATCGACGCCGATTACCAGGGCCCGTTGCTGATCAGCGTCTGGAACCGTGGCCGCGAGGCCTTCACCATCGAGCCGGGCGATCGCATCGCGCAGCTGGTGGTCGTGCCGATTGCCCGCGTCAGCCTGCAGGTGGTGGATACCTTCACCGACAGCGTGCGGGGAACGGGTGGATTCGGCCATACCGGGGTGCGTTGACGGGGGACATTGATGAGCGGCATCGGGGAAGGGCAGCGGGAACGGTCGTTGGGACGCAGTGCGCCACTACTGGGGGTGCTGCTGGTCCTGCTGGCCGGCTGGTTCGGATGGAGCGCGGTGCAGCAATGGCGGCAGGAGGCCAACGGCCAGGCGCTGGAAGAAGCGCGTGACCAGGCCGTGCAGGGCTTGCAGGAGGCCGCAGCCGGCCAGCTGAAGCAGCTGCAGCAGCAGTTGAAGAACGAACGCGTGCAGCAGGCACTGCAGGCCGGCGACGCCGCGGCAGCGGCGCTGGCCGTGCGCGAGAGCTGGACCGGCGTGGAGCAGGCTGACGTGCTGACCGCCG
Organism: Stenotrophomonas sp. YJH_SMC_25; assembly: GCF_059369595.1. Taxonomy (NCBI): domain Bacteria; kingdom Pseudomonadati; phylum Pseudomonadota; class Gammaproteobacteria; order Lysobacterales; family Lysobacteraceae; genus Stenotrophomonas; species Stenotrophomonas sp. YJH_SMC_25. Next base: position 18,738 of record NZ_JCAFSV010000002.1, on the reverse strand, counting down.
ATCTGGCCACGGCCTATGCCGACCCGGCCACCTTCGGCTACGCACGCCTGGCCCTGCTGGAACAAGCGCTGGCCGAGGGCAAGCCTGGCCTGCGCGTGGTCCGCGATGCAGGTGGCAATCGCCTGGGTCTGGCGGCTCCGGTGCAGCTGGGCAGCCTTGGCCCGGCAGTGCTCTACGTGCGCCAGCCATTGCTGCGGCTGACCTCGCCGCTGGACCAGGTGAGCGCCCCGTCCACCGGTTTCCTGGGCCTGCGCCAAGGCACGCATGACCTCGTTGCCCAGGGCGACGCTGGCCTGGCCGAGAGCGCCGAAGCGCTGGCGCGCCCGGTTCCGGGCACGCCGTTGCGGCTGGTGGCCGCCGTACCGAATGTCGAAGCGGGTCCGCTGGGCCTGGGTTCGCTGGCCAGTGCCATCGTCGCGCTGCTGCTGGCGTTCATCGCCGTGCTGCTGGTGGTGGGTCGCGGCCGGCTGCCGAAGTCGCTGCCTTTGCCGCGCCGTGCGGCCGTGGCGGAAGCGGATCATGGCCCGACCCTGAGCGAGAGCCTGCAGATGGCGCCGCCACCGGTGGCCGCCGCCAGCGCCGCGGACACTGCGCCGCCGCCACCACCGGTCCCTGCCGGGGAACTGGCCGCCGGCATCTTCCGCGCCTACGACATCCGTGGCGTGGTCGGCAGCGAACTGACGCCGAAGACCGCCGCGCTGATCGGCCAGGCCATCGGTACCGTGGCGCTGGAACAGGGTCTGCGCGAGGTGGTGATCGGCCGTGATGGCCGCCTGTCCGGCCCGGAACTGGCTGCGGGATTGGCCGAAGGCTTGCGTCGCACCGGTTGCGCGGTGATCGACATTGGCCTGGCACCGACCCCGGTCGTCTATTACGCCGCCTTCCACCTGCGCACCGGCACCTGCGTGGCGGTCACCGGCAGTCATAACCCGCCCGAGTACAACGGCTTCAAGGTGGTCATCGGCGGCGAGACGCTGTCAGGCGATGCCATCACCGATCTCTACCAGCGCATCGTCGAGGGGCGCCTGGCGCAGGCGGCCGAGCCGGGCGATTACCAGCAGCGCGATGTCAGTGCCGACTACATCCAGCGCATCGCCGACGACGTGCAGCTGGACCGCCCGTTGAAGGTCGTGGCCGATGCCGGCAACGGCGTCGCCGGTGCGCTTGCACCACAGCTGCTGGAAGCCATCGGCGCCGAAGTCATCCCGCTGTACTGCGATGTCGACGGTACCTTCCCCAACCATCATCCCGACCCGAGCGAGCCGGCCAACCTGGAAGACCTGGTGCAGACGGTCAAGCGCTTCGGCGCCGACCTCGGCGTCGCCTTCGATGGCGACGGAGACCGGTTGGGCGTGGTCACCGGCGAAGGCAGGATCATCTATGCCGACCGCCTGCTGATGCTGTTCGCCGCCGACGTGCTGATGCGCAACCCCGGCGCGATGGTGATCTACGACGTGAAGTGCACCGGCAAGCTGTCCGATCACGTGCTGCGCAATGGTGGCAGCCCGTTGATGTGGAAGACCGGGCACTCGCTGATGAAGGCGAAGATGCGCGAGACCGATGCCGAGCTGGCCGGCGAGATGAGCGGCCACTTCTTCTTCAAGGAGCGCTGGTTCGGTTTCGACGATGGCCTGTATGCCGCCGCACGACTGCTGGAGATCCTGGCGCAGCGCGAGGAAACCCCGGACGAGGTGCTGGCCGAGCTGCCGGAGATGGTGGCCACGCCGGAACTGAAGGTGCCGGTGGCCGAAGGCACGCCTCATGCGCTGGTGGCGCTGCTGGTGGCGGCGGCACAGTCGCCGGACAACCCGTATGTGGGCGGCCGCCTGTCGACCATCGACGGCCTGCGCGTGGACTTCCCCGATGGCTGGGGCCTGGTGCGTGCTTCCAATACTACGCCGGTGCTGGTGCTGCGCTTCGAGGGCAACGACGAGGCGGCACTGGAACGCATCCAGGCGCTTTTCCGCAGCCAGCTGCAGCCGGTGCTGGGCGACACCCCGCTGGGGTTCTGACCCCTTTGGAAGCTGCAGCAGAATGGGTAGTGCCGGCCGTTGGCCGGCAAGCCCATGAACCTCACACACCCTGCAGTTGCCGGCCAGCGGCCGGCACTACCCCTTGAACCGCAATCCCACGCCCGGCTCGGTGAACAGGTAGCGCGAATCCAGCGCTGAGTCGCCCAGCTTGTGCCGCAGCTTGCCGACCAGGATGCGCAGGTAGTGGGTGTCGTGCTGGTGGGTCGGGCCCCAGATCTCCTGCAGGATCTGCGGCTGGGTCACCACGCGCCCGGCATTGCGCAGCAGCAGCGACAGCAGCGCGTATTCCTTGCGGGTCAGCGCCACCGGCTCGCCATCCAGCGCCACTTCGCGGCGTACGAGATCCACATGCAGATGGCCATCGTCGAACACCGGTGGCGTGCCGTCGCTGGGCACGCTGCGCGTGCGCAGCAGCGCCCGCACCCGCGCCATCAGCTCCTGGGTGCCGAACGGCTTGGTCACGTAGTCATTGGCGCCGGTATCCAGTGCGCGCACCTTTTCGGCTTCACCCGCACGCACGGTCAGCATGATCACCGGCACCTGGCTCCACTGCCGCAGTTGCTCCAGCACCTCATGGCCTTCCATGTCCGGCAGGCCGATGTCCAGGATCACCAGGTCCATGTCCTCGCTGGCCGCCAGCTGCAGGCCTTCCTGGCCGGTGGCCGCCTGCCGCACCTGGTAGCCCTGCGCGCGCAGGCTGATGTCCAGGAACCGGCGGATCTGGGTTTCATCATCGATCACCAGCACGCGCGGGGCCGGCGCGCTGGCGTCAATCGGAGTCGGGCTCATCGTGGGAGGCTGGCTTGAGCAGGGGCAGGGTGATGCGGATCAGGGTACCGCGACCGTCGCGTCCGGGCAGCGCCTGCACGCTGCCGCCATGCGCACCGACCATGCCCTGGCAGATGGTCAGGCCCAGGCCGGTGCCGTGGCGGCCACGGTCGCCGCGCTCGACGCTGTAGAACATGTCGAAGATGCGCGCGCGCTCGTCATCGGGAATGCCGGGGCCGGCATCGATCACATCGATGCGCAGCTGTCCGTCCAGTTCGCGCGCCTGCACCTGCACGGCGGCATCGGGTGGCGAGAACTTGGCCGCGTTTTCCATCACGTTGAACACCGCCTGTTCAACCAGCGCCGGGTGTACCCAGATCGGCGCGAGCGTGGCCGGAATATCCAGCTCCAGCCGCACCTTGGGCTGGTAGCGCTGCAGGCGCCGCGCCGCCGAGCCGATCAGCTCGTCCACGCCGATCCAGTCGCGGTTGATCTTCAACCCTTCGTGGCCGAGCCGGGTCATGTCCAGCAGGTTCTGGATGTAGCGGTCCAGCCGCTCGCCTTCGACCAGAATGGTGTCCAGCAGGGCACGGCGATCAGCCGTATCCATCGCCGCACCGTAGCTGGCCAGGCTGTCGGCCGAACCGATCATCGCCGCCAGCGGCGAGCGCAGGTCGTGTGACACCGAAGAGAGCAGGGCCGAGCGCAGCCGCTCGGTCTCGTTGCTGACGTGGGCCTGCTCCAGTTCGGCCACCAGCCGCGTGCGCAGCGCGGCCTGGGCGATGTCATCGACCATCGCCTCGGCCAGCTGCCGCTGCTCGGGCAGCAGGCGCGCCTGTGCGCCGGGCAGGTAAAGGCCCGCCACGCCGATGGCGCGGTCTTCGCCATCCAGCAGCGGCAGGAACCACCATTGCGCACCGGCCAGGGTGTCGGTGAAGCGCCCGCTCGGCTGGCCGTGGCGCAGTGCCCAATCGGCGGCGGCCAAGTCGGTATCGCCCGGCTGGCTGCGGCCACCGGTTGCGGTATCGGCGCCGATCCGTAGCCACGCTGGAACGTCCATGGCCTGTTCCAGTGCATGCCGACCCGCCTGCGCCACCTCGCCGTTGCCGGCCGCGCTGGCCAGCTGCCGTCCCAGCTGCTGGCGCGCACGCGCATGTCGATTCGCCGCACGCAGCGCAATCACCTGCATGCGCAGGCGCGAGGCCAGGCGTCCGGCCACCAGCGCGGCGGCCAGGAACAGGAACACGGTGATCACGCCCTGGCGCGCGCCGATGGCGAAGGTGAAGCGCGGTGCGATGAACAGGAAGTTGTAGGCGAGGAAGCACAGGATCGCCGCCATCACCGCCACGCTGGCGCGCGTGCGTGCGGCCACCAGCACCACCGCCACGATGAACACCATCGACAGGTCGGCCATGCCGACCCAGCGTTCGGCCAGCCATGCCACCGCACAGGCCAGCGCGGTGGCGATCAGCGCCTGCACCGGTTCGTAGCTGATGCCGCGCATCGGCGGCAGCAGGCCCTCGCGGCGCGAGCGCGCACGTGCCTGCGGGGTGCTGATGATGGTGATCTCGTAATGCGCGCCGCGCTGGATCAGCTGCTGGGTCAGGGTGCGGTTGAACATCCGCGCCAGTGGACGTTCGCGGGTCCGGCCGAGCACCAGGGTCGACACGCCGTTGTGCGCGGCGTGATCGAGCAGGGCATCGGCGATGCTCGATCCATGCAGCAGTTCGGCGTCGCCGCCGAGGCGGCGTGCCAGGGCGAACGCAGCATCGATCTCGCGCCGGGTCGCCTCGTCCTGGCGTCGGCCCTGCACGGTCACCACCGTCCACGGCGCATCGCGGCGTTCGGCGATGCGCCGCGCCACCCGCACCAGGTACTCGCTCTGACCGCCGCCATCAATGGCCACCAGCACGCCACGACGCAGTGGCAGGTTGCTCTCGCCGCGCGCGGCGCGCGCTTCACGCAGGCTGCTGTCGACGCGGTCGGCGGCCTCCTGCATGGCCAGCTCGCGCAGTGCGGTGAGGTTGGCCGGCGAGAAGAACGCCTGCAGCGCCTGCGCGGCCTGTTCGGGCACATAGACCTTGCCCTGCTGCAGGCGCGCGATCAGCTCGCGCGGCGGCAGGTCGACCAGCACGATGTCGTGCAGGCGGTCGAGCACCCCATCCGGCACGGTCTCGCTCACGCGTACGCCGGTGATGCGCATCACCACGTCATTGAGGCTTTCCAGATGCTGGATGTTGATCGTGGTCCAGACGTCGATGCCGGCGTCCAGCAGCTCCATCACATCCTGCCAGCGCCGTTCGTGGCGGCTGCCGGGTGCATTGCGATGGGCCAGTTCGTCCACCAGCACCAAGGCCGGATGCCGTGCGAGCACGGCATCCAGGTCCATCTCCTGCAGGGCATGGCCGTGGTAGGCCACGTCCTTCAGCGGCAGCTGTGGCAGCCCCTCCAGCAGCGCCTGGGTATCGGCACGGCCATGGGTTTCCACCAACCCGACCACCAGGTCGACGCCGCGACGCAGCTGTTCCTGCGCGCGGGTCAGCATGGCGTAGGTCTTGCCCACGCCCGGCGCCGCGCCGAGGAACACGGTCAGCTTGCCGCCGGCTTCGCGTTGCAGGCCTTCGACCAGGGCATCGGCCTGGCGGGTACGCGCATCAGTCATGGGTGCCATTGTGCGCGCAGCCGGTGCAGGCCGGCATCACGGCGCCTTGGCCGCGTGGTCCAGCGCGAAGTTCAGCGTCACCACGTTCACCCGCGGCTGGCCGAACAGGCCCCACTGGCGACCTTCGGTATGCGCCTGCACCAGTGCCTGCACGCGTTCCACCGGCAGGCCACGGGCACGCGCCACGCGAGCTACCTGCAACTGCGCTGCAGCCGGTGACAGCTGAGGATCCAGGCCGCCGGCGGACTGGGTGACCAGGTCCGCAGGAACCTGCGCCGGGGCAACGCCTTCGCGTGCGGCCACCGCCGCGGTGCTGGCGGCAACACGCTCGGCCAGCGCCGGGTTGCTGCGCGCCAGGTTGGAACCGGCTGCCGCCATCGGGTCGTAGTTGGCCGCCGACGGACGTGCCTGGAAGTAGCCGTCACCGGCGAACGGCTGCGACAGCCACGCCGAGCCGCGCACCTGACCGCTGCCATCGCGCAGCAGGCTGCCCTCGGCCTGGGTCGGGTAGGCCAGGCCGGCGAAGCCGGTGGCGATGCCGGCGTAGACCGCACCGGCCAGCAGCAGGGTGGCCAGGCCCAGGCCGATCGCCGGGCGCCAGCTGGCGCCGTCCTGCAGGCTGGCCACCCGGGCCTCGGCCTTCGGTTCGCGGGACAGGGAAGTGGAGGTGGAAGCAGAACGGTTCATGCGCCGAATACCAGGACAAGAAGGAGGTCGATCACCTTGATCGCTGCGAACGGCAGCAGCACGCCGCCGAGGCCGTACACCAGCATGTTCCGGCGCAGCAGCGCCGTTGCGGTGGCCGGGCGGAAGCGCACGCCACGCAGGGCGAGCGGGATCAGGGCGGGAATCACCAGGGCGTTGAAGATCAGCGCCGCCAGCACCGCATTGCGCGGGCTCGACAGCTGCATCACGTTCAAGGCAGCCATGGTCGGAACGGCCGCGGCGAACAGCGCCGGCAGGATCGCGAAGTACTTGGAGACGTCGTTTGCCAGCGAGAAGGTGGTCAGCGCGCCGCGGGTGATCAGCTGCTGCTTGCCTACTTCCACCACTGCCAGCAGCTTGGCCGGGTCCGAATCGAGGTCGACCATGTTGCCGGCCTCTTTCGCCGCCTGCGTACCGGAGTTCATCGCCAGGCCGATGTCGGCCTGGGCCAGTGCCGGGGCGTCGTTGGTACCGTCACCGACCATCGCCACCAGGCGGCCACCGGCCTGCTCCTGGCGGATGCGCGCCAGCTTGTCTTCCGGTCGCGCCTCGGCGATGTAGTCGTCGACACCGGCTTCGGCAGCGATCGCGGCGGCGGTCAGCGGGTTGTCGCCGGTGATCATCACCGTGCGGATGCCCATCGCCCGCAGCTGCGCGAACTTCTCGCGCATGCCGTGCTTGACCACGTCCGACAGTTCGATCACGCCCAGCACGTGGCGGCCCTCGGCCACCACCAGCGGGGTGGCACCGTTGCGTGCGACCTGCTCGACGCGGCCGGCCAGTTCAGCCGGTACATTGCCGCCCAGCGCCTGTACGTGGGCACGGATCGCATCGGCGGCACCCTTGCGGATCTGCCGCCCATGTTCAAGATCCACGCCGGACATGCGGGTCTGCGCACTGAACGCCAGGTACTCGGCGTGGTCCGGTTCGGCGGTGGCGCAGCCCTGTTCGCGCGCCAGGCGCACGATCGACTTGCCTTCCGGGGTCGGGTCGGCCAGCGAGGACAACAGCGCCGCTTCACGCAGCTGGCTGGCATCGATACCGGCCAACGGATGGAAGTGGCTGGCCTGGCGGTCGCCGTAGGTGATGGTGCCGGTCTTGTCCAGCAGCAGCACGTCCACGTCTCCCGCGACTTCCACCGCCTTGCCCGACTTGGCCAGCACGTTGGCGGCCAACGCGCGGTTCATGCCGGCGATGCCGATGGCCGGCAGCAGGCCGCCGATGGTGGTCGGGATCAGGCAGACCAGAAGCGCGATCAGCAGCAGCGGGTCAACCTGCACGCCTACCGCTGCGCCAATGGCCGGCAGCGTCGCCACCACCACCAGGAAGGTCAGCGTCATCGCCGCCAGCAGCAGGGTCAGTGCGATCTCGTTCGGCGTCTTCTGCCGGTTGGCGCCTTCCACCAGCGCGATCATCCGGTCCAGGAAGCTGTGGCCCGGCTCGGCGGTCACCCGCACGATGATCTGGTCGGACAGCACCTTGGTTCCGCCGATCACACCGGAACGGTCGGTACCGGCCTCGCGCAGCACCGGTGCCGATTCGCCGGTCACCGCTGCTTCGTTGATGGTGGCCAGGCCCTGCACGATCTCGCCATCGGCCGGTACCAGCTCACCGGCGCTGACGATCACATGGTCGCCCGGGCGCAGCTCGGCGGCTGGCAGCTGGGTTTCCGCGGCACCCGGCTGCGGTGCGGCCAGGCGGCGCGCCACCAGGTCCTGGCGGGCGCGGCGCAGCGATGCGGCCTGGCCACGGCCACGTGCTTCGGCCACGGCTTCGGCGAAATTGCCGAACAGCACGGTCACCAGCAGGATCGCGGTCACCGCCAGGCCAAAGCCCAGCGGCGCATTGCCGGTCAGGGTGACGATCGCGGCCACGATCGTGCCGGCCATCACCACCGCCATCACCGGGCTGCGCACCAGATGCATCGGCGACAGCTTGCGCACTGCCTCGACCAGGGCACGGCGCAGGCCTGCGCCATCCAGCAGGGCAGGGCGCGGTGCGAGGGAACTACGGGTTGAACTTGCATGGGTACTCATTGCGGTGTCCTCAGTGCAGTCCCAGGCTCAGGTGGTCGGCGATCGGGCCGAGTACCAGCGCCGGCATGAACTGCAGCACGGTCAGGATGACGATCACCGAGACCAGGGTCAGGGCGAAGGTCGGCGTTTCGATCTGCAGGCTGCCGGCAGACTCCGGCGCCTGGCGCTTGGCAGCCAGCTGTGCAGCCACCACCAGCGGGATGATCAGCAGCGGGAAGCGGCCCAGCAGCAGCACCAGCGAGCAGCTCAGGTTCCACCACAGCGTGGCGTCTCCCAGCCCTTCGAAGCCCGAACCGTTGTTGGCATAGGCCGAGACATACTCGTAGAACACCTGGCTGATGCCATGGAAGCCGGGATTGGAGGTGCCCGCCAGGCCGGGCACGGCCAGGGTGATCGCGGTGAACACCAGCAGGGTGATCGGCTGCAGCAGCACCAGCAGGGCCAGCAGGCGCACCTGTGGCGTCTCCAGCTTGCGGCCGAACAGTTCCGGCGTGCGCCCGGTCATCAACCCGGCCAGGAACACACCCAGCAGCAGGTACACGATGAACTGCTGCAGGCCACAACCGATGCCGCCCCAGATCGCGCTGACCAGCATGTTGACCATCGCGATGCCGCCACTCAGCGGCGCCAGCGAATCGTGCATGCCGTTGACCGAGCCGTTGGAGACCTGGGTGGTCACCGCCGCCCACAGCGCAGTGCCATCGGCGCCGAAGCGCACTTCCTTGCCTTCCATCAGCAGCGGGGTGGCGGCGCTGGCGCTATGCCCTTCGCTCCACATCATCGCGCCGGTGGACAGCAGCGACATGCCCAGCATGCAGCTGAACACCAGGGCGCCGAAGCGGCGCCGGCCGGTGAACGCGCCGATCATGAAGATCACCGCCATCGGCACCAGCAGGATGCCGACGATCTCCAGCGCGTTCGACAGCGGGGTCGGGTTCTCCAGCGGGAAGCTGCTGTTCGGGCCATACCAGCCGCCGCCGTTGGCGCCCAGCTGCTTGGCCGCGACCATCGCCGCCACCGGTCCCAACGGCAGTTTCTGTTCGGCCATGCCAGCGCTGGCATCGATCGGCGTGGCCTGTGGCCCACCGGCCATCGTCGACGGCACGCCCTGACTGGTCAGCACCAGCGTCCACACCAGGCACAGCGGCAGCAGGAAGCGCACGCACAGGCGCACCACGTCCACGTAGTAGTTGCCCACCGCCACCTGGCGGTCATCGCCGCTGCCGGTGGCCGCCGCAGCCTGCGGCGCACGCGAGAACAACGCGCGCAGCGTCGCCACCGCCAGCGCCAGGCCCATCATCGGCGTCACCACCTGCAGGCCGGTGATGCCGGTCATCTGCGAGAAGTAGGACAGCTGCGCTTGGCCCGAATAGTGCTGCTGGTTGGTGTTGGTCAGGAACGAGATCATCGTGTGCAGCGCGGTGTCCCAGCGCATGTTCGGGATCTGGTCCGGGTTCAACGGCAACCAGGCCTGGGTCATGAACACCGCCTGGGTCAGCACCGCGACCACCACGTTGCTCAGCACGAAGGCCAGCACATAGCCGCGCCAGGACATGGCGCGCGATGGATCGACGCCAAGCACCTTGTACAGCGGCTTCTCGATCCAGTGGAACAGCACGTCGACCTTCATCGGCGTGCCGCGCATCACGCGCGCCAGGTACAGGCCCAGCGGCCACGCCAGCAGCAGGCTGGCGGCAATAATCACAAGCATCTCAGTCATGGCCGGCTCCGCTCAGAACGACTCGGGCCGCAGCACGACATAAAGGAGATAGGCGGCGGCAACCAGCACCAGCACGCCACACAACAACGACAGCCAGGGGGACATTGCAATAGCGTCCTGGTGGAACCCCTCCACCTCAGGCCGCCATCGTCGTCCTACCCCCCATAAACGCACTACGCGCCGGACCGGGCCGACGCGTAAAGAGTGCATAAATTCCGTGGGCCAACCCGTAACCAGGCCCGGGGTAGCGCCGGGCCATGCCCGGCGGAGTCAGCGCCGTCAGCCCGCCGGAGCGTCCGCCGGCACCAGCCCCTTCAGCTCGCGATAGCGCTGCAGGGTGCTGTCGATCTCGGCCTTCAACGCCTGCTGCTGCTGCACCAGCCCGGCCTGCAGGCGCTGCTGCGCCTGCAGCTGCGCATGCCGCTTGCGGATCGCCTCGGCCTGCTTGTCGGCCACCTTGGCGCCGGCCAGCTCGCGGTCTCCCGCCGCCGACAGCAGCGCCACCAGCGACTCACGCAGGCTGGTGACGTTGTACTCGGCTGTCTTCAGGTTGTTGTCCAGCACTTCCTGGCGCTCGGCAAACACCCGGCGCAGGTCGGCCTCGCTGCCGTAGGTGGACAACATGGCCTGCTCGGTGCGCTGGCGGGTCTGCTCGGCCATCAGGTCCAGCTGTTGCTGCTGCGCAGCGGTGCTGGCAGCGGCACGCTCCTCGTCGGTCAACGCGCGCTGGACCTGCGCATTGCGCAGGCCCGTGCTCGCATTGAATTCCTCGCGGGCATGGTTGACCGCGTCGGCCGGCAGCGAATCACTGCAGATCCGCTCCTTGCCCTCGTTCCAGCAGTACAGCTTCTTTTCCGCCTTGCCGCTGTCGCGCGACTGCGCCGGTACGGTGAACGGCACGACCAGCAGCAGGCCGGCGAAGAGGACAGCAGGAACTCGGGACATGACCTTTCCCCTGGGTCGGTCAGCGGATCGAACGAACGCCGTACTGGGCCCGGTAGGCTTCCAGCGGCTGCCGGTAACCCACAAGTTCCGGGTTGCCGGAGGCGAAATCAAGCAGATCGGCCAGCGATGCCACGGCGATCACCGGGATACCGGCTTCTTCGGCCACCGACTGCGCGGCAGAACGGCGGTCGGTCTCCGAAGCGATCTCCTGGCGGTCCAGTGCCACCACGATGCCGGCCGGGGTGCCACCGGCGGCGCGGATGATGCCCAGCGCTTCGCGGATCGCCGTACCGGCGGTGATCACGTCGTCGACGATCAGCACGCGCTTGCCCTGCATGTCGGCGCCGATCAGCTGGCCACCCTCGCCATGGTCCTTGGCTTCCTTGCGGTTGAACGACAGCGGCAGGTCGCGGCCGCGCTGGGCCAGCTCGCAGGCCATCGCGGTGGCCAGCGGGATGCCCTTGTAGGCCGGGCCGAACACCACGTCGTACTTGATCCCGCTGGCATCGATGGCATCGGCATAGCACGCGCCGAGCTGGGACAGCAGCGAGCCGGAGTCGAAGCGCCCGGCGTTGAAGAAATAGGGGCTCAGCCGGCCGGACTTGAGGGTGAACTGGCCGAAGCGAAGGGCGTCGGCGGTCAGGGCCAACTGCAGGAAACGGTGGCGGTGGTCGCTCATCAAAACTCGATTCATCTTCATTTGGAGCACAAATCCTAATCCAGCTGGGCGTTTCGCGCTCGTCCGGCCCCGTGTGAAGGCGCTGGCGGGCCCACCCGGCGGACTGCGCAGCCCTGCAGTCAACCGGTATGCTTGCCCGGTTTCCCGCCGTAGGTCTTCCGCATGCGCATCATCAGTTTCAACGCCAATGGCATCCGTTCCGCCGCGACCAAGGGCTTCCTCGACTGGTTCCGTGCCCAGGATGCCGATGTCCTGTGCATCCAGGAAACCAAGGCCCAGGAAGACCAGCTGAGCGACCCGATGTTCCGCCCGGACGGCCACCACTGCTTCTACCGCGACGCCATTACCAAGAAGGGCTACAGCGGCGTGGCGATCTACAGCAAGCGCGAGCCGGACCAGGTCATCACGTCGCTGGGCTGGGCCCCGTTCGACGACGAAGGCCGCTACATCGAGGCACGCTACGGCAACCTCAGCGTGGTCTCCTTCTATATCCCGTCCGGCAGCTCGGGCGACCTGCGCCAGGGCTTCAAGTTCGAAGTGATGGAATGGCTGCGGCCGATCCTGGAGGAGTGGGCGCGCAGCGGCCGCGACTACGTGCTGTGCGGCGACTGGAACATCGTGCGTTCGGCGCTGGACATCAAGAACTGGAAGTCCAACCAGAAGAATTCCGGCTGCCTGCCGGAGGAACGCGACTGGCTCAACGCCCTCTGCGCCGACCACGGCCAGGCCACCGATGTCGCCGCCGGTCGCGGCTGGGCCGATGCCTACCGCCTGCTCAACCCCACCGGAGAGGACTACACCTGGTGGAGCAACCGCGGCGCCGCCCGTGCCAACAATGTCGGTTGGCGCATCGACTACCAGTTCATCACCCCGGGCCTGCGTGACCGCCTGCGAAGCTGCTCGATCTACCGCGACGAGCGCTTCTCCGACCACGCCCCGTTCACCGTGGACTACGACCTGTGACCGAGGCTGCCAAGCCGCGCCGACCGTGGCAGCAGGTGTTGTCCAACCTGAGCCAGCGCAAGGTGCTGGCGATGCTGCTGCTCGGCTTCAGTTCCGGCCTGCCGATCTATCTGGTGGGCAACACGCTCGGCTTCTGGATGCGCAAGGAAGGCATCGAGCTGAGTACGATCGGCTTCCTGTCATGGGTCGGGCTGGCCTACACCATGAAGTTCCTGTGGGCACCGATCGTCGACAAGACCGACGTGCCTCTGTTCGGCCGCTTTGGCCGCCGCCGTGGCTGGATGCTGCTGTCGCAGCTGGTTGTGGTGGTGGGCCTGGTCGGCATGGCGCTGGTCCAGCCCAAGGGGGGCCAGATCCAGTTCCTGGGTATCGCCTGGCAGCACATCGTCGTGTTCGGCGTGATGGCCGTGATCGTGGCGTTTGCTTCGGCCACCCAGGACATCGTCATCGATGCCTGGCGCATTGAAAGTGCTGACAACAGCGAGCAGCTTGGACTGCTGACCTCATCCTCGGCACTGGGCTACCGCACTGCATTGCTGGTCACCGATGCGCTGATCCTGATCATCGCGGCCCGTGTCGGCTGGCAGGTTTCCTACGAGATCATGGCCGTGCTGATGGCGCTTGGCGTGGTGGCCGTGGTCATGGCCCGCGAACCCGCGCGGGAAGTGGCTGCCGTGCAGGCGCAGGCGACCTCGCTGTGGACACCGCGCGGATTGTTCGACGCCGTAGCGGGACCGTTCATCGCCTTCGTCCGCGAGCATCGCAGCGGCGCGATCCTGATCCTGGTGGCCATCAGCGTCTATCGCATGGCCGACTTCGTCATGGGACCGATGGCCAACCCGTTCTACGTCGATCTCGGCCTGGACGAGGACACCGTGGGCGCGGTGCGTGGCTCGGTCGGGCTGGTCGCGACCTTCGTCGGTATTGCCGCAGCGGGCCTGGTCTCGGTCCGCTGGGGGGTGCTGGCGGCGCTGATGGTAGGCGCTGTGCTGGGGCCGGCCTCCAACCTGGCGTTTGCCTGGCTGGCCTATTCCGGCCCGGACACAACCCATTTCGCCGTCGCCATGGCGATCGACAACTTCGCCAGCGGCTTCGCCGGAACGGCGCTGATCGCCTATATGTCGAGCCTGACCAGCATCGGATACACCGCCACCCAGTACGCGCTGCTCAGCTCGTTCTACGCGATGCCCGGCAAGGCGCTCAAGGGGCTCTCGGGGTGGTCGGTACAGACGCTCGCACAGGGCCGGACGCTGCTGGAAGGCTACGCGCTGTTCTTCGTCGGTACCGCGCTGGTGGCGATCCCGGTGGTGATCCTCTGCGCCCTGCTGATCCTGCAGCAGCGCCGTCGCCAGGCCGCCGGCTCGACCTGATTGCCTGCCCGCCCGGTCTGCGGGATCATCGCCCCGACGCGCCGAGGGGGCGGTGCCTTGCGAACGGGGAAGTGAGCATGGCCGACGTTGTGCTGCGGGATCTGGACCCGCTGCTGCTGGAACGTATCAAACGCGTCGCGGTCGCCCGCGGCTTGACCCACGAACAGACCTGTGCCGCCTTGCTGGAGCAGGGCCTGTTCAGCAGTGAACTGGAAGTCCGCTCCGGCTTCGGCGATCCGGAAGTGGATGCCCTGTCCGATGCCATTGCCGCCCTGCAGGCCTTGCCCGCAGGGCAGGGCTTCGATTAGCGGCCGCGCCGCAATGCTGTAGAGACGAGTCCACGTCCGGCTGCCCGGTAGATCCACGCCACGCGTGGATGGCGCCACCTCACGCCAGGTGGATCGCACCCAGGATCCGCGGGCCCTTAGCTCCGGTCACGCTTGGCAGGTTGCCGGCCAGCCCGTCCACCGTCCGCTGCGCCAGCCATGCGAAGCCCATTGCCTCCACGTACTCCGGGTCCAGCCCGTGCACGGCGCTGGATTCCACCTGCACGTCCGGCAGCCGCGCCGCCAGGCGCTTCATCAGCTGCCGGTTGCGCACCCCGCCGCCACAGACCAGCAGGCGGCGGGTCTGCGGCTGCTGCGCCAGCAGCGCATCGGCCACCGTTGCCACGGTCAGTTCCAGCAGGGTCGCCTGCACGTCGGCCGCCGCGTACTGGCCCTCGGCCATGTGCGCCTCGGCCCAGGCCAGGTGGAACTGCTCACGGCCGGTGCTCTTCGGCGGCGGCAGCGCGAACCACGGGTCCGAGCGCCAGCCCGCCAGCAGGCCCTCGTCCACCGCGCCGCTGGCGGCGTACGCGCCGTCGGCATCAAAGGTCCGGCCGGTGTGGCGCTGGCACCAGGCATCCATCAGCGCATTGGCCGGGCCGGTATCGAAGCCACGTACCGCACCTTCGCGCGGAATCAGGGTCAGGTTGGCGATACCGCCCAGATTGAGCACGGCGCGGTCTTCGTCGGCCGTGCCCAGCATGGTCAGGTGGAAGGCCGGCATCAGTGGCGCACCATGGCCCCCGGCCGCCACGTCGCGGCGGCGGAAGTCGGAGACCGTGGTGATCCCGGTCAACTCGGCGATGCGGTTGCCGTCGCCCAGCTGCACGGTGAAGGCGGGGTCGGCCAGCGGCCGGTGACGCACGGTCTGCCCATGCGAGCCGATCGCGCGCACCTGGCTGCGGTCCACGCCAGCCTCGGCCAGCAGCTGGTTGGCGGCCCCGGCGAAGCTGATCGCGATCCGGGCGTCCAGCTCGCCCAGCTCCTCCAGCGAATCCAGTGGACCACCTTCGCCCAGCGCCACCAGCCGTGCACGCAGCACCGGCTCCCAGCGGGCGGTCAGGCCGTGCACGAAACGGCAGCCTCCGCCGGCAGGAAACTGCACCAGCGCGGCATCGATGCCGTCGGCACTGGTGCCCGACATCAGGCCAAGGTACAGGGGGGCGTCAGTGTCGGCAGTCGTGTTCATGGCGGGCATAAAAAAAGGACGCGGCAAGCTTGTGCTGCCGCGTCCTTCTTCGTCAACGCAGGGGCTCAGCCGCGCTTGCGGCCGGCGCTGCTCTTGTCCTTGGCGCTGGCCACCTCGGGGGCGGCCTCGTCGCGGCTGGTCGGTGCCGGGCTGGCATCGGCGTAGATCAGCTTCTCCATGCCCTGGATGCGGGCCATCGCCGGCGCGGTCTGCGCGCGGAAGGCGACCAGCTCGGCGCCCTTCAGCGGCTCCGGCGGCGGCATGGTCACGGTCAGCGGGTTGCGGTGCTCGCCGTTGACGCGGAATTCGTAGTGCAGGTGCGGGCCGGTGGCCAGGCCGGTCGAGCCGACATAACCGATCACCGTGCCCTGGGCCACCCGCTGGCCGGTCTTGATGTTCGCAAAGCGCGACATGTGCCCATACAGGGTGGTGTGGCCACGGCCGTGGTCGAGGATCACCACGTTGCCGTAACCGCGCTGCACGCCGGCGAACTGCACGCGGGCGTCGCCGGCGGCCATGATCGGGGTGCCGGTGCGCGCGGCGTAGTCCACGCCCTTGTGCATGCGCATCTTGCCCAGCACGGGGTGCTTGCGCGCACCGAAGGTCGAGCTCAGCCGCGCGAACGGGATCGGCATGCGGATGAAGCTCTTCTTCAGCGAACGGCCGTTGATGTCGTAGTACTCGGACTTGCCGTTGCGGTCGAAGCGGAAGCCGGAATAGGTCTTGCCACCGGTGGTGAACGTCGCCGCCAGAATCTTGCTGGTGTCCACCTTCTCGCCTTCGCGCCAGGTTTCATCCATCACCACGCTGAAGCGGTCGCCCGGCTGCAGGTCCTTCGAGAAGTCGATGTCGTACTTGAAGATGTCGTCGGTCATCGTCGCGATCGCCGACGGCGACAGCCCGGCGCGGCGGGCCGCGGCATACAGCGAGCTGGTGATCTCGCCACTGGTGACCACCGTGCGCGTGGAGGTCTCGCGCTTGGTCACCTTCTCCTTGATGTCGTCACCGGCCAGGCTCAGCTCCACCCGGTTGTCGGCATCGCGGTCGAAGCGGATGCTGCGCAGGTCGCCGGACAGCGGCATGTCGAAGGCGATCTCGGCGCCCGGGCGAAGCTTGGTCAGCGCCTCGCGCGCGCCCGGGTGGTCCAGTACCCGGTGCAGGGTGGTCGCCGGGATACCGGCCTTGTCGAACAGATCGCTCAGGGTCTGGCCGCGTTCCACGCGCAGCACCTGCCAGCTGTCACCGGGCACCTGCTGCTGGCGGGCCATGGCCAGCGGCGGCAACGGCAGTGCCAGGCTGGTATGGCTGTCGGCAAAGGGGGCGTCGATGGTGTGCGAGAAGCCCGGCACGATCGTCGCCACCAGGGCGCCGATGGTCGCGAACAGGCTGGCATGCATCCAATGGCGCCGGGTCCAGCGCTCGTTGAAGGCGGCGGGAAGATGTTGCCTGAGCTTCCGATGCAGGGCGTTGTCGTGCAGGACGTGGAGGCGTTCCTGGAAGCGCTGCTTGCGTGCGCGCCCTTGTTCGGAATTGTGCATCGGCGGTTTTTTCCTGGTGGCCCGGGAGCGGGGGCCTGATCGCCGGTTACCATAGACACCTGAGAAAACCGCGTCAAACCCTTGTGCCCATTGGCTTTTGTGAAGCCAATCGGGTTAACTTTGCTTTAACACCCCACACAAGAATCGGCGTTGCCGGGAGTAGTCACGTGTCCTCGATTGAAGAAGCCCTTGCCCAGATCGGCCGTGGTGCCGACGAGATCCTCAAGCTCGAGGATCTGCGTGCGCGCCTGCAGGAGGGCCGCCCGCTGCGGATCAAGGCCGGCTTCGACCCCACCGCGCCCGACCTGCACCTGGGCCACACGGTGCTGCTGAACAAGATGCGCCAGTTCCAGGACCTCGGCCACCAGGTCATTTTCCTGATCGGCGACTTCACCGGCATGATCGGCGACCCGTCCGGCAAGAGCCTCACCCGCAAGCCGCTCAGCCGCGAGGACGTGCTGGCCAACGCCCGTACCTATGAGGAGCAGGTGTTCAAGGTGCTGGACCGCAGCCGTACCGAAGTCCGCTTCAACTCGGAGTGGTTCGGCAAGATGGGCGCGGCCGACATGATCCGCCTGGCCGGCCAGCACACCGTGGCACGCATGCTCGAGCGCGACGACTTCGCCAAGCGCTACGCCGCCCAGCAGTCCATCGCCATCCATGAGTTCCTGTACCCGCTGGTGCAGGGCTACGACTCCGTGGCCCTGGAGGCCGACGTGGAGCTGGGCGGTACCGACCAGAAGTTCAACCTGCTGATGGGCCGTGGCCTGCAGGAGCACCACGGCCAGAAGCCGCAGGTGGTGCTGACCATGCCGCTGCTGGAGGGCCTGGACGGCGTCAACAAGATGTCCAAGTCGCTGGGCAACTACATTGGCATCAGCGAACCGGCCATCGACATCGTCACCAAGACCATGAAGGTGGACGACACCCTGATGTGGCGCTGGATCGAGCTGCTGTCCTTCGACATCAGCCAGGCCGAAGCCGTGCAGCTGCGCGAGCAGGTGGCCAATGGCGGCCTGAACCCGCGCGTGGTCAAGCTGCGCCTGGCGCGTGAACTGGCGACCCGCTTCCACGACGCCGCAGCGGCCGAGCAGGCGATCGCCGGCTGGGAAGCGGCGGTGACCGGGCAGGGCGATATCACTCAGCTGCCGCTGCAGGACGTGGCGATCCCGGTCGAAGGCCTGCGTATTGCTGCGCTGCTGACCGCGGCCGGCCTGACCCCGAGCAACTCCGAAGCCAACCGCAAGCTCAAGGAGCGCGCGGTCAAGGTGGACGGTGAGGTGGTCGAAGACGGCCAGCAGGTGCTGCAGCCGGGCTTCGAAGGCCTGTTGCAGGTCGGCAAGCGCACCTTCGCCCGCGTACGCCTGGTCGCTGCCTGAGACAAAGGAAGGGCCGGCGCAGCCGGCCCTTCCTTATGCTCTTGTAGAGCCAAGCCCACGCTTGGCTGCTCTTCGGGCGGTCCTCCCGCAGCGCGACGGATGAACGGATGCAACATCCGGTGAAAAAAATCGCCACACCCCCTTCACAAACGATGGGAATAGGGACATACTTCTCCTCCCCCGTCGCAGGGGTCGCCACCAAGGGGCTTCAGCGGCAACAGGGCGCCCACCACCGCCGAACGAGATGATCGAACGAGGGTGTTGACGGACTGAAAAAGTCTGGCATAATGGGCGGCTCGCTACGAAGGAAACTTCGCAGCACACGGGAACGGCGCTGAGGCCACTTCCCTCGATCTTTGAAAGTATGCGCAGGTATCTTGTGAAGGCGCCTGCAGGAAGGATGATTGTCCATCTTGCAGACGTTT